>NZ_JBAUJR010000248.1:0-8775 GCF_049683935.1 Mycobacterium sp. | reverse complement strand
GGAACGCCGCGATCGCCGACGTCCGAGCACAGCTGGGACGGCCGACGACAGCCCGGCTGATCGGGATCCTCGTCCGGCTGCGACGGACCTGGCTCCGCTTCCGAAGCAACTAGCGAAAAACACTGGGGCCCGTCGGGAAGGGCCGGCAGCCATCACCGGGTTTCCTCCACAAGGGGATGAATTCCCCGACACGAGACACCACGAGGGAGCACCGCCATGTCATCCACTACCCCAACACAGGCTGATCTCAAGGCCGGACTCGGACGAACGCTCATCGTCGGCGCTGTCGCCGGTGTGATCGGTTCTCTGGTCATGGCGATGTTCGCCATGACCGCCGCCGCCACCTACCAGCACACCGGCTTCTTCACCCCGCTCTACCACATCGGTTCACTGCTCTTGGATCCGTCGACGATGATGGCGTCCATGGAGCAGGGCATGGCTGGTTCGAACTTCTACTTCGTGTTCGGTCCCGCCGTGGTGGGCGCACTCATCCACATGATGGTGGGCGCGATGTACGGCGTCCTGTTCGCAGTGATCGTCCGGATGGCGAAGCTGCGCGGCATGATGCTGCTCCTGGCTGGAATGATCTATGGTGCAGTTGTTTTCGCAGTCAGCGCATGGATTGGACTACCCTTGGCCGCGACGATCTTCTCCGCCGGGGACCCGATCACCAACATGGCCTCCATGGTGGGCTACCCCACGTTCCTCGTCGAGCACATCATGTTCGGTGTCGCGACGGCGTTCGCACTGCTGCCGTTCACCCGGAGCCGCAGCGCCTAGCCGGATCTTTGGGTAGCGGGTCGGGGCGGGGGTCGAAGCAGGCCCCCTCCCGCCCCGCTCCCGCATTGAAAACCACTCGCCCACAACGAATGAGGAAGAGGACTCCTATGACCAGCGCCACCGCACGTGTCGGAGACACCGTGATAGCCACCACCGACGATCCAGTGATCGTCGAAGGCAACGTGTACTTTCCCGAAAGCGATATCGCCGAAGGCGTTCTCGTCGCGAACAAGGCGAAAAGTCTGTGCTTCTGGAAGGGGATCGCCAGCTACTACGACGTGGCTACAGACGGCGCCACGCTGCGCAGCGCAGCATTCACCTATCGACGCCCGTCCCCGCTGGCGCGGCGCATCAAGGGCCGAGTCGCCTTCTGGAATGGCGTCGAGGTCAGCTCCGAGCGGACCCCGCGCTAGTGATGCTGAGCCTGGTCGAGCACCTCATCGACGGTCCATTGGTCGTTGGCGTGAGAGCCATACTTGCAGGCCAGGATCCGGCCGTTCGGGGCGATGAGGAATTCGGCCGGCAGCCCAGTATGGCCACCCTCCCCGGTGTCGGACTGCGGTGGCAGATGGCGGTTCCAACCGCGAGCGGCAGCGGCCCAGGCGCGCGGATCGGCGATTGATCGCAGTGATCTCTCCACCCGGAATTCGCGGTACAGCGTCCGTTGCGGGTCAGCAATCAGCACGAAGGGCAACGTGTCCTGATATGGCGTCATCGCCTCGGTCGTCGAATGGAATACCGCGATCTCCCGCACCCCTGCGGCCTCGAGTTCACCGTGGCGTTGCCCGAACGAGCGCAGGTGCAGATTGCAGACTGGGCAGCCCGCGTACCGCCGGAACTGCAGATGGGTCAGACGTTGCGGGTCGGGTAGCGTCACCGGCCCGGAGCTGACCGTGTCCACTTGGCGCACGTCAACGCTGTCGCCCGGTGCGATCCTGCTCGGTTTTCGCGGCATCACTGACCTTCCTCTAGCACTTTGTCCTGAGCGTCCAGACAATCAGCGTGGTGGGCCCTGACGGCGACACAATGTCAGCCCGCAGACATTCTCTAGCACCGCTGGTCCGAGATCGGCCTATGAAGTGTCACCGCCGGGCGGCGCACGCCGCGCAGAGAGGTATCCGATGCTGGCGACGCAGAACGGCACCAGGAAATTCACCACGACCCGAATCCACGTCCCTCCGTCGCCATCGCCGTGCGTGATGACCGCACCTTGGTTGACCAACGACAGGACCATTCCGACGAACAGCGCGGTGGGGCCAGCGGTTCGTACCGTGGCCCCGCGCAGGAACATCGCCACCGCATCGCGCGGCCGACTCCACGTGCGACCGGCCGACACCGCCACGTCAGCCGAAACGGTCGATGATCGCTGCGGCGATCCGGCCGGGTTCGTCTTCCTGCATGAAGTGGTTGGCTCCTGGTAGCTCGACGACCACGTGATCGGGGAAGGTGGCGCGCATCCGTGGCAGCGTCTGCGCGGGTGGAAACGCGAAGTCCTTCATGCCCCAGACGAACAGCGCCGGTTTGGACCCCAGCGTCTCGGGCACTTCGTGTTCGAGGCGTTGCAGCAGTGGTCGGGCGGCCAGGATCTGTTTGGGCAGCTCTGCGACACCCCGTCGCGCCTCCGGTGACGGTTGGACGTCCCGGTAGTGGTCCATTTCCAGCGGGGTCAAAGTTCGACTCGTCCCCACCGGAATCAGCCTCTCGACGAAGAAGTTCCGGTTCAGGATCGCGCGCTGCATCGGACGGCTGGACATCACCCTGCTGAATGCCTTCATCCGCAGTCGGTCAGCCGGCCAGAACCACGTGTTGCCCAGTACGACTCCGCGTACCCGGTCGGCGCGGGCCGTGTCGACCGCCATCGTGACCGGGCCTCCCCAGTCCTGTCCCATCGACATATAGCCGTCCAGATCCAGGAAGTCCACCAGCTCGCCCACGATGCGGGCGTGCTCCTGCACGGTGTAGCCGTACCCACTCGGACGGTCTGATAGTCCGAAGCCCAGGTAGTCCGGGGCGATGCACCGGAACCGGTCGCGCAGGCCCACGATGACGTTACGGTAGAGAAAGCTCCACGTCGGGTTGCCATGACAGAGCAGCAGCGGTGGACCACTGCCCTCGTCGATGTAGTGCACCCGACCCTGCGAGCTGTCGAACCATCGCGATGTGAAGGGGTAGAGGTCGCGGTCCGGTGAGAAATCGAGTGTCATGCGAAGCCGCCGAGCCAGGTGGTCACGGCGTACAACGCTACGTACGTGCCGACCGCGACCGCGAGCACCCCCAGCAGTCGCCACCGCCGTTGACGCACGCCGGCGAGGCTGCACTGATTGCGGCGCCTCAGCGATACCCAGACGAGAAGGCCGAGGACGGCGACGCCGCCGAGGCGGAACCACCACGCGTAGTTGTCGTACAAATCGTTCGCCCACACGAATGCCATTCCAGCACTAATGATTCCGAACACCGCGAGGACGGTGGGGCCGACACAGCACAAAATGCCCACCAGCCCGCTTGCGAATCCGATGCCCCACATCGGCAGCCCGTCCGACTTGACGAGTCGTCGCCTTCGGACAGGTGCGCTCAGCGACGCTTTGCTCACGGCTTGCCGCGCAGCCATGCTCGCGCTCGGTCGGCGACCGAAGCAGCCTCGTCCCTCTCGATCCGCACTCCGCGCCAGAACGCGACGTGATCTTTGATCTGGCGTGCACGGCGACTCGGACTCGGGTAGTACCACCCTGCCTCTGGGTTCACCTCACCGCTGACGGTCACCGTGTAATAGTGGGCCGTACCCTTCCACGGACACACGGTAGTCGCCGAACTTTCGGTGAGGTATTCGCGGCGGAGCGCCTCCGGCGGAAAGTAGTCGTTGCCCTCGAGGCGCACGGTGTGCACCGCCTCCGCCAACACTGCGTCGTTCCACACGGCTCGGATCATCGCGGCGACCCCCTTGGTTCGGATCCTCGTCCCATCAAATACCCCGGGTGAGCCGGCTCCCCGGTGATTGTCAGCACGGTGACAGATACGCCCGATCGGACACTAGCTCCCATTTGTCGCGTCTGGACACTCAGCTCACCCAAACCTATTCAGGATGCTGACATTTCGGTAGCGCACAACGAGCTAGTCGGGTGATCATGCTTCGCCCTCGCAGAATGGATACGCTCAAAAAGAGTCACCCCGTCGTCACGATTGCCGTCACACTCGTCTCCACCGCCGCCATCGGACACGCGTCTCCCGCTGAGGCGGGTCCCAGCGGGCCCCGCCTCGGTGGGTGACACCGTGCAGAAGCTTCAGGCGAGCGGCTACACGGTCGTCATGAACAAGACCGGCAACGCCCCGTTGTACCACCGCACCATTAGTGGAACTCGCCTAGTCCCGACGATCATCCGAATGGACTCCGGTGTCGCGGGAGCCGGCACCGATCACACCACGACGGTAGTAGGTACGACGGTATCCGTGGATCTCGCCTGTTGACGTCTCACGGCGGCCGGATCGGCCGTACCACAGCCCAGTTCACGACTGGGTGCTGATCGCATGGAGCGCATCCGCGGGCAGTTGCACCCCGACGTCGGCGCCGACGGTGAGGTTCACCTGCGGTTCGAGTTCGGCGAACACCGACGATTCACCGATGCGCACGCAGGCCAAGCGTCGGATGCCGGCGGGCTGCAGCGAGGTGATGGTGCCCGTGACGGGTGTGTCGGTCGCGGAGGTCAGGCGCACCATCTCGTGCCGAAACACCAACACGGCGGGTCCGTCCGGAAGGCGCGCAGCCGTCGGCAGCGGATGCGGACCCAGGTCGGAGTGGTGCACCCCGGCGGCGACGCACCCGTGAATCTCGTTCAGCCCGCCCATCAACTGATGCACCGCCAGCGTGGACGGCCGCACGTATGCGGTCTGCACGTCGGAATGGTGTTCCAGTACACCGCCAATGAGTACCGCAAGGGAATCGGCGACCATGGCCGCTTCGGACTGGTCATGTGTCACCAACACGATGGTGGGGTTCAGTTCGTCCCTGACCGCTCGCAGAAGCGCATACATGTCGCCGCGTAGGGCGCTGTCCAACGCCCCGAACGGTTCGTCGAGGAGCAGCACCTTGGGCTCGGCGGCCAGCGCTCTGGCCAGCGCCACCCGCTGAGCTTGTCCGCCGGAGATGTCGGCGACGGAACGATCGGCGAGATCGCTCAGCTGGACCAGCTCGAGGTACCGCCGCGAGGCTGCCCTGGAGTCCCGGCGGGAAAGCCCCGCGGCGCGCGCGGCGAAGGCGACGTTGTCGATGACCGACAGATGCGGAAAGAGCAGCGGCCGCTGGAACACCATCGCGATGCCGCGCTTCTCCGCGGGTGTGTCGGTCACATCCTCGCCGTCAAGGAGCACGCTGCCGCGGGTGGGCGTATCCAGCCCGGCGATCAGCCTCAGCGCCGTACTCTTTCCGGATCCCGACGGGCCGAGCAGTGCCAGGCATGCGCCGCCGTCGACGTCGACGTCGAGCCCACGTATCGCCGGTACCGGCTGGCCCGGGTGGCGGCGGGTGAGGTCCCGTAGCCCCAGTCGGGTACTCATGCCGGGGTCTGCGTGCGGCGTCCGGCACGGGCGACCACCACGAGCAGAATCAACGGCGGAACCACCGCTGCCAGTGACAGCGCCGCGACGACGGCATTATTTCCGGTACCTGCGGCGAACGAGCCCACCAAGATGGGGACGCTGACTACCCGTCCACCTCCGATGAGCAGAGTCACGACGTAGTCACTCCATCCGACGAGGAACGCCAGGAACGCCGCACCGGAGAGTGCTGGCGCCAGCAGCGGAATCTGCACCCGCAGCAACACCGTCACGCGGGATGAACCCAACGTGCGGGCCTCCTCCTCGAAGCCGATGTCGTAGGCGCCGAAGGCGGCCCGCATCAGATAGGTGGTGTACGGAATCGCGGCCACCGACAACACGGCGACGACGGCGAGGGGACTCGGAACGCGGGTACGCAGGACCAGCACGTCCAATCCCATCGCCACCGCGAACGCGGGCAGGACGAGCGGCGCGAAGAGCACGGCTTCGATCAGACGCGGAAAAGGCAGCCGGCCAGAGGCCAAGGCGCGGGCCGCGAGTGCACCGGCGGGGGTGGCGATGGCCGCCACCGCGAGCCCGATGGCTGTCGAGACGACGAACGCGTGCGGGGCGCCCGCGGTGAGCCCGCTACGCACCCCGTCCAGACCCCACTGCTGCGGCAGCAGATCCGGAAAGGGCCATCGATTCGCGAACGCCCACAACAGAATCGGGGCCAGAGGAAGCAGGAACCACAGCACCAGCGCCGCGCGAACCCCTCGTCCCGTGGCGGTCCGGGCCCACGCGGTCACCGCCAGATCGCCGATCGCCGCAACATGGTCAGCGCGCCGGCCACCGCGAGCAGCGCCAGCACTGCGGTGACGACGGCCGCCGCGGCTGCCTGGGGCCGGGTGGCGAGGTCGATCGACGTGAACAGCCGAATCGCCATCACCGGAAGCGGTTCCGGATAAGCGCGGCCGAGCAACAGCGCCACCTCGTAGGAGCCGAGGGTGTAGGTGAAGCTGATGGTCGCCGCGGCCACCACGGCGGGGCGGATCAGCGGAAATGTCACCAACCGCAGCCGGGCACGCCGCGAGGCTCCGAGCATGGCGGCGGTCTCGTCATAGCCGGCGACGCGGGTGGCCAGCACAGACGCCACCACCAAGGCGATGAACGCGGACTCCTTCCAGGCGTACTCAAGGACCACAGCGATCCACCACCGGCCGCCGACCAGGGCAGGCCAGCCGCCGTCAGACAATCCGAACACCCTCGCCAACAGCCCGGAATCGGCGAGCAGCAGGCCCATGGTCGCGGCGCCGATCAGGTGCGGGACGGGGACGGTGATCGTTGCCGCCGACAGTGCCGCGCGACGACCCCCCACCGCGGTCAGGGCCGTGGCGACCCCGACCACAACCCCGATCACTGTCGCCGCGGTGGCGATCGCGACGGACAACGCTGCGGACGTCGCCATGTCGTCGGCGTTGGCGCGGTAGGCGTCGACTGTCAGCGCCGGCGCCCCGACGAGCGGCATCAGGCCCAGGCTCTGCAACAGCGCCGAACCGAGGCCGCCGAGGAGGACGGCGATGACCGGTACCGCCGCAGGTAGAACCCACAGCGCCGCGCGCCAGGACGCTGCCGATTCAGTCGGCCGCGAGGACATTGCGGCGCCATCCCTCGTCGAGCGGTGCCACCCACTCGGCGGCCAGTTCTGCATGGGCGTCGCGCGCGAGCACGTCGTACGGCGGCACCACCGGTGATGCGGGCAGCGCATCGAACGCGGCGCGGTCCGACGCGGAGAGCCGGGCCAGGTCCAGGACGGTGAACTGACCCCATACCTCGGGTTTGGCCTTCGCCAGTTGCTGTTCCGGAGACAGGGCCAAGTTGGCGACCACCCTCGCCCCGGCGCTGCTGCCGGAGGTGGACGGGATGGCGAGGAAGCTGGCGTTGCCGACGGTGCCGTCCGTCAGGGTCAGCACTGTGGTCTGCGGGGGGTAGGTGCCGTCGGCGACCAACTCGGTCAGGGTCGCGGGTCCGTAGGTCATCGTCATGTCCACCTGGCCGCCGGCGTAGAGGTCGTTGAGCTCTGAGGACGTCTGCGGATAGGTGGCCCCTGCACGCCACAGGTCGGGTTTCAGCGCGTTCAGTCGTTCGAACAGGGGTGGCGCCAGCCGGTCGTAGTCCTGTTGGGAGAACTGCAGCGGGACGTTCTGCGGGCCGCCGGAGACGGCGATGAGGGCTTCGCGGATGAAGACCGACCCGGTGAAGTCCGGGGGCGCCGGGTAGGTGAACCGTCCGGGGTTGGCCTGCGCCCAGTCCAGCACGCCGAGGAAATCGGTCGGCGGGTCCGGGACTGTCTCGGCGTTGTAGACCAAAGTGAATTGCGCTTTGTGCCAGGGTGATTCGCACCCGTCGACGGGGGTGCCGAAGTCGTTGGCCAACAGTGGGTCGTCGGGATCAGTCAGCGCCATGTTGGGCAGCGACTCCGTCCACCCGCACAGCCAGGCACCGGCCTGCTTACCGGTCCCGAAGTCGTCCCCGTTGACCCACACCAGGTCGACGTCACCGTCGGTGACGCCGGCCTGCCGCTCGGCGAGGATCCGGTTCAGCGCGTCACCGGTGTCGGCGATCGGCACCCGACGCAACGTCACTCCGGCCTGCAGGGCGGCCGGTGCCAGGACGTCATCGACATAGGTGTTGCCCTGCTCGTCGCCGCCGTACATCCACAGCGCCACCGTCTGCCCCTTCGCCTGGTCCGCAATCTCGGACCACGACGCAGGTGCTGCCTGAACGGGGTCGGGATCGGGAGCGGCACACGCGGCCAGGGTGCACACCGCGGTCACCAGAGACACCGCAACGAAAGAGCCCCGCCGCATGGTCATGAGCCGTACGTTGGCTGGTGAGACACGAGAACTCCTCTTGACAGGCGGGCCACCCCACTGAGCGGCCGCGCAGTTTCGACGCAATCTTCGCCTACGGGAACACAGTGAGGCTCTCGAAGCCTTCCCATCGTGAATACCGACGACGATGGAGCCTGATGCAGACACCAGAACGCGACGCAGCACCACCGCGGACGCGGATCGACTACCGACTCAAGGCGGCGGTCCTCGCCCTTCTCATCGGAGGTGGGATCGCGCTGGCGCTCACCACCGAGCTGCCCAATCCAGCCACGCTGCGCGACCAGGTGGCCGCCGCGGGTGCCTGGGGGGTGGTGGTATTCGTGGCCGTCTACGCCGGAGCGACCCTGACGCCGTTTCCGGCCAGTGCCCTGACCATCGCCAGCGGGCTTCTGTTTGGTCTGGCCGTGGGGGCCGCGGTGGTGGTGTTCGCCGCGACACTCGGCGCGTGGGTGGCGTTTCTGCTGGCCCGGTCCCTGGGCCGCGACGGGGTGTCCCGCATCCGGTGGGCCCGCATCGCCACGATCGACGCCATGCTCGAACGCCGCGGTCTGATCTCGGTGTTACTGGTGCGCCT
>NZ_JBAUJR010000247.1:0-5566 GCF_049683935.1 Mycobacterium sp. | reverse complement strand
GCATGGTCGCGCTGGCGCCGCTGCTGGTCGGCGCCCGCGCCATCACCCGCATCGTCACCGATCGCCGCGCCACCGACGGGCTCGCCGCCCAACTAGCGCCTCTGGGCGCCGCGGCGTCTCTCGTCTTCGTCGTCGTCTTCCGCGACCAGACCCTGGCCACTGTCGCCGAGTCGGCCCGCATCAAGTACGTCGTCGGCCCGACGATCCCGTGGTACCAGGAGTTCCTGCGCTACTACTTCGTAATGGTCGAAGACAGCGTCGACGCGTCGCTGACCCGGCGCTTCGCCGTTCTGGTGTTGCTGCTGTGCGTGTTCGGTCTGCTCGTGGTGCTACTGCGCCGGGGCACGCTGCCGGGGGTGATGAACGGCCCCGTGTGGCGACTGACGGGGGCGACGGCGATCGGCCTGCTGCTGCTGATGCTCACCCCCACCAAGTGGTCGGCACAGTTCGGGGTGTTCGCCGGTCTGGCCGGCGCGCTGGGCGCGCTGACCGCGTTCGCGTTCGCCCGCGTGGGCCTGCACAGTCGCCGGAACCTCGCCCTGTACGTGGCCGCCCTGCTGTTCGTCCTGGCGTGGGCGAACGCGGGTATCAACGGCTGGTTCTACGTCGGCAACTACGGGGTGCCGTGGTTCGACCGGCAACCCGTTCTCTTCGGCCAGCCCGTCACGTCGATGTTCCTGGTCCTGGCGATCGCCTGCGGACTGCTCGCCGGATGGCTGCACTTCCGGATGGACTACGCCGGACACACCGAGGTCGCCGACACCGGGCGCAACCGGGCCGTCGCGTCGACCCCGCTGCTGGTCGTGGCCGCCATCATGGTGGTGCTGTCGGTCGGCTCGATGCTCAAGGCCACCGCAGGTCGCTACCCCGTCTACACCACGGGCGCGGCCAACATCTCGGCGCTGGCCGCGTTCCTGCCCGGATCGTCGCCGAGCTGCGCGATGGCCGACGCGGTCCTGGTCGAAGAGGACACCAACGCCGGAATGCTGCAACCGGTTCCGGGCCAGCGCTTCGGCGAGTACGGACCGCTGGGCGGCGAGGATCCTGTCGGCTTCACGCCCAACGGTGTCAGCGACACCCTCGAGCCCGCCGAACCCGTGGCGGCCAACCCCGGTCTGGTCAACTCCGACGGGGCCGTCGACAAGCCGAACATCGGCATCGGCTACGCGGCGGGAACCGGCGGTGGCTACGGCCCCGAAGGCGTCAACGGCTCGCGGGTCTTCCTGCCGTTCGGACTGGATCCGGACAGCACCCCGGTGATGGGCAGTTTCGATGAGAACACCGTGGCCGCCGAAGCCACCTCGGCGTGGTACCAGCTGCCGCCCCGCACCCCGGAGCGGCCGCTGGTGACGATCGCCGCCGCGGGCGCGATCTGGTACTACGAGGAGGACGGCGAGTTCAGCTACGGCCAGTCGCTGAAGCTGCAGTGGGGGGTGCACCGGCCCGACGGGTCGTACGAGGCGCTCAACGAGGTGCAGCCGATCGACATCTTCCCGCAGAAGGCCTGGCGCAACCTGCGGTTCCCGATGACCACCGCGCCGCCGGAGGCGAACGTTGCCCGCATCGTGGCCGACGACCCGAACCTGTCCGACGACCAGTGGTTCGCGTTCACCCCACCCCGGGTGCCCACCCTGCAGACCGCACAGGAGTTCCTCGGCACCGAGACCCCCGTGTTGATGGACATCGCCACCGCGGCGAACTTCCCGTGCCAGCGGCCGTTCTCCGAGCACCTCGGGGTCGCCGAACTGCCGGAATACCGGGTGCTGCCCAACTTCGAGCAGATGGTGTCCTCGTCGAACCAGTGGCAGTCGGCCGACGACGGCGGCCCGTTCCTGTTCATCCAGGCGCTGCTGCGCACCGAGGCGATCCCGACGTATCTCAGCGGTGACTGGTACCGGGACTGGGGAGCGCTCGAGCGCTACATCCGGGTGGTGCCGAGTGAGCGGGCGCCGCAGGCCGCCATCGAGGAAGGGTCGACGCGAGTGTTCGGCTGGAGTCGCGGCGGACCGATCAGGGCGCTGCCGTGAGTGAGCTTGCGAACGAACCGAAGACACAGCGCGGCAGCGTGAGTGATGTCAGGGTGGCCCGCTGGGTCGCGACGATCGCGGGCCTGCTCGGCTTCGTGATGGCGGTCGCCACGCCGCTGCTACCCGTCACCCAGACGACGGCGACGCTGAACTGGCCTCAGCAGGGACAGTTGGAGAACGTCACAGCGCCGCTGATCTCGCAGGCGCCGGTGGATCTGACCGCGACAGTGCCCTGCGAGGTCATCGAGACGCTGCCGGCCGACGGCGGGCTCGTCCTCGGCACCGCGCCGGCCGAGGGCAGGGACGCGGCGCTGAACGCGATGCTGGTCAACGTCACCGAGACCCGGGTCGACGTGATCGTCCGCAACGTCGTGGTGGCCAGCGTGAACCGGGACCGGGTCGCCGGCGCCGGGGCTGCCCCCGGCTGTTCCACGATCAACATCACCTCGTCGCTGGACGGAACGTTCGCCGAGTTCGTCGGGCTGCGCAAAGCCGATGGGTCGCCTCAACGCACCGGCTTCGCCGACCCCAACCTGCGGCCCGCCATCGTCGGCGTGTTCACCGACCTGACCGGGCCGGCACCGCCTGGCATGGAGTTCTCGGCGACGATCGACACCCGGTTCACCACGAACCCGACACCGCTGAAGTTGGCGGCGATCCTGCTGGCGATCATCTCGACCGTCGTCGCGCTGTTCGCGCTGTGGCAGCTGGACCGCACCGACGGACGACGCATGCACCGGCTGATCCCGACCCGGTGGCGGACCTTCTCCGCCGTGGACGTCTTCGTGGTCGGTGTGTTCGCGCTCTGGTACATCATCGGCGCCAACTCCTCCGACGACGGCTATCAGATGCAGATGGCCCGTACCGCCGAGCACTCCGGCTACATGGCCAACTACTTCCGCTGGTTCGGCGTTCCCGAGGACCCGTTCGGCTGGTACTACAACGTGCTGGCGCTGATGTCGCAGGTGAGCACCGCGGGCATCTGGATGCGTCTGCCCGACCTGATCTGTTCGCTGGTGTGCTGGCTGCTGCTGTCCCGCGAGGTGCTGCCTCGACTGGGGCCCGCCGTGATCGCCAGCCGTCCTGCGCTGTGGGCGGCCGGACTCGTCCTGATCGGCGCCTGGATGCCGTTCAACAACGGCCTGCGCCCCGAGGGGCAGATCGCCACCGGGGCGCTGATCACCTACGTGCTGATCGAGCGGGCCATCACGTCGGGCCGGTTGACGCCCGCCGCGCTGGCCATCTTCTCGGCGGCGTTCACGCTGGGTATCCAGCCGACCGGGCTGATCGCGGTGGCCGCACTGGTGGCAGGCGGCCGACCCATCCTGCGGATCATCATGCGCAGGCGCCTCGTCGTCGGCACCTGGCCGCTCCTGGCCCCGATGCTGGCTGCGGGCACCGTGATCCTGGCTGTGGTGTTCGCCGACCAGACATTCGCAACGGTGTTGGAAGCCACCAGGATCCGCACCGCCATCGGTCCGAGCCAGGAGTGGTTCACCGAGATCCTGCGCTACTACTACCTGATCCTGCCGACCACCGACGCAGCGATCTCCCGCCGCTTCGCGTTCCTGTTCACCGTGCTGTGCCTGTTCCCGTCGCTGTTCATGATGTTGCGACGCAAGCGCATCCCCGGGGTGGCCCGCGGCCCGGCCTGGCGGCTGATGGGCGTCATCTTCGCGACGATCTTCTTCCTGATCTTCACCCCCACCAAGTGGATCCACCACTTCGGTTTGTTCGCCGCGGTCGGCGGCGCGATGGCGGCGCTGGCGACGGTGATGGTGTCGCCTGTGGTGTTGCGCTCGGCGCGCAACCGGATGGCGTTCCTGTCCCTGGTGTTCTTTGTGTTGGCGTTCTGCTTCGCATCCACCAACGGTTGGTGGTACGTCTCGAACTTCGGTGTGCCCTACAACAATTCGGTGCCTCAGCTAGGCGGCGTGACTGTCAGCACCGTGTTCTTCGTGCTGTTCGCCATCGCGGGGTTGTGGGCGTTCTGGCTGCACGTGACGGCACGCCAGAATTCGAAGATCGTCGACAAGCTCACCGCCGCACCCATTCCCATCGCGGCCGGGTTGATGGTCGTGGTGTTCGTCGCCTCGATGGCGGTGGGCGTGGTGCGCCAGTACCCGACCTACTCCAACGGCTGGGCCAACGTGCGGGCGTTTGTCGGGGGCTGCGGCATGGCCGACGACGTGCTCGTCGAGCCCGATTCGAATGACGGCTTCCTGCGCGCCCTGCCAGGCGGGGACGGGCCGCTGGGCCCGCTCGGCGGCGCCGATCCGGTGGGCTTCTCACCCAACGGTGTTCCCGACCGGATCATCGCCGAAGCGATCCGGCTGAACAATCCGCAGCCGGGCACCGACTACGACTGGGTTCGTCCGCGGCAACTGCCCCGTGCCGGCGTCAACGGAGCGAGGGTGCCGCTGCCCTACGGTCTGGACCCTGCGCGGGTGCCGGTGGCGGGCACGTATTCCACTGAGGCCCAACAGGAGAGCCGACTGACTTCGTCCTGGTACGAGCTCCCCCCGGCGGAAGACGCGCACCCCCTGGTGGTGATCACCGCAGCCGGGACCATCGCGGGCAGCAGCGTAGCGGAGGGCCAAAGCTCCGGCCAGACGGTCGAACTCGAGTACGCACTACCCGGGCCCGACGGTGCCCCGGAACCCGCCGGCCGGATCAGTCCGTACGACATCGGACCGACACCGTCGTGGCGCAATCTCCGCTATCCACGCGACCAGATCCCCGCCGAGGCCATCGCGGTCCGGGTGGTCGCCGAGGATCTGTCGCTGAGCCAGGGCGATTGGGTCGCGGTCACGCCGCCCCGGGTACCCGAGTTGCGTTCGGTGCAGGAGTACATCGGTTCCGAGCAACCGGTCCTGTTGGACTGGGCGGTCGGGATGGCGTTCCCCTGCCAGCAGCCGATGCTGCACGCCAACGGTGTCACCGAGGTGCCGAAGTTCCGCATCTCGCCTGACTATTTCGCCAAACTGCAGAGCACCGACACGTGGCAGGACGGCGTCAACGGCGGCCTGCTCGGGATCACCGACTTGCTTTTGCGAGCCTCGGTGATGTCGAGTTACCTGTCGCAGGACTGGGGCCAGGACTGGGGGTCGCTGCGCCGATTCGACACCATCGTCGACGCCGTACCGGCCGAGCTCGAACTGGGTTCGGCCACCCACTCGGGATTGTGGTCGCCCGGCGAGATCCGGATCGGACCGTGACCGGCCTAGGTTGACGGCTCGTTGGCGCCGGGATCGGTGTTCTCCCGCAGGATGTCGTCATGGCAGTCGACGCGGGCCTGGCCGGTCTGCTCCATGCAGACCAGCACAGGTGTCGCGGTATTCGGATCACCCGCGGGGTGGCTGATCTCACCGGGGTACTGCGACCACAGGGGCGCGCCCGTGGACGTCAGGCGCGCACAGTAGGCCGGCTGACCGCCTTCGGTCACCCCGGCCGCACCCAGCGTCGCGCAGTCCGCGCCCACGACGACGACCGGTAGCGTCACGTCTGCCGCCGCGGCGGGCGACGGCCGCTCGGGGCGC
>NZ_JBAUJR010000246.1:0-11008 GCF_049683935.1 Mycobacterium sp. | reverse complement strand
GGTCTGGGGTTTCCGGGAGGTCGGCGGCAGCGACTACGTCGTCTGCCTCAGCAGGGCCGGGTCCTATCAGCAGGCCATCGAGGCCTGCGCCGACGAATTCACCCAGCGGGTCGAGGACCAGTTCTCGCTGACGGTCACTCCGACGCCGTAGAGCGGCCGGGAAAGTACTTCACGATCCCCTCCTGAACCACGGTGGCCAGCAACCGGCCGGAGCCGTCGAAGAAATGGCCGCTGCCCAGGCCACGGGAATCCGCCGCGACCGGCGACGTCGTCGAGTACAGCAGCCAATCGTCGAACCGGAACGGCCGGTGAAACCAGACGGAGTGGTTGGTGGTGACCGCGAAGATCCGGTCGTAGCCCCACGACAACCCGTGGGTGGTGATGATCGAGTCGAGCACCGTGGTGTCCGAGGAGTACACCAGCGCCGCCCCGTGCAGAACCGGATCGTCGGGCATGGCGCCGCGAGCCTTCATCCAGACCCGGTTGTGGGCGAGGCGCTCCCCTTTGTCGCGCATCACCCAGGCCGGATCGTTGGTGTAGCGCCATTCGATCGGGCGCAGCGCGTTGGCGAAGTGCGGCACCACGTCCTCGTAGCCGCGCAGCAGATCGTCGATGGGCGGCAGGTTCTCGGGGTCGTCGAGCTGTGGCGCCTCGACGCCGTGCTCGAGTCCGCGGCCGCCGGTCAGATACGACACCATCGCCGAGGTCAGCAACTGCCCCTTCTGCATCACATCCACACGACGGTTGGCGAACCGGCGTTCGTCACGTAACCGGACGACGTGGAACTCCAGGTCGAGCTCCGGGTCGCCGCCGGCGATGAAGTGCACGGACATCGCGCTGGGCGGCAACTGGTTGTCCAGGCTTCGGCCGGCCGCGACGAAAGCCTGCGCCATCATCTGCCCACCGAAGGTGCGGATGGGGTTCTTGCTCGGATGGGTGCCGAGGAACAGGCTGTCGTCGAGTCGGTCGAGTTGCAGGATCGCCAGCAGCTCGTCGAAGTCACTCACCGTCGGCTCGCCCCCGGAACTAGACGTCGTCCTCCCCGATGCGGTGGACGTGGATCAGATTCGTGGAGCCTACTGTGCCCGGAGGCGCGCCTGCGACGATGACCACCAGGTCGCCCCGCCGGTAGCGCCCCATCTCCAGCATCGACTTGTCCACCTGGCGGATCATGCCGTCGGTGGTCTCGATGTGCGGAACGATGAAGGTCTCCGTGCCCCAGGTCAGTGCGAGCTGGCTGCGGACCTCGGGCAGGGCGGTGAACGCCAGCACCGGCAGCGGAGTGTGCAGCCGGGCGAGGCGGCGCACCGTGTCACCGGACTGGGTGAACGCGACCAGGGCCTTTGCATCGAGGCGTTCGCCGATGTCACGCGCGGCATAGGAGATGACGCCGCGCTTGGTACGGGGCACATGCGTCAGTGGCGGCGCGGCCACCGAGTTGTCCTCGACGGCCGAGATGATGCGGGCCATCGTCTTGACCGTTTCGAACGGGAACTTGCCCACCGAGGTCTCGCCCGAGAGCATCACGGCGTCGGCACCGTCGAGCACGGCGTTCGCGACGTCGGACGCCTCGGCGCGGGTCGGGCGGGAGTTCTCGATCATCGACTCCAGCATCTGGGTGGCGACGATGACGGGTTTGGCGTTCTCCCTTGCCATTTGGATGGCACGCTTCTGAACCAGCGGGACTTCCTCGAGAGGAAGCTCCACGCCCAGGTCACCGCGGGCGACCATGATCGCATCGAAGGCGAGCACGATGGCCTCGAGATTGTCGATGGCTTCCGGCTTCTCGAGCTTGGCGATGACGGGCACACGACGGCCCACCCGGTCCATCACCTCGTGCACCAACTCGACGTCGGCGGGCGACCGCACGAATGACAGGGCGATCAGGTCGACACCGAGCCGCAGCGCGAACTCGAGATCGTCGATGTCCTTCTCCGACAGCGCCGGGGCCGAGACGTTCATGCCGGGCAGCGACATGCCCTTGTTGTTGCTGACCTTGCCGCCCTCTGTGACCGAACACACCACGTCGTTGCCGTCGATGTGCTCCACCACCAGGCCCACGTTGCCGTCGTCGACCAGCACCCGGTCCCCCGGGGAGGCGTCCTGCGCCAACCGCTTGTAGGTCGTCGACACCCGGCCGTGATTACCCTCGAAATCCTCGACGGTGATCCGCACCGTCTCACCGTTGGCCCAGACGACCGGACCGTCGGCGAACCGGCCCAGCCGGATCTTGGGTCCCTGCAGGTCAGCCAGGATTCCGACGGCGTGCCCGGTGACGTCGGAGGCTGCCCGGACCCGCTTGTAGTTCGACTCGTGGTCGGAGTAGTCGCCGTGGCTGAAGTTCAGCCTGGCGACATCCATTCCGGACTCGACCAGCTTCCTGACCGCCTCTTCCGAGGCGGTGGCGGGGCCGAGCGTACAGACGATCTTTCCGCGTCTATTCACGGCTGTTGAGCATAGTCGTTAATCGATTCAGACGACGGCCAGCGGAAGGGCACCCGGCCTGACCGGCGCGGGAAGGTCGGACTCCCCCATCAGAAAACTGTCCACCGCGTGTGCGGCGCTGCGGCCCTCCGCAATCGCCCACACGATCAGCGACGCGCCGCGATGGGCGTCGCCACACACGAACACCCCGGGGGCGTCTGTCTGCCAGTCCTGGCCACACGGCAGCGCACCGCGCCGGTTGAGCGTGAGCCCGAGCCCGTCCAGCAGCGGCATGTGGTCGACACCGTCGAATCCGATCGCCAACAGGGCCAACTCGCACGGAATCTCCAACGAGTCCCCGACGGGCACGATATGGCGTCGGCCGGTGGCGTCGCGCTCGACCTTCACCTCGGCGATCTCCATCGCCCGCAGGTTGCCCTGCTCGTCGCCGATGAAGCGCTGCACCGCCACCTGGTACCGGCGGTCGCCGCCCTCGGCGTGGGCGGGCGACAGCCGGGTGCGCAGCACGATCGGCCACGTCGGCCACGGTGAGCGCGAGTCGTCGCGCAACTCCGGCGGTTCGGGGTTGTAGTCCAGTTGGGTCACCGACGCGGCACCCTGCCGGTGGGCGGTGCCCAGGCAGTCCGCCCCGGTGTCACCGCCGCCGATGATCACGACGTGCTTGCCTGCGGCGCTGATCTCACTGGGACCGTCGCCCTCACATTCCTTGTTCGCGGGCACCAGGTGCTCCATCGCCAGGTGCACGCCGTTGAGATGTCGCCCCTCCACGTCGTTGTCGCGCGCCCGCAGCGCCCCGACCGCAAGCACCACGGCATCGTGCTGCGCCCGGAGCGCCTCGATCGTCAGGTCGACGCCCACCTCACAGTCGGTGACGAAACGTGTTCCCTCGGCGCGCATCTGAGCCAGGCGCTGATTCAGACCCGACTTCTCCAGCTTGTACTCGGGGATGCCGTAACGCATCAGTCCGCCGATCCGGTCGTCACGCTCGTAGACGGTGACGTCGTGGCCGGCGCGGGTGAGCTGCTGGGCTGCGGCCAGCCCGGCGGGGCCGGAGCCGACGACTGCGACGCGCTTGCCGGTGGAGATCGCCGCCGGCTGCGGTTCGATGAGGCCGTCCATCCACGCCTGGTCGGCGATCGTCTGCTCGATGCGTTTGATCGTCACGCTGCCGCCCGTCTGCTCCTCGGCGATCGACAGCACACACGCGGCCTCGCACGGCGCGGGGCACAGCCGGCCGGTGAATTCCGGGAAGTTGTTCGTCGCGTGCAGCCGATCGCTGGCCGCGTCCCAGCGTCCCCGGCGTACCAGATCGTTCCACTCCGGGATCAGGTTTCCCAGCGGGCAGCCGGCGGTTCCGGAGTGGCAGAAGGGAATTCCGCAGTCCATGCAGCGACGGGCCTGTTGGGACACCTCCCCCGCGCGCTGATGGGGGTCCTGCTGTTCGTACACCTCCCGCCAGTCGCCGACCCGTTCGTCCACCGGCCGCTTGGTGGCGTCGATGCGGTGTACCTCGAGAAACCCATGTGGATCAGCCACGGCTTGCCTCCATGATCGCTGCGTCGACGTCGCGCCCCTCGGCCTTGGCCATCCGGGTGGCCTGCAGCACCCGCTGGTAATCGCGCGGCATGACCTTGGTGAACAGCGCACTGCGCCTCGGCCAGTCCGACAGCAGCGACGTCGCCACCGTGCTTCCGGTGTAGCGGGCGTGCTGGGTGACCACTTCACGCAACCACAGCAGGTCCTCCGGTTCGAGGCGCTGCAGTTCCACCATGTCGGCGTTGACCCGCTTGGGATCCAGGCCCAGGACGAACGCGATGCCGCCCGACATCCCCGCGGCCATGTTGCGGCCGACCTTGCCCAGGACCACGACCCGGCCGCCCGTCATGTACTCGCAGGCGTGATCGCCCACACCCTCCACGACGGCCAGTGCGCCGGAGTTGCGGGCGGCGAACCGCTCACCCGCCTTCCCCCGCAGGTACACCTCGCCCGCGGTAGCGCCGTAGAGCAGGGTGTTGCCCGCGATGACATTGTCCTCGGGCAGGAACAACACATCGTCCTGAGGTCTGACGATCACCCTGCCACCTGAAAGCCCCTTGCCCACATAGTCGTTGGCGTCACCGATGAGCTCCATCGTGATGCCGGGCGGGAGGAACGCGCCGATCGACTGGCCCGCCGAGCCGGTGAGGGTGACATGGATGGTGTCATCCGGTAGCCCCTGGGCGCCGAAGCGCCGGGTGACCTCGCTGCCGAGAAGCGTCCCGACCGTGCGGTTGACGTTGCGGACCGGCAACTCGAGCCTCACCGGATGGGCGTCCTCGAGCGCGCCCTCGGCAAGCTGGATGAGGGTCCGGTCGAGTGCGTGGTCCAGGCCGTGGTCCTGGTCGCGGACCCGCCTGCGCTGGGGCAGTTCGACACCGTGGGCATCGGTGGGTATCGCGAAGATCGGGCTCAGGTCCAGACCCTTGCTCTTCCAGTGGGCCACCCCCATGTCGGTATCGAGCACCTCGGCGTGTCCCACCGCTTCGTCGAGACTCCGGAACCCCAACTCCGACAGGTATTTGCGGATGTCCTCGGCGATGAACCGGAAGAAGTTCTCGACGAACTCCGGCTTGCCGTTGAACCGCGCTCTGAGTTCCGGATTCTGCGTCGCGACGCCGACCGGGCAGGTGTCGAGGTGGCAGACGCGCATCATGATGCAGCCCGCCACGACCAGCGGCGCGGTGGCGAACCCGTATTCCTCGGCGCCGAGCAGTGCGGCGACGATGACGTCACGCGCGGTGCGCATGCCGCCGTCGCACTGGACGGTGATGCGATCACGCAGGCCGTTGAGCACCAGGGTCTGCTGGGTGTCGGCCAGCCCGATCTCCCACGGCGCGCCGGCATGCTTGAGGCTGGTCAGTGGCGCTGCGCCGGTGCCGCCGTCGTACCCGGAGATGAGCACCACATCGGCGTGGGCCTTGGACACCCCGGCGGCGACCGTGCCGACCCCGACCGAGCTCACGAGCTTGACGTGGATGCGGGCATCGGAGTTGGCGTTCTTCAGGTCGTGGATCAGCTGTGCGAGATCCTCGATCGAGTAGATGTCGTGATGCGGCGGCGGGGAGATCAATCCCACACCCGGAGTGGAGTGCCGGGTCTTGGCGATGTTGGGGTACACCTTGTAGCCCGGAAGCTGACCGCCCTCACCGGGTTTGGCGCCCTGGGCCATCTTGATCTGGATGTCGGTGGCGTTGACCAGGTAGTCACTGGTCACCCCGAAGCGCCCGGATGCCACCTGTTTGACCGCGCTGCGGCGCGTCGGGTCGTACAGGCGGTCCACATCCTCCCCACCTTCACCGCTGTTGGATCGGCCACCGAGTGCGTTCATCGCGACGGCCATCGTCTCGTGCGCCTCGGCGGAGATCGACCCGTAGCTCATCGCCCCGGTGTTGAACCTCGCGACGATCGATTCGACCGACTCGACTTCCTCGAGGGGCACCGGCTCGCGCAGGTCCTTGCGGAAATCGAAGAGTCCGCGCAGTGCGCCGCCCTCGCGGGCGAGTCGGTTCACCTCATCCGAATAGTTCTGGAAGACCTCGTAGCGGCCGGTGCGCGTCGAATGCTGAAGCAGGAAAACCACTTCCGGGGTGAAAAGGTGCAGCTCGCCCTCACGCCGGAACGCGTACTCGCCTCCGACCTCCAGCCGCCGGTGCACCCGCTCGGTGGGGTTCTCCGGATAGGCACGGCGGTGACGGAGCTTGACCTCCTCGGCGATGACCTCGAGGCCGATGCCTCCGAGTTGGGTGGGCGTGCCGCTGAAGTACTCGTCGATGACGTCCCTGTTGATGCCGACCGCTTCGAAGGCCTGCGCGCCGGTGTAGGAGGCGACGGTGGAGATGCCCATCTTGCTCATCACCTTCATCACGCCCTTGCCGAGTGCTTTGAGGTAGTTGCGGACCGCGGTGGCCGCCTCGATGCCGGTGAGTTCCCCCTCGCGGATCAGATCCTCGATCGACTCGAAGGCCAGGTACGGGTTGACCGCGGCGGCGCCGAAGCCGATCAGCATCGCGATGTGGTGGACCTCTCGGGCGTCACCCGACTCGACGACCAACGCCACCGCCGTGCGCTCTTTGGTGCGCACCAGGTGGTGGTGCACCGCCGAGACGGCCAGCAGCGACGGAATCGGCGCCTTGGTGTGGTCGGAGTCGCGGTCCGAGATCACCAGTGTGCGAGCACCTTTGGCAATCGCCTCGCATGCCCGCAGCCTGAGATCCTCGAGAGCTTCAGACAGACCTTCACCGCCGCGTTCGACATCGTAGAGAGCCCGCAGGACAGCGGTGCGCAGACCGGGTTGTTCTCCGTCGTCGTTGATGTGGACGATCTTGTTGAGTTCGTCGTTGTCCAGT
The DNA here is from genome assembly GCF_049683935.1 of Mycobacterium sp. Classification (GTDB taxonomy): domain Bacteria; phylum Actinomycetota; class Actinomycetes; order Mycobacteriales; family Mycobacteriaceae; genus Mycobacterium. Next base: position 4,178 of record NZ_JBAUJR010000246.1, on the reverse strand, counting down.
ACCGGCCAGCGCAGCATGATCTGGCGACATGACGCCGCAGTGGGTTCGAGCAGATTGTGCTCGGGACCCATGACCCGCGACATCGAGGTCACCACCTCTTCGCGGATGGCGTCCAATGGCGGGTTGGTCACCTGGGCGAAGAGTTCGACGAAGTAGTCGTAAAGAAGCTTCGAGCGCTGCGAGAGCACCGCGGTGGGCGTGTCGGTTCCCATCGATCCCAGTGGCTCGGCCCCCGAGGCCGCCATCGGGGTGAGCAGGATGCGCAGGTCCTCCTCGGTGTAGCCGAAGGCGACCTGGCGGCGGACCACCGATTCGTGGTTAGGCTGGACCCGGGCACGATCAGGCAGCGTCTTGAGGTCGAGAAGTCCGGCGTGCAGCCATTCGCCATACGGTTCGGCCTCGGCGAGTTGCTCTTTGACCTCGTCGTCGGAGACGATGCGGCCCGCTGCCGTGTCGATGAGAAACATCTTGCCCGGCTGCAACCGGCCCTTGGCCACGATCTCGGCGGACGGCACGTCCAGTACGCCGCTCTCGCTGGCGAGGATGATCCGGTCGTCGATCGTGCGCCACCACCGTCCCGGGCGTAATCCGTTGCGGTCCAGCACAGCTCCGACGAGTGTCCCATCAGTGAAGGTGACACAGGCGGGCCCGTCCCACGGTTCCATCAGCGATGCGTGGAACTGCCAGAAGGCCCGCTCGGCGGGATCCATCGTGGTGTTGTTCTCCCACGCCTCCGGAATCATCATCAACACGGCGTGGGGCAGGCTGCGGCCGCCGAGGTGCAGCAGTTCGAGAACCTCGTCGAACGACGCCGAGTCAGAGGCCTTCGGCGTGCAGATTGGCGAAAGCCTGCTCATGTCACCAGGGATGCGGGCACTGCCGAGCATGGCTTCACGGGCGTGCATGCGGTTGCGATTGCCGCGCACCGTGTTGATCTCACCGTTGTGCGCGACGAAGCGGAACGGGTGCGCCAATGGCCACGACGGGAAGGTGTTCGTCGAGAAACGGCTGTGCACGATCGCGATGGCGCTGACACAACGGTCGTCACGCAGGTCCGGAAAATATTGGGGCAGCTGCATTGTCGTGAGCATGCCTTTGTAGACCATGGTGCGGGCCGACAGGGACGGGAAGTAGACGCCGGTGCGCTCAGCACGCTTTCGCATCGGATACACCCGGCGATCAAGGTCCACACCACCGAGGTGGTGGCCGGGTGCTGCAACGAACAGCTGCGACATGTGCGGCATACACCCCAGCGCAGTCGCGCCGATCTCAGCGCCCACGGGGTCGACGGGCACGTCGCGCCACCCGAGTACTTCGAGCCCCTCCTCCGCGGCGATGGCCTCGACGGATTCACGTGCGGCCGATCGGGCGGCCTGGTCCTGGGGCAGGTAGCAGGTGCCGGCAGCGAAGGTGTTGGTGCCGTCGGCCGCAGAAGGCGGCAGGTCGAAATCGACGACGTCGCGCAGCAGGTCGACGGGAAGTTGGATCAGGATGCCCGCCCCGTCGCCGCTGTTGGGTTCCGCGCCCGCCGCGCCACGGTGCTCGAGATGCTCGAGCGCGGTGAGACCGTCAGCGACGATCGAGTGCGAACGCCGACCCCGGATATCGGTGACCATGGCAACACCGCACGAGTCCGACTCGTTGTCGGGGTCGTACAAGCCTTGAGGTTCGGGCAATGCCGAGAACAGCATGGACATGGGCCTCCGCAGTCCTGAAATTCCTTGTCAGGGACTGCACCGGCCCGTCGTGCGAGTGTATCAGCGCCGCGCGTTGGCTACCCGTCGAGAATCGTCGGGACCAGCGGGAATCCGGGCAGATTCCGGACAATGGTCCACGTCACCGTCGCGGCGATGATGACCACGAACGCCGGTGGGTTGAGCACCGGTTTCCCCTTGCTGCGCCGCACCAGAACCCAGGCCAACAGCATCGGGAGCCCGATGAGGAGAAAAGCATTGTCGACCAGGGCGGCGGCCAGGTCACCGTGCAGGATGTCGTGGGTCATCCGCAACCCGCCGCAGGCCGGGCAGAGCAGGCCTGTCAGCGCCTGGAACGGACACGGCGGGAAGACGAAACTGGGGCTGTGTGGATTGCCGATCCCGATGTAGGCGAGGCTCCCCACCACCAGCGCTCCCGTGCCGAGGGCGCCGATCCGCTGTTTGGTGCTAAGTGCCATCACGGAGCGGGCGCCCGTCCGGATCCCGCACCTTGTCGGTGAGGATCAGAACCGCGTCGATGATGCCCCAGATGACGGCACCGATGCCGCAGGTGAGAATTCCGACGACGAGCTGGGCGATGCCCAGGCCCGTGTACCCGAGGTAGATGCGTCCGATACCGACCAGGCCGAGCAGCCCGAGCAGCTGCAGTAGTCCGGAGACCACCTTGGACTTCTCCGAGAAGGGTTCGCCGGTCATCGGATGCCGACCGTAGGGCGCCGACGGGTCGGCGTAGGCGGGCGGGTATTGGCCTGGCGGCGGCCCATATTGCCCTGGTGGCGGCGGATACTGCCCGGGCGGGGGGAACTGGCCGGGCGGCGGGTATCCCTGCTGCTGCGATGGAGGCAAGTACGAATTGCCACCCTCGTTGCCACTGAACTGGGGCTCCGTCATGCGTCCAGCATGCCAGACCACCCACCCGTCAGAAAGGCGGCGGTTCGTAGGTGGCGGCCAGCCAGGCTTGATGGTCACGTTCGAGTTGGGCGTTGATCTCGAGACGCCGTTGCCGTTCCCGTTTGATCCGCGCCGCGCGCTCCTGACCGCGAGTACGTCGACGTTTCGGCATCTTCGCCCCTCGGTCGGCCGACGACTCGGCCGGCATCGACGCCTCGACCGTCGCCGTGGGCTGAGCCAGGGCCGGGAACAGCGCCGCTCCGTGCGCCTCGGTGGTGTACGTGTGCCCGGTCGGCGCCGTCAACACCACGCTGCCATCGGGGCGCTGGGCATCACTCCACCCCGTCGGGCCCGTGTAGAACGTTTTTACGATGTGGTGGGTTCTGCAGTATGCCTTGAGGTCCGAGGCGTGGGTCGCTCCGAAGGGCCACGGCATGGTGTGGTCGAGGTCGCAGTCCGCCACGGGTGCGTCACAACCCGGCCACCGGCATGTCAGGTCGCGCCACCGCACGAAATCGGCCAGCGTCGACGACGGCCGATAGCCCTTCTCCGGCTCGCTGCTTGGCGTAACCACCGGTTTGATCGTCGCGCCGGTAGCGAGTTCGCGCACCGACTCAGCCGGCAGAATCCCGAAACCCGGCAGATATCCGGGGCCATCGCCAGTCCCGTCTACGGTGGCGCGCTCAGCGAGGACATGGATCACTACGTCCGCCGCTGAATCCCGCAGCACCGACGCAGGGCACTCGGACGACCCGCACCGGCACACCAGCGAAGCTTCTTGGCGGCCCAGTGCTCCACACGCATCCGCACGCCTTTGCGATTTTGTGCGCGGGTCATTCGGGCACACCGTGTCGGCCAGCACATCCAACCGCTGATCCAGGGCCGCCGCATCCGCGGCGTTGAGGACGCCGCCGGCGTAGGCCATCCCGGGAACGTGCGGCCAGAGATCGAAGTAGCGGTTGTCCTTGGCCACCGGCGGAATCCGCACCCCGGCCTCGTCGAACTTCGCCACCCACAGGTCGAGCCGGTCGCGCAGCTTGTTGTCGGACAGCCGCATCCACCCCGGCGCGCGCGCCGCGATCGCCTCATCAACCGCAACAAGCACCGCGTCATCGACATTGTCGGTGCGCGCAATGATCGCCGAGACCATGCGGTAATCGATGGCGCCGGTGATGAACACCGCGGCCACCTTCGGCAACCGCTCATGTAACGCCACTGCGGCTCGCACCTGACCGCTCGCCCGCGCCCGGCTGATGTTCTGCGCCGCCGACACCTCGGCCGCGACCGCGACGGTCGCATCACACAGCCAGAGCTTCCGCTCGGCATAGTCGCGAGCCCGCTGGGTATGCAGCGCCGCGACCGCGGCCAACCGCTGAGCAATTGCGATCGATTCCGCGCGAGCGGCCGCGCTCATCACGTCGATGAGCTCAGCCGCCGGACGATCTTCGAACATACATGGCGCTCCACGGGTTTTCGTGGGTGCTTTTCCGCTGTTCAGCGGTGGTTTTTGGTGTGAGAGTGCGGTGTTCGGCGTGTCCGTGATGAGGTGAGGGACGCGCACGCGGTGGGCCT
>NZ_JBAUJR010000245.1:0-16237 GCF_049683935.1 Mycobacterium sp. | reverse complement strand
TGCCACGCGCGCCCCCCGCCCGCCGACGACATCACGGTGGCTGCCACGGAACCAGACCTCCTCGACACCGCCGGCCGCCGGGCAGAGGGATTGCGCGCCGAACGGCCCGTAACCGCCGTCGATGGCGACGGCGTGACGCGCGACGATGACGTTGGTCAGCGGGTCGGGCCGGCCGGGCGGTGGCACTCCCGGCACCCCGATCGTGTCCCACAGGCCCAGGAAGTCGACGTCGACCGCGATGTCACCGCACCCGGTGAGCTGTTCCACCAGCGTCCCGAGGCGCTGCCAGTCCGACGGGCTGCGGCGGGTGCGCGGCATGGCGCACGTCGACAACACGTACTGCGTGAAGTCTGTGGCGGGCCACCCGCCGACATCGGGTCCGCGCAGGACTCCGACCGTGCCCAGCAGTCGGGTGAGTGCCCGCGCGCAGGAGGCGCCGCGGCCGCCGCCGAACAGGAAGAGCCGATCGCCGGGCACCCACCGCTGGACGAGGAACTCGTAGGCCTCGATCACCGACGTGCGGGCGACGTCGAGCGCCGCGGAGTGCCGCCCTCGGACGGCGAAGCGATACCGGTCCGCGGGCGGAGGGCCCACAGGGGACCAGACGACCTGGTGGTCGTCGGAGCGCATCAGCGCGCGCAGAGCCGATGTGTTGGTCACCTCCGACGGCCTGGAGCGGTCGCGGGCGTGGCCGAAAAACAGCGCGATGTTCTTCACGAAGACCCCCGACGTGAGTGGGTGACAGCGCTGTCTGATGAGTTTGCCAGAATCGTGGCGCGGTGTCTTCGCTTTGCCGTCGGTTCTCGGAACTCTGCGGCTCTTACCTGCAATCAGCAGCTGTGCGTCACCCGGTCGACAGCATTAGCTAGGAGAGCGGCACCTCGACGCCGGGGCTGATCGGGTCCGCGTGCAGCTCGATGGACTCGGGTGTGGTTCCGGTGGGCACGTCGAACGCGACCGAGACGTCCGCCTGATCCCCCGGGTTCAGCTCGGCGAGCGCCCCGCCGGTGTAGAACGTCGCCTCGTCATCGATCGAGTACACCGCGCCACCCGCCTTGAGCTTCTGGAATGTGCCCAGGAACGTCGCCGGTGCATCGCTGACGTTGGTCACCGTCATGTGCACGACGATGTACTCACCCGCGGCGGTCTTCTCGACCGGAAGGTCGGCGGAGACGACGGTCGATCCGACCTCGGTGCCGTGCACCGTGAACGCCAGGGCTCCGTCGACGACATCGCCGGTCTCGGCCGGTGGTGGTGCCGCCGTCGTCGCCTCGGCGGAGGTTTCGGTCGGTCCGTCACCCCAGCCGCCGCCGCCCTCGGTGGTGGTCGCCGGCGCGGTCTCGGATGTCGTCGGATCATCGGTTGTATCGGTTGCGTCGATGCTGACCGAACCGTCGTCGGCGAAGAACGCCGCGTAGACCGCCACCGCGACCAGCACGGCCAGCAGGGCCGCGCATACCGACAGATAGCGGACGAGCAGCTGTCGGTGGTCTCCGCCGACCGGGGCTACCGGCGCACCCTCGAGGGCACGGTGGGCGCCGGCATGTTCGGGTTCCGCAGCCGCTGCTGGGGGAGGTGGGGGTGGCGGAATCTGCGGTGCGGGGGCGCGGTGTTCGGTCCACGCCTGGCCGTCCCAATACCGCTGGCCGCCGGATCCGTCGGGGTCGGAATACCACCCTGCGGGCGTTTGCGGTGTTGTCATCGCGGTGCGTCCTCCGTTTAGCGCCCGCGGGGCCGAGCACCGGCCGATTATCCCATGACCTGCGCGTTGATCGAGGAAAACCGGGGTAGCCGGGTGGTCAGCCGCCCATCAGCATGCGCCACTGGTCCAGATTGCTCGCCCGGTAGACGTAGTTGGTATGGCGGACGTCGGACAACGACGCGCTCGGCTCGGCGGAGTACCAGTGCCCGGGGAAGACCGTCGGATCACCGGGCAACTGTGCCAGCGCCTGCAGGCTGTGGAACATCTCGTCGACGTTGCCGCCGGGGAAGTCGGTGCGGCCGCAACCTTCGAGGAAGAGGGTGTCACCGGCGACCAGGCGGCCGTCCAGGAGGAAACACTGGCTGCCGGGGGTGTGGCCGGGAGTGTGCAGCAGCTCGATCTCGATCTCGCCGACGCTGACCTTGTCGCCATGCTGATGAGACGTCAGCTCGCTGGGTGCGATTCCGGTGACACGTGAAACCCATTCCGCCTCATGGGTGTTGACGTGAACCGGCACGCTGACGCGGTCGAGCAGTTCGGCCAGGCCCTTGAGTTCGAATCCCATCATCGAACCGCCGATGTGGTCGGGGTGGTGGTGGGTGACCAGCACACCCGACAGGTGCATGCCGTCGGACTCCAGCGCGTCGACCAGATCCTGGGCCGCGTAGGCGGGGTCCACCACCACGGTGTCGCCGGTCTGCCGGTCTCCGATGAGGTAGGCGAAGTTGCGCATCTGCTGGGCGATCATGTCGTCGGTCGCGAAGTCGCGGCCCGCCAGCAGCTGCTTGAAGTAGAGGCGGTCTGAATCGGCCATGAGGATCAGCGTATGCACTCGGTAACGTGGAGACCGCGCTCAGGGTCGTCCATGGTCCAGCAGTGACCAGCGGTTTGGCGCCGCTATCGGTGAGAATGTACCCTCTTTAAGGCCCATCGCTCGGCGGTGGACCTCAGATCCACAAGCAAGGTAGCAGCGCCCCCTTAGCTCAGTCGGTAGAGCGTTTCCATGGTAAGGAAAAGGTCAACGGTTCGATTCCGTTAGGGGGCTCGGTGGTTCGGGAGCGGTACGCCGGCCCGTGCCCATCGGGGCGGTGTAGCTCAGCTGGTTAGAGCGCACGACTCATAATCGTGAGGTCGGGGGATCGAGTCCCCCCACCGCTACAAGTACGACGTGGAAGACCGAGTTCGTAGATTTAGGAAGAGGCACCTGACGTGGCGTCCAGTACAGACGTACGGCCGAAGATCACTTTGGCATGCGAGGTGTGCAAGCACCGTAACTACATCACCAAGAAGAACCGTCGCAACGATCCCGACCGGCTCGAGATCAAGAAGTTCTGCCCGAACTGCGGCAAGCACCAGGCTCACAAAGAGTCGCGCTGAGCGATCCGACGCGGGCCGAGTGCGTCGATTCACGGTTATTCAGGTTGACTAGGTAGGTTCAACACTCGTGTCGTTCTTGGACGGTTATGTCGGGTCGCACTTCCGCTACCCGGACCATTACGTGGTCGGCCGCGAGAAGATCCGCGAGTACGCCGTCGCAGTCAAGAACGAGGACGCGGCGTTCTTCGAGGAGAAGGCCGCCGCCGAACTCGGCTACGACGCGCTGCTGGCGCCGCTGACGTTCATCTCGGTGTTCGGTTACCAGGCGCAGGTCGCGATGTTCGACGCGGTCGGCATCGCCATCTCCGACGCGCAGATCGTCCAGGTCGATCAGATTGTCAAGTTCGTCAAGCCCATCAAGGCCGGCGACAGGCTGTACTGCGACGTGTGGATCGACTCGCTGCGCAAAGCGCACGGCACCGACATCATTGTCACCAAGAACATCGTCAGCACCGAGAACGGCGACGTGGTCCAGGAGACCTACACCACCCTTGCGGGACGTAGCGAAGAAGACGGAGAGAGTGGCTTCAGCGATGGCACTGCGTGAGTTCAGTTCGGTCAAGGTCGGCGATCAGCTTCCCGAGAAGACCATCCCCCTGACCAGGGCTGACCTGGTCAACTACGCGGGTGTGTCCGGTGACCTCAACCCGATCCACTGGGACGACGAGATCGCCAAGCAGGTCGGCCTGGACACCGCGATCGCGCACGGCATGCTCACGATGGGTCTGGGCGGCGGGTACGTCACGTCGTGGGTGGGCGACCCCGGCGCCGTCACCGAGTACAACGTGCGGTTCACCGCCGTGGTGCCGGTGCCCAACGACGGCAAGGGCGCTGAGATCGTCTTCAACGGTCGGGTGAAATCTGTTGATACGGAGAAGAAGTCGGTCACCATCGCGTTGAGCGCGACCTCCGGCGGAAAGAAGATCTTCGGCCGTGCCGTCGCGATCGCGACGCTGGCGTAGGCGGCTTCGACCATGGCTCTCAAGATGGACATCCGCGGGGTGGTCTGGAAGTACCCCGACACCTACGTGGTCGGCCGCGAACAGGTGCGTCAGTACGCTAAAGCGGTCAAGGCCCTCGACCCTGCCTCACATGACGAAGATGCCGCCACCGAACTCGGTCACAGCAGCATCGTCGCTCCGCCAACCTTCATGGCGATCTTCGCGGTGATGATCCAGAACCACTTCTTCCAGCACAACGACGTCGGCATGGAAACCATGCAGATCGTCCAGGTCGACCAGAAGTTCCTGTTCCACAATCCGATCAAGGCCGGCGACGAACTGACGGGCACGCTGTACGTCCAGACGGTCGACGAGCGCTTCGGCGCCGACATCGTCACCACGCGCAACGTGGTCGCCCGCCCGGACGGCGAGGTCGTGATGGAGTCGTACACGACCCTGATGGGGCATGAGGGCGACAACTCGATCTCGGTGAAGTGGGATCCGGAGATCGGCCAGGTCGTCCGTATCGCCACGGTCGAATAGCCCGCCCGCGGCGTGCCCCCGGATTAGTAACTCCGCCGGGGTGAGGGCTACAATCGGTCCTCGGGGTTTTCCCAGTTGAGCGCGCTGTCCGTCGGCTTTGATCGATCGAACGGAGAGCGCGCGAATTGTGTGGGCCCCTGACCCGCTATGAAGGGGCGTAGCTCAACTGGCAGAGCAGCGGTCTCCAAAACCGCAGGTTGCAGGTTCAAGTCCTGTCGCCCCTGCAACTGAATACTCGACAAGTGTGGACACTGGAAGGTGTAGCCACGAGGGACCCGATCAGAAGAAGGAAGGCATGCGGTGAGCGACGAGCGCGAAGGTGCCGGCTCCGCAGACACTGGCGCCAACACTGACAGCGGTGACACCGGGGGCCAGACGGCGGTTGTGACACGACCGCTGCGCCCCACCGGCAAGCGGTCGCGTCGCGGTGCGGCACCCGAGACGGACGCCGAAGACACCGACGATGCGCCCGATACGGACAGTTCGGGCGGCGACGACGGCGACAAGGGCGGCGGCGGCACCAAGAAGACCGCCAAGAAGCCCAAGGACGGACCGTCACGCAACCCGTTCGCCTTCATCCTGAACTACCTGCAGGAAGTCATCGGCGAGCTGCGCAAGGTCATCTGGCCGAACCGCAAGCAGATGGTCACCTACACGACCGTCGTGCTGATCTTCCTGGTGTTCATGGTGACGTTGATCGGGTTCACCGACCTGGGTCTCGGCCGGCTCGTGATGATGGTGTTCGGCTGACCCGGGTGGGTTGGCGAACACCGACAGTGAAATTGAGAGAGGACTACACGTGACAAGCTTCGACGGCGAAACGCCTTCGGGTGACACCGTCGACACCATCGAGGTCGACGAGGCCAACGCCGAGGTCGCTTCGGAGGCCGAGGGGACCGACGAGGACGCCGCGACCGCTGAGGCTGCCGACTCCGCCGAGGCTGCTGACTCCGCTGAGGTTGCTGACGAGGACGAAGATCCTGCCGTCGCGCTCAAGAAGGAGCTGCGCCTCAAGCCGGGCGAGTGGTACGTCATCCACTCCTACGCCGGTTACGAGAACAAGGTGAAGGCCAACCTCGAGACGCGCGTGCAGAACCTCGATGTCGGCGACTACATCTTCCAGGTCGAGGTGCCCACCGAAGAGGTCACCGAGATCAAGAACGGCCAGCGCAAGCAGGTCAACCGCAAGGTGCTGCCGGGTTACATCCTGGTTCGCATGGAGCTCAACGACGAGTCCTGGGGCGCGGTGCGTAACACCCCCGGCGTGACGGGATTCGTCGGAGCCACCTCGCGTCCGTCGCCGCTGTCGCTCGACGACGTCGTCAAGTTCCTGCTGCCGCCCGCTGCAGCCAAGAAGCCGGCCAAGAGCACGTCCGGTGCGGCCGCTGCCGCGGAGACCGGCGGCCTCGAGCGTCCGGAGATCCTGGTCGACTTCGAGGTCGGCGAGTCGGTCACCGTCATGGACGGCCCGTTCGCGACGCTGCCGGCGTCGATCAGCGAAGTCAACGCCGAACAGCAGAAGCTCAAGGTGCTGGTGTCCATCTTCGGCCGCGAGACACCCGTCGAACTGACCTTCACCCAGGTCGCCAAGATCTAACCGGCACTCGTGCCCACGTAAAGAAAAGGAACACCACAGAGCATGGCCCCGAAGAAGAAAAAGGTCGTCGGGCTGATCAAGCTGCAGATCCAGGCCGGGCAGGCCAACCCCGCCCCGCCGGTTGGTCCCGCGCTCGGTCAGCACGGCGTCAACATCATGGAATTCTGCAAGGCGTACAACGCCGCGACCGAGTCGCAGCGTGGCAACGTCATCCCCGTGGAGATCTCGGTCTACGAGGACCGCACCTTCACGTTTGCGCTGAAGACGCCGCCCGCGGCGAAGCTGCTGCTCAAGGCGGCAGGCGTGGCGAAGGGGTCCGGCGAGCCGCACAAGACCAAGGTCGCCAAGGTGTCCTGGGATCAGGTGCGCGAGATCGCCGAGACCAAGAAGGAAGACCTGAACGCCAACGACATCGATCAGGCCGCCAAGATCATCGCCGGGACCGCCCGGTCGATGGGGATCACCGTCGAATAATTCGGCGTGATCCACCGTTGAGACTGCACTGAGGGCGACAAAGTCCGAGTGTGGACCGCCGTGAGCGCAGTCTCGACTCAATGATCCCGTGGGAGGGCCAGCTACGGCCCGCTGACCACAACTTCTGAACAGGAGATACCAATGAGCAAGAACAGCAAGGCATACCGCGAAGCCGCCGAGAAGATCGACCGCGAGCAGTTGTACACGCCCCTGGAGGCTGCGAAGCTGGCCAAGGAGACGTCGTCGAAGAAGCAGGATGCGACCGTCGAGGTGGCGATCCGACTCGGTGTTGATCCGCGTAAGGCCGATCAGATGGTGCGTGGCACCGTGAACCTGCCACACGGCACCGGTAAGACCGCTCGCGTGGCGGTGTTCGCCGTCGGTGACAAGGCCGAGGCCGCCGAAGCCGCGGGCGCTGACATCGTCGGCAGCGACGACCTGATCGAGAAGATCCAGGGCGGTTTCCTGGACTTCGACGCCGCGATCGCGACGCCGGACCAGATGGCCAAAGTCGGTCGTATCGCCCGCATCCTCGGCCCGCGTGGCCTGATGCCGAACCCGAAGACCGGCACTGTCACCCCGGACGTGGCCAAGGCCGTGTCGGACATCAAGGGCGGCAAGATCAACTTCCGCGTCGACAAGCAGGCCAATCTGCACTTCGTGATCGGCAAGGCGTCGTTCGACGAGAAGTCGCTGGTCGAGAACTACGGTGCCGCGCTCGACGAGATCCTGCGCGCCAAGCCGTCGTCGTCGAAGGGGCGCTACCTGAAGAAGGTCGTCGTCTCGACCACCACCGGACCGGGTATCGCGGTGGACCCGGCGGTGACCCGGAACCTCGTGGAGGAGTAGGCCGCCAGGCCGGATCCGACCATCCTCGGCGAGGAGTAGGCCGCCAGGCCGGATCCGACCATTCTCGTGGAGGAGTAGGCCGCCAGATACAGACAAGAATCCCCGCACCCATCGGTGCGGGGATTCTTGTGTCCTCAAACGATTTTGGAGCGCTCCTCGGTCACCGCATACGTCCGGTTCGGCCGATGCCACCGCCCCCCACGAACGGTGGTTCTGCTTCAACCCGGAAGTTCGACGCCGCGTCCCCCATCCGACTTCGATGTGGTGGCCGAGAAGCACTCCGGCAGCAACATAACACCCGACGGGGCCGTGGGTGGACTCATCGGAGATATTTGTGGGCGAAAGCGTTGTGCGGACGGGTTTCCGCCGATTTTCGACCCCAGTCCGAGGTGCTCGCCCACGATCTGCCGCGTGGCTGCGCAAACTCATTATTTTTGATGGCAAACACTTCAGGGGCGCTCATCGCCGATGCCGACGAGTTTGCTGGTTTGCCGGTCTGCGGTCGCCGGGATATGTGATCGTGGGCGCATGCGTAATCAGGCCCGTGCGCTGGTGCTTGTCGTCACGTCCCTGCTGGCCGCGATGTGCTTGGGCATCGTGTCGGCCTTCATGGGGGCGGTGGCACTCGGCGCCACCGCGCTGATCGTGCCAGGCACCGGGACACCCAACGCCAATGTCGTCAGCGACTACCGCGAGAACGTATGGAACTGGTACATCGACGGCGTCGCGTGCACCGACGCCGTCGACTGCGCTGATCCGGACCTGGTCGGCATCGACTACCCGGCGTCGTTCTGGCCGATGTCCTTCCTGCCCGACTGGTGCGTCGCCGGTCGCTGCGAGAAGTGGGACGTCTCCGTCGGCGAGGGAACCGACAATCTGATCGCCGCGCTGGCGCCGTTCCTCGATGACACCTCCACCGAGAACGTCTTCATCTTCGGGTACTCCCAGGGAGGCGATGTCGTCGCCCAGACCATGGAGTACCTCGCGGGTCTGGATTTGTCCGACGACGTGAAGGACCGGTTGAAGGTCGTCACGATCGGCGGCATCGAGAATCCCGACGGCGGCCTGTGGCAGCGGTTGGCATGGCTGCGATATCTGCTCGGCGAGCCGATCCCGATCCTCGACCTGTCGTTCGAGCCGGGCATGCCGGTGGACACCGGAATCGTCAGCACCACAATCGGTTTCGAGTACGATCCGGTGGTCTACGCACCCCGCTACTGGGGGAACCTGCTCGCGGTGCTCAACATGGTCGCCGCCTTCGACACCGTGCACGGGTATTACCTGTCGCCCAACGGCGAGGATGAGTCCGCGGTCCTGCCCTACGGCTACACCCCCGGCACACTGGCGCCGCAGCTGAATTGTGACCTGAGCCCGGCGAACTGTCGCACGGACAGCTACGGCAACACCTACATCATGATTCCGGCCACGACGCTGCCGTTGACGGATCTGGTTCGATCGCTGACGGACTCGATAGGTCTCGGGTCTCTGGCCAAGCCGTTCATCGATCTGGTCGAACCGGTGCTGAAGGTGATGGTCGACCTCGGTTTCGACTGGTCCGGTGATCCCGGGGTGTCCCGAGGTTCGACGATCCTGCCGTTCAAGATCTTCCAGAACTGGATCAAGGTGGGTGTCGACCTCGCGGTGGCCGCCGCCGAGGGCGTCGAGGCGTTCCTCGGCAACTTCGGCATCGGCGCGGCGGCGACACAACAGCGGATGTCCGAGCAGGACGACCTCGCTCCGACGTCAGATCCGACGACGAACGAGGATGCCGAGCGAATCGTGGCGCCGACTGCCGAGGACGAACGCGGCGACGGTGTCGAGGCCGATGCGGTGACGGTGGACGATACCGAGTCCGCCCGTGGGGAGGCCGAACTCGACGATGTCACCACGCAAGACGTCGTGACCGAGGATCCGGTCCCCGGGGACGAGGACAAGCGGCTGGATGACGACGTCACCGATGACGACGTCACCGAAGCGGACGCCACCGATGAGGACGTCACCGAAGAGGATGTCGCTGAAGAGGAGGCCACCGAAGAGGACGTCACGGAGAACGAGGACACCTCGGACGAGGACACCGGCGAGAGCGACACTCCAGCCGCGGCATGAGCTGACGTGAAGAATCCCCCGCGATCAGGCTCGCGGGGGATTCTTCAAAGCTTCCGGCGCCGGTGCGTCAGGCGGCGGCGCCCTGCTTCAGGTAGGTGACCAGGCTGACGTCGATGGCCTCGTCGATGAAGTAGTACTGGCAGCCGGTCAGGTACTTCATGTACCGGTTGTAGTTCTCCTCGTCGGTGGCGGCGATCGCCTCGTCCTTGGCGGCCTCCAGCCGGCTCGACCAGATGCCCAGCGTCTTGATGTAGTGATTGCGCAGCGACATCGTCTCGGGGACCACGAAGCCGGCCTTCTCGCCATGCTCGACCATCATCTGGGTGGTCGGCACCCGACCGCCCGGGAAGATCTCGGTGATCATGAACTTCACGAACCGCGCCAGCTCGAACGTCAGCTTCTTGCCGCGCTCGGCGAGGTCGTAAGGGTGGTAGCCGACGCTGCTCTGGATCGTCATCCGGCCGTCCTCGGGAAGGATGTCGTAGCAGGTCTTGAAGAAGTCGTCCCAGCGGTCCTTGCCGAAGTGCTCGAACGCCTCGATCGACACGATCCGGTCCACGGGGCTGTGGAACTGCTCCCAGCCCTCCAGTCGCACGTCGAAGCTGCGCTCGGAATCGACCTTGCTCAGCAGCTGATTGCAGTAGGCCTGCTGGTTCTTGCTCAGGGTCAGGCCGATGACGTTGACGTCGTACTTCTCCATCGCGCGCTGCAGGGTCAGGCCCCAGCCGCAGCCGACCTCGAGCAGCGTCATGCCGGGCTTGAGGTCCAACCGGTCCAGGTGCTGGTCGACGTTGGCGATCTGTGCCTCGGACAGCGTGACGTTGGGTCCGGTGAAGAACGCGCAGCTGTACTTACGCGTCGGATCCTGGAAGACGCCGAAAAAATCGTCGGACAGGTCGTAATGAGCCTGGATGTCCTCGAAATGAGGCGTCATATCCTTGGTGCCGGTGGATTGATCAGACATGTTTTCCTTGCTCCGCTGTGCTGACGATGTGGAGAGACCGTACCGAAAGCGCGCCCCGACTTTCTGCAAACACGCGCTCTGAAGCGTCAACCCTAGCGTTTTGGTAGGCCGCCGACCCAATCCCGGACGCGCTGCCCCTACTTGGCGAGCGTGAACTGATTGACGTCGATGTACCCGATCCGGAATCCGTCCGCGCAGCCGGTCAGGTAATGCATGTACCGGTCGTAGACCTCTTCGGACTGCACGGCGATGGCCTCGTCTTTCTTGGCCTCCAGCGCGGCCGCCCACAGGTCCAGCGTGCGCGCGTAGTGCGGCTGCAGCGACTGTGTGCGGGTCAGTTCGAACCCCGGCTTTGCGGCATGCTCACCCACCAGCTCGATGGTCGGCAGATATCCGCCCGGGAAGATCTCCGTCAGGATGAATTTGACGAACTTGGCGACCGAGATGGTGAGTGGCATCCCGCGTTCGGCCATATCCGGCAGCGTCAGCGCGGTGATGGTGTGCAGCAGCATCACGCCGTCGTCCGGAAGCACCTTGTAGGCCATCGCGAAGAAATCGTCCCAGCGGTCCCGGCCGAAGTGCTCGAAAGCGCCGATCGACACGATGCGGTCGACGGGCTGGTCGAACTGCTCCCAGCCCTGCAGCAGGACTTTCTTGTCGCGAGGACTGTCGGAGGCGGCGAACACCTTCTCCACATGGGCCTTCTGGTTTTCGCTCAGGGTCAGGCCGATAACGTTGACGTCGTACTTCTCGACCGCCCGCATCATCGTGGAACCCCAGCCGCAGCCGATGTCGAGCAACGTCATCCCCGGCTGCAGGCCGAGTTTGCCCAGCGCCAGATCCACCTTGGCCAGCTGGGCTTCTTCCAAGGTCATGTCGTCGCGCTCGAAGTACGCACAGCTGTACGTCTGCGACGGATCCAGGAACAACCTGAAGAACTCGTCGGACAAGTCGTAGTGCGCCTGGACGTCTTCGAAATGCGGTTTGAGATTGCGTTTTGTCGAAGCCATGGTGTCAGACGTTCCTTGAGGGCACTGCCCGAAGAGGTTCTTCTGAAACGGCGGTCATGTGCCCGTCTGGCATGCTACGTGCATTTCGGGGCGCCCGATTTGACGTGTGAGTCAGGCCACCTCGGCGAAGGTGGTCGTCAGCTCGCCGACGATGTCGTCCCAGAGCGGTTCGGGAAGCTCGTGACCCATGCCGTCGAAGAGCACCAGCCGGGCCCCAGTGATCGCGCGCGCAATCGCCCGTCCACCGGACGGCCGCATCAACTTGTCGGCTCTGCCGTGGATGACGACCGTGGGTGCGGTGATCTGCTTGTCGTAGTGCAGCAGGCTGCCGCTACCGGTGATCGCATTGAACTGCCGGGCGATGCCGTGGGGATTGAAAGCCCTGTCGTAGAGCGCAATTGCATCCGCGCGCAGTGTCTCGTCCGAGGACGGATAACCGGGACTGCCGATGATCCTGCTCACCCGGATCGAGTTTTCGACGATGACCTCACGAGGCGAATTGGGCGACGGGCCGGTGACGATGGCGAGCAGCTGCTGGGGCCCCGGAGGGGGCAGTAGCGCCTGGTTGTTCGACGAGAAGATCACCCCCAAGGCCCGGGTGCGCGCGGCATGGCGCGCCGCGAAGACCTGGGCGATCATGCCGCCCATCGAGGCGCCGACGACGTGCGCCCTGTCGATGCCCAGATGGTCGAGCAGTCCCGCGGCGTCGTCGGCCATGTCCTCGAGCGTGTAGACCGACGGGCTCTTGAAGCCCACCAACGATCGGAGCATGTTGCCGACCTGCGAGCCCTTTGTGCGCTGGCCGTCGAAATGGCTGGACAATCCGGCATCACGGTTGTCGAAGCGGATCACTCGCAGACCCTGGTCCACCAGCTTGCGGCAGAACTCCTCGCGCCAGAGCACCAGCTGCGCCCCGAGTCCCATGACCAGTAGTACCGCCGGGTCGTCGGGGTTGCCCATGTCCTCGTAGTGGATCTTGAGATCCCCGCCCAAGCCCGCCTTGCCTTCCCTGACCTCCACGGTTGGCTCAGACCTCCAGCGCGGAGTTCTTGTGCTCGCGGCTGATCTCCACCATGAAGTTGGCGAAGTATCCGGTGAGCTGCGGATCGCTCATCATCTGCCAGCGCGGGGCCAGCAACTTCATGTAGCGCTCGACGTAGAGGAACTGCTTGCCGATGAGGACCAGCTCACGGGGCAGCTTGACGTCGTAGGCCTCGGCCAGCGTCGACAGTTGCTTGCCGATCTCGGCGTAGCTCAGGTCTCCCAGGGACGTCATCGTCAGCGGGGTGGCGAACTTCTCCAGGTCCTGGGCGGCCTGCGCCTCGGGTTTGACGGTGCCGACCGCGCCCATCATCACGACGATCTTGCCCGCCGTGGCGTGGTCCTTCGTCACCAGCAGCGCATGCACCAACTCGCGGAGCAGCCACCGCGTGCGCGGATCGATGCGGCCCATGATCCCGAAGTCGAAGAACACGATCTTGCCGTCGTCGTCGACATAGAGGTTGCCCGCGTGCAGATCGCCGTGGAACAGGCCGTGGCGCAGCCCGCCTTCGAACAGGCTGAACAGCAGCGCCTTGACCAGCTCGGTGCCGTCCAACCCCTTCTTGCGGATCGCGGCGACGTCGTCGATGCGCACACCGGTGATGCGCTCCATCGTCAGCACCCGCTCGCTGGTCAGATCCCAGTACACCTGCGGCACCCGGATGTTCTTGCCCAGCGGGGAGGCGTGCATGTGCGCCAGCCACGCGTCCATCGACTGCGCCTCGAGCCGGAAGTCGAGTTCTTCGGCGAGGTTGTCGGCGAAGTCCGCGACGACGTCCTGGGCGGACAGCCGCTGACCGAGCTTCACGAACTCGACGAGCCGCGCGCCGCGCTTGAGGATCTGCAGATCGGCGGCCACTCGGCGACGGATACCGGGCCGCTGGATCTTGACCACGACCTCTTCGCCGGAGTGCAGCGTGGCGTAGTGCACCTGCGCGATCGACGCCGAGGCGAACGGCTTCCCGTCGAACGACTTGAACAGGTTCTTCGGGTCGTCGCCGAGATCCTCGTGGAACAACTTGTGCACGGCGTCGGGGTCCGCGGGCGGCACCCGGTCGAGCAGGCTGCGGAACTCGCGGCTCAGCGGTTCGCCGAATGCCCCCGGGCTGGACGCGATGATCTGCCCGAACTTGACGTAGGTGGGGCCGAGGTCGGCGAAGGTCTGCGGGATCTGCTTGACGATCTTCTGCTGCAGCGACCCCCGGCCGGTGAGCTTGGAGACCACGCGCGCGCCGGTGCGCGTCACCTGCCATCCGGTGGCTCCGACGCGGGCTGCCTCGACAGGCAGCGGCACCCGGTCGAGCTTGGCAACCTCGCGGTGCTGTGTCTTTCGGGTAGGGCTCATAGCTGCAGTGTCTCAAAATCTGTGGAAGCGCGAAAAAAGGTGTGCCCCCGGTCACAGTTGCTGTGATCAGGCGAAGGCGTCCTCGAGCTCGGTACGGGTGCGCACCGGGTCGCTGCCCGGCTTGTGGGTCGGCACGGTGTGTGGCGCCAATGCCGGATCGATGCCGTCGGCGACGCGGGCTTTCGCCTGTTCGAACTCGGGCACGGGGCCGGACGCGATGTGGATCCCGTTGATGATCGACCACACCATCGCACGACGGGCGGTGCGCTCGATGATGTGGGGGTCACGATGCTGGATGAGCCCTTTGGCCCATCGTGGCATCGTGTCGCGGACGGCCCAGTTGAGCGCGCTCTGCGCCAACGGCAGGTTGGGTCCGGTCGCCATCGCGGCGCCGTAGGTGAGGGCCAGTTTGGGCAGGTAGGACTCCAGGCAGTCCAGCGTCTCCTGCTTTGTGGTCGGCAGGTCTGTTCCCCCGAGGGCGTGCCCGACACGCACGAACTCCCCGTAGTAGCGGTCGATATCCTTGCCGCGCAACGGTTGTGGATGGTAAAGCTGGTGCGCCGTGGCGATGCCCCACACCACCGTCGCGTAGTTCCACCGCAACCATTCGGGATCGTCGGCGTCGTAGCGGGCGCCGTCCGGCCGGGTGCCCTTGATGGTGTGGTGCATCGAACGGACCGCCAATGCGAGGCGTTCGGCGGTTGCGGTCGAGCCGTAGGCGGTGCCGATGAAAAACGCCACCGAGTGGCCGAGGCGCACCGCGGCCCCCTTCGGATCGATCTGCGGCATCGCGGCTTCCCGCGATTCCTGCGTGACCAGCCGCGAGTGGTGCACTCCCATCCAGTAGATCGACGGGTCGAGCCGTTCGATGTAGGCGGCGCACTGCAAGCCGAACACCAGGGAGTGCATATGGGAGTGCACATGCCACACCGCGCTGTCCGGCCCGAACCAGCCGGGATCGCCCACCGGTTCGGCGAACTCCATGCCGCGGAAGAAGTGCCGGCGCGCGTCCTGATCGAACCGCTTGTTCAGCAGTTGTCCGACGATCTGATGCGGCAGGAACATCAAGGCCTCCAAGAGTGGTCACGGGTGTGCCCAGAATACAGTTTGGGCACGGTTGTGACCAGAAGTGATCCGAAGCGGCTTAGGCTGGGTCGATGTCCAGCGCTGGAGCCGATTCGACGGCAACCCCGACCCGGTGGGCAGGGGTGTCTTTGACCGACCGTCGCGCGGAGCGGCGCGCGCTGCTGGTCGACGCCGCATTCAGGCTCTTCGGCGACGGTGGTGAGGCCGCGCTGTCGGTGCGCTCGGTATCCCGCGAGTGCGGGCTGAACACCCGGTACTTCTATGAGAGCTTCAGCGATACCGACGACCTGCTGGGCGCCGTCTACGACCGGGTCAGCGCCGAACTCGGAGAGGCCGTCGGCAACGCCATGGCCCGGGCGGATGGCTCGCTGCGGGGACGTACCCGGGCCGGCATCGCCGCGGTGCTCGACTTCAGTTCCGCCGATCCACGTCGCGGCCGGGTGCTGTTCACCGATGCGCGCGCCAACCCGGCGCTCGCGGTACGGCGGGCGGCGACGCAGGATCAGCTTCGCGAAGGCGTGCTGACCGAGGGCTGGCGACTGCATCCGGGCACCGACCCGATCGCCGCGGTGGTCGGCGCGGCGATGTACACCGGCGCGATGGCCGAGTTGGCCCAGCAGTGGCTGGCCGGGCATCTCGGCGACGACCTCGATGTCGTGGTGGATTACGCGCTGCAGTTCGTGCTCCGCTGACTCGCCCGTTCCTTGTTCGCCGAGATTGCGTTCTGTGCGGTCTTTCGTGGGTTTGTGGCGCGTGGAATACCGTTTCGGCGGGGGTTGGGGGTGGGTTTCTGCCAGGGGGCGCTCAATTGCTGCCAGGGGAAATGAACGGTGTGGGGGCGCGGTTGGACCGGTCAGAACCAACACGAACCACACATAGGGAAGAGCAGAAAATGAAGAACACCACCGCCACCGTCACCGCCACCACCGCCGCTGTCGCAGGATTCGCCGCCGCCCTCGTGGGCCTGGCCGCACCGGCTGCCGCCGCCCCCGCTGGAGGCTCGGCCACCGACACCATCAGCTCACTGGAAGCCGACGGCAACCGCGTCGTGGTCAACCGCCAGGGCTCCACCGCACTGTCGAGCGCCGAGGTCGTCGGTGTCCGCCAGGGCCTGCCGATCACCGAGTACGTCTGGGACGCCCAGGGCGACCGCCGCGTTCTCGAAACCACCGGCAACGTCTACTTCGTCGACGTCAAGTAAC
>NZ_JBAUJR010000244.1:0-18989 GCF_049683935.1 Mycobacterium sp. | reverse complement strand
GCGGCGCATACCTCAAGCAGGTGGCCGAGCGGATCCGCGCTCACGCCGACGAACTCGGCGAACTGGTCTCCCGCGAAAACGGCAAGCCCAAGCGCGACGCGCTGGCCAACGACGTCTCTTTCAGCTCCAACTGTTTCGACTTCTTCGCCGGCCTCGGCGACAGCCTGCCCGGCGAGATCATCGATCAGGGCCCCATCGAAACCCGCGTCCTCTACGAACCCTACGGTGTCGTCGCATGCATCCTGCCCTTCAACTGGCCACCCATTCACTTCGCGAAAAAGGGTGCGCCGGCGCTGATCACCGGTAACACCGTGGTGATCAAGCCCGGCGAGCAGGCGCCGCTGACGGTGCTCCGCCTCGTCGAGATCGCCAATGAGGTCTTGCCGCCCGGGGTGCTCAATGCGGTGCCGGGACTGGACGCCGGTGCCGCACTGGCCGGTCACCCGCTGGTCGAGAGGATCAGCTTCACCGGGGCGACTGCGACCGGGCGACGCGTGCTGGAAACTGCGGCGCAGAACCTCACCTACGCCACCATGGAACTCGGCGGCAAGAACGCACTCATCGTGTTCCCGGACGCCGATCTGGACCTCGCTGTGGAGGTGTCCATCGAGGGGATGTTCTACAACCAGGGCGAGGCGTGCACGTCCACCGCGCGAATCCTGGTGCACGACGACGTGTACGAGACGTTCTTGGAGCTGTTCGCCAAGGCATCAACCGCCCTGGTGGTCGGTGACGGCCTCGATCCGCGCACTGATGTCGGCCCGATGGTGGATGCCCGACAACGTGATCGCGTTCTCGGCTATCTGCAGACCGCACTCGACGAGGGCGCGCGGGTGGTGGCCCAGGGTTCGGTGCCCACCGATGCGGTGTACGCCGACGGCTACTGGGTGCCGCCGACTGTGCTCGCCGATGTGACTCCGGATTCGACGGTGGGTCAGGAGGAGATCTTCGGGCCCATCGCACTCGTCATGCGCTACTCGACCATCGACGAGGCGATCGACATCGCCAACGGCACCGCCTACGGGCTGACTGCGGCGATGATCACCCGGGATGAGGCGCAGGCCTGGCACGTCGCACAACGCCTGGAAGCAGGCATGATCTTCGTCAACAACTACATGCGGCGATCTTTTCTGGGATCGCCGTTCGGCGGCATCAAAGGCAGCGGATTCGGGCGCGAGAACGCTCCGGAGACATTGCAGGAGTTCGTGCGGTCCAAGGCGGTACGGTTCCGATCCGGCCGGGGCCAGGTCCCGGTGTGGCCGCCCCGTGGCTGATCCGCCACTCTCGGCCGAAGTCGCCGAACCTGCAACAGCCCAATGATTCTCGTCCTCGCCGCTTTCGTATCGATGATCGATCGTTCGGTGATGCCGACGCTGGTGCCGGTGATCGCCGAGGACCTCGGCGCTCCGATCGAAGCGGTGGGTCAGTCGCTCACCGTCTACGCGGTCTCGTACGCCGCTCTGCAATTGGTGTGGAGCACCTCGGCGGCCCGGTACGGACGGGTCCGGGTGCTCGTGGTGTCCACAGCACTGGCGGGCCTGGCCAATGTCGGATCGGCGTTGGCAACCGACGCGCTGATGTACGGCGTCATGCGGGGACTCTCGGGCGCAGCCTTCTCCGCGACCATCACCACAGTGCTGATCTACTACGGGGACACCCTTGCACTCAGACAGCGTGCCGTCGCGACGGCGAACCTGGCAGCGGCGATCTCACTGGGTCTGGCCGCAGGAACCCTGGGCGCGGGAATGGTCGCCCAATGGTTCGGCTGGCGTTGGGTTCACGCAGTCGTCGCTGCCTTCTGCGTCGTGTTGACCGTCTGCCTGACCCGCCTGACGGAATCTGCATCAGGAACAACCGAGCGGCTACTACCGTCGATCAGGCGACTGGCCGGGAACCGTTGGGCTCTGCTGATTCTCGTTTTCACCGTGATCGAGGGCGCTCTGCTGATCGGAGTGTTCAACTACCTCGCAGTGGCCTTGCAGGCCACGGGAATCAGCGTCCTGGCCGCCGGCCTGGCGACTGCCACGTTCGGCGCCGCCGTCGTCATCGTGAGCCAACTCATGAAGCTCGTTCTCGGGCGGTGGCCGTCCTGGGTGCTCATGGTCTTGGCAGGACTCTCGATCATCGGGGCGTACACCGCTGTCGCCATCGGTGTCTCGATCACCGGTGTGGCCGCGGCGGCGTCGCTGCTCGGTCTGGCGTGGGCGCTCGGTCACACGACGATGCAGACCTGGATGACCGATGCCGTCGCCGACGGTCGGGCGATCGGGATGGCGTTCTTCTCCATAGCACTGTTTGTCGGCGCGTCGATCGGCGCAGCGGTGGGGAACCTGGCTGCCGGCGGACACCGCTTCGGCTTGCTGTTCGCGGTGAGCACCGTCGTCGCAGTGGGGTACGCCATTGCCACCAGCATCGCCCGTGCCAGATACGTCGAGCGCGAATGAAGCCCTCAGGCGACCAGAACGCCGTCTCGCATCACTTCGTCGAGCCGCGATGCCAGGCCGTCGAGCTCGGGGGCAGGCAGGAACCGGCGACGGAGCTCCACGAGCGTGCTGAGCGACGCCACGTCCACCGTTCCGTCGACGATCAGCCCCCTTGCCGGATCCCGCAGTAGCGCCACGTGTTCGACGGCCAGTTCCGTTGCAAGACCCAGCAACCGGCCAGCGGCCTCGACGGCTTCTCGCTCGAGATCACCGCCACAGAGGGACCCTGCGGTGTCACCCAGAACCTGCACCAGCCTGTCCACCGCATCGGCAGCGGGTGCCTGCCGCATCCGAGCCACCACCGTGCCCAGATAGGGGCCGAGGCAGGTGACGTCGGCGAGTAACGAGCAACCTTGCGCACGGGCGACGAGTTCGTTGCCGGCGTTTAGGATCGTCACATCGCAGCCCCCGGCGTGTAACGCGTTGGCCCGCTGCGGTGTTGAACCGAGTGCAACGATCGCGACATCGCGTTTCGAGAGGCCGAGTTCCTCCAGAAGCGCGTAGGCGACGAAGGCGAAGCCGGAGTTCGGGACATCGACTCCGAGGCGTCCGCCGCGCAGGTCGGCAGGACCGGCGACATCGGGCCGCACCCCCAGACACAACCCGAGGCCGCGGTCGATGCCGGCGACGATCTCCACATCGAGCAACTCGCCCAACGGGTTCGCGGGCAGGAACCGGTAGGCCAACACATTGTCAGGACTGGTGAAGACGGCGTCGTACTCGCCACCCCGCAGGGACGCGAACTGCGCGGGCGACGAGCGCACCGGGACGTCACGGACCTCCAGATCGGCGTCCGCCAGCCGACCTGTCGTTCGGGCGACGTCCAGAAGTACCGAAGGGCTGAAGACCCCGAGCGTGAGCTGATCCATCGGCTGCAATCGATTGTAGTGACGGTCCTCTGCAGCGTACCCGTAGCGCCACCATGTCGACCGCCCGAGTCCGTCAGTCCCCGACAGGCCCGGTGGAGCCGCGAACCACCAGCGAGACCGGCAGCGTCACCGTCGCACCTTCCTGCGCACCGGCATCGATGCCGCGCAACAACAACCGGGCGGCCTCGGCTCCGATTTCCCGCAGCGGCATGTGCACCGTCGTCAACGGTGGCCAGAAATCCTCCGCGAAGGGCATGTCGTTGAACCCGACCACCGACACGTCTTCCGGGCAGCGCAGACCTTCCGCCCGCAGCCTTCGGATCAGGCCGAGCGCCACGAGATCGTTCCCGGCGACCAACGCGGTGGGACACCTGCCCCGGCCCGCGAGGATCTGATCGGCGACGTCGAAACCAGCTTCGATGGTCAGTCCCGAGGCATAGATGGTGCCGTGCTCGACACCCGCCTTCGTCGCTGCGGCTTCGAATGCCTCGGCGCGCGAGCGGGTGGTCGAGAAATTCAGAGGACCCGCCGCATGGACGATATGCCGATGCCCGAGGTCGAGCAGATGGGCCAGCGCCAGGTCGATTCCGTGTGCATTGTCGCCGGAGACCAACGGGAATCCGCCCATCCCCGCCCCGCGGTTCACCAACACGACGGGCACGTCGGCCGCCGTCGCCTCGTCGACGACGGTGTGATCGTCGAGCCGTCCGGTCGCGAGGATGAACCCGTCGACCCTGCGCTGCAACAACGACTCGAGAACCGAGATTTCCACATCGTCATGGGAGTCGGTGTTCGCGATGAGCACGGTGTACCCCTGAGCCTGCAACACGTGTTCGATCCCGCGGATGATGGGCGGGAAGATCGGGTTCATCAGATCGGGAATGATCACCCCGATCGTCATCGACCTGCTGGTGCGCAGGCCGCGCGCCATCGCGTTCGGTACGTATCCGAGTTGGCGCGCCGCGCGCTTGACACGCTTGAGCGTCTCGGCGTTGACCTGGTCCCGGGTCTGGGCGTTCAGCGCCCGCGACACGGTCGCCTTGTGGACCTCGGCCAGGCGTGCCACGTCATCGATCGTCACTCGCCGCGGCATGCTCGGAGCTCCCCTACCCTCCCTGGAGCCCGGGCTGATGGGCTCCGGAGCCAGATTACCGCCCGATGGCTGCGAACTGGCCGAGGTGGTGCAATCGTTCGCAAGGCTGCCTGGCCCCGGAACCGTCAGGCGAGTTCGCGGGCCACGCTCGCCGCGTTCAGGTCGGCCAGGATGCGCCCCGACACCAGACCCCATGACATCGCCAGCGAGACACACGACGCGCGATTGCTCGCGCCGAGTTTCACGATCGCGTTCTCGACGTGGTGACCGGCAGTACGGGCGCTGATGAACAGGCGACCCGCGATCTGGTTGTTGGTCAGCCCGAGCACGGCCAGGGTGAGGGCATCGAGCTCGCGAGGCGTGATGCCGAAGGGCAATTCGGCTCTGCTGACCAGGATCACACCGCTGAGGCTGTCACCGCGATAGCGCGGCGAGGTGGAGATATGGCGGGCGTGCAGCCAGGAGGAGCCGTCGTGCCACCGTGTCGCGTCCGGCCGTAGATGCGCGCCGAGCGCTTGGGTGGCCAGCGCCATGTCCGACACCAGCGGGGTGGCCAGCGGGTTCTCGAACGCATCGCCGCGTCGCAACAGGTGCGTGCGTCCGGCGTCGTCGACGGCCCATGCCTGGGCGTCGGGTGAGAGCAATTCGGCGACCATGCGGGGCCGCAACGAGAAGTCCAAGTGCTCGGCCATCTGCCGGCGCAGCGCATTGATCTCGAGGACGTCGTCATCACTCGGATAGCGCGGATCGTCACAGTTGACGTGGATCGTGCCTGCGTAGCTGCCGTCGGCGGTGACCAGGCGCGCAGACAGACCCTCGTCGAATCCGGCGGGGGTGAACACGGACGTGACCGAGTACGTGCTGCGATAGTCCGGGAAATCGCGCCAGCGCAGCGCGCCGAGGTCGCGGCTGCACATCGACTCGAACAGCGGGTCGTGGTCGATGAACCACGTGTTGAGGTGGGCGATCACCTCGTCGGGGTAATCGTGGTTGGCGACCGCGACGTGGTTGCGGGCGATCGGGTCCCACAGGCAGATCGCCGAAGCCGAGGAGGCGGCGCGCGACCCGAGAGCGTCGAGCATCTCGTGCGCGCGCGTCTCGATGCTGGCCGTGCTGCCCAGCACGTCTCCGTAGGTGCCTGCCATCTGGCACATCATCGACAGCCGACGTTTCCGCAGTGTTTCGCCGTCGGGGCGGACACGCAAACACCGGCGGCAAATGGGAGATTCGTCCCATAGTCACCCGGGCCGCGCCGTTCCTACGCTGGCGGGCACCAGGAACGACGGCACAGTGCGGTGCCTGAGCTGACGGCACGAAGCAGAAGGCGTACCTCACATGTTTGGTTCATCGATAGGTTCCACCGGCCGGTTCCGGCACCGAACTCTCGCGCTGGCGACAGCGGTGACACTGCTGGCCGCCGGCTGCGGCAGCAGGGCGGGCGACGACACCGCCTCCGCCGTCCAGGAAGGCTGCGCCGACACCTCGGGCGAGACCGTGAAGGTCGGCGCGATCAACTCGCTGTCCGGCGGCCTGGCGGTCAGCGAGTCGGTGATCCGCGACGCGATCGTGCTGGCCGTCGAGCAGGTCAACGCCTCCGGTGGCGTCCTGGGCAAGCAGCTCGACCTGATCGGTGAGGACGGCGCATCGGAGCCGACCGTGTTCGCCGAGAAGGCGCAGAAACTGGTGCAATCCGACTGTGTCGCCGTGGTATTCGGCGGCTACACCTCGGCGAGCCGCAAGGCCATGCTGCCGGTGTTCGAGAACGCCAACGCGCTGCTCTACTACGGCCAGCAGTACGAGGGCCTGGAGAGCTCACCCAACATCTTCTACACCGGGGCGACCACCAACCAGCAGATCATCCCTGCCCTGGACTACCTCAAGCAGCAGGGAGTGCAGTCGCTGTACCTGGTCGGCAGCGACTACGTGTTCCCCAGGACGTCCAACGCGATCGTCAAGGCGTACGCGGAGGCCAACGGCATCGAGATCAAGGGCGAGGACTACACGCCGCTCGGCAGCACCGACTTCTCGACCATCGTCAACAAGATCCGTGCCGCCGACGCCGACGCGGTGTTCAACGTGGTGGTCGGCGACTCGTTGGTGGCGTTCTTCCGCGAGTACCGCGCCGCGGGGTTGACCGCGGAAGCGATGCCGGTGATGTCCATGTGTGTCGGAGAGGACGAGGTCCGCAGCATCGGCCCCGACACACTCGTCGGCCAGCTGTCGTCGTGGAACTACTACCAGACCCTCGATTCGCCGCAGAACACCCAGTTCGTGGCCGACTTCAAGGCGAGGTTCGGAGCGGACCGGGTGACGTCCGACCCGATGGAATCGGCGTACGCAGCGGTGTTGCTGTGGAAGGCGAACGTCGAGAAGGCCGACTCGTTCGAGGTCGCCGACATCCAGGCGACCGCCGACGGGGTCACCGTCGACGCACCCGAGGGCACCGTCAGCATCGACGGCGAGAACCACCACGTCACCAAGACCGCCCGGATCGGCCGCGTCGCCGCCGATGGGCTGATCTACCAGGTCTGGGCGTCGCCGGCACCGATCGAACCCGACCCTTATCTGGACGGCTATCCGTGGGCCGAGGGAATCACGGGCTGAGACCATGCATCTCACGCCCAAAGACGAGGACCGACTGCTGCTGTTCCTGGCCGCCGAACTCGCACGCAAGCACCGTTCCGCAGGCCTGGCCCTGAGCTACGCCGAGGCCCGCGCCCTGATCGCCGACGAGGTCGTCGAAGCCGCTCGTGCCGGCGCGACGGTCGCCGAGGCCGCCGCACACGGCGCCACGGTGCTGACCGACGACGACGTGATGCCCGGCGTGACCACGCTGCTGGGCTCGGTTCAGGTCGAGGCGTTCTTCGCCGACGGTCAGAAACTGGTGACCGTGCACGAGGCGATCGGCCCCGGTGCCGGTGCGACGAGTGAGCCGTCGGTCATCCCCGGCGAGATCCTGACCTGCGACGGTGAACTGGAGCTCAACGCGGGCCGCCCCGCCACCACCCTCACCGTCGAGAACACCGGCGACCGCCCCATCCAGGTGGGATCTCATTTCCACTTCTTCGAGGTCAACCGGGCGCTGCGGTTCGATCGGACGGCCGCCTTCGGCATGCGCCTGGACATCCCGTCCGGAACCGCTGTCCGCTTCGAACCCGGTGAAGCACAGGAGGTCTCGGTCACGCGGTACGGTGGCGAACAGGTGGTGGTGGGCCAGAACGACGTGACCAATGGGTCGACGGTGGGTGCGCCCACCGGCGAGCTCACGGCGCGGCTGCATGCGCAGGGCTTCCTGGATTCGGCACGAGGGTCCTGACGTGGCGCATCGCATCTCCCGCAGGCACTACGCGGAACTGTACGGCCCCACCACCGGGGACCGCGTCCGGTTGGCCGACACCGAGCTCCTCGCAAAGGTCGAGCACGACGCGACCGTCTACGGCGACGAATCGGTCTTCGGCGGCGGCAAGACCATGCGCGAGGGCATGGCGGTGCACGGCGACCTCACCAACGCCGGCGGCGCCTTGGACTTCGTCATCACCAACGTCCTCGTCATCGACGCTGTGCTGGGAATCCGCAAGGCCGACATCGGTATACGCGACGGCCGTATCGCGGCTGTCGGCAAGTCCGGCAATCCGCGCACGATGGACGGGGTTCACCCCGACCTCGTCATCGGCGCCGGTACCGATATCCGCGCCGGCGAAGGCATGATCGCCACGGCGGGCGGCATCGACGTGCACGTGCACTTCGACAGCGCCGGACTGGTCGAGGAAGCCATCTCCAGCGGCATCACCACGATGATCGGCGGCGGCCTGGGCCCCGTCACGGTGGGCATCACGTCCTCGGGTCCGAACAACCTGGCACGGATGCTGCGCGCCGCCGAGGGATTCCCGATGAATTTCGGATTCATCGGCAACGGCAGCGCGTCGAGCACCCCACCGTTGATCGAGCAGGGTCTGGCAGGGGCGATCGGCTTCAAGATCCACGAGGACTGGGGCGCCACCCCCGCCGCCATCCGCGCGTCCCTGGACGCCGGCGACGAACTCGACCTTCAGGTGCAGATCCACACCGACACCCTCAACGAGTCCGGGTTCTTCGAGGACACGATGGCCGCGATCGGCGGCAGACCTATTCACACCTACCACGCCGAGGGCGCGGGCGGTGGCCATGCCCCCGACATCATGCGCGTGGTCGGCGAACCGTACTGCCTGCCCTCGTCGACCAACCCGACAAATCCGTACACGCTCAACACCTTCGACGAACACCTCGACATGGTGATGGTGTGCCACCACCTCAACCCACGGATCCCCGAGGATGTCGCATTCGCCGAGTCGAGGATCCGGCGCGAGACCATCGCCGCCGAGGACGTACTGCACGATCTGGGTGCGATCTCTGCGATGGGTTCCGACTCCCAGGGGATGGGCCGCATCGGTGAGACCATCGCGCGGACCTGGCAACTCGCGTCACACATGCGGGCCACCAGGGGCGCCCTGCCCGCCGACGAGGGCACCGGCGCCGACAACGCACGCATCCTGCGCTACGTCGCCAAGCTGACGATCAACCCCGCGAGACTGTTCGGGATCGACCACGAGGTCGGATCTCTGGAGCCCGGCAAGCTGGCCGACATCGTGCTGTGGGAGCCGAAGTTCTTCGGCATCCGGCCCGAAGTGGTGTTCAAGGGCGGGTTCCCGGCGTGGTCGGTGATGGGTCAGGCCAACGCCTCGCTGATGACGTGCGAACCGCTGCGGTACCGCCCGCAGTGGGCGGCGTTCGGCCGCACCCCGGCCGACGTGTCGGTCAACTTCGTGGCGGGCGCGGCGATCGAGGCGGGACTGGGCGACCGACTCGGTCTGGACACCAGGTTGGTCGCCTGCCGCGGCGCGCGGGCGTTGACCAAGGCCGACCTGCTGCACAACGACTATCTGCCGAACATCACCATCGAACCCGACACCTACCGCGTCACCGTCGACGGCGAACCCTGTGTGAGCACCCCGATGAGCAGTGTGCCGCTCGGGCGGCGGTACACCCTCAAATAGCAAGGAGCACAACATGGGCGAAGCGATACGCATCGGCATCGGCGGGCCGGTGGGCTCAGGCAAGACCCGGCTGGTCGAACGCCTGGTGCCGGAGTTGACCCGTGCCGGACTGAGCGTCGCCGTGATCACCAACGACCTGGTGACCGACGAGGATGCCCAACGCGTGCGTCGCAGCGGGGTCATCGATCCCGAAAGGGTGCTGGCGGTGGAGACCGGCGCGTGCCCGCACACCGCCATCCGTGAGGACCCGTCGGCCAACCTTGCCGCGGCCCACCGGCTGAGCCGGCAGTTCGCCGACCTCGACGTGATCCTCATCGAGTCCGGCGGCGACAACCTGGCGGCCACGTTCACCTCCGACCTGGTGGACTACTGGATCTTCGTGATCGACACCGCCGCCGGCGACGACATCCCCCGCAAGAAGGGAATCGGTCTACTGCAGGCAGACCTGTTGGTGGTCAACAAGATCGACCTCGCGCCGCTGGTCGGCGCCGACCTGGACACGATGCGCCGCGACTGCGCTCTGGCCCGCCCCGTCAAACCGACGGTGTTCACCGATCTGCGAACCGGGCACGGGCTGGCCGAGCTGACCGAGCGGCTACTGGACGGCGCGATGCTGGTGAGTCAGCGGTGACCGCGCCCCTGTCGATCGTGGCGGGTGAGCTCGGCATCAACGTCGTCGCCGATGCGTCGGGCCGCACCCGTGCCACGTCGTTGCGACAGTGTTATCCGCAGCGGGTGACCATGCCGCTGCGCTGTGACCCCGACCATCCCGGCGCCGCCACCCTGTGTGTGCAGAGCCCCAGCGGCGGCGCGTTCTCCGACGACGAGTTGCGCACCACCGTGCGATGCCACCCGGGCACCCACCTGCACTTGACCACCCAGGCCGCCACTCAGGTGTTCGCCGGCCACGGGCCCGGCGCCCGGCACCAGCTCAGCTTCTCGGTGCTTGCCGGCGCCGTCCTCGAGTACTACCCGGGAACGGTCATCCCCCATGCAGGTGCCACCTTCTGTCAACGGCTCGACGTCGATGTCGCCCGCGGCGGGGTCTATTTCGGCTGGGAAGCCGTTGCGGCGGGCCGGATCGCCCACGGCGAACGCTTCGGCTACGACTGCTACGACAGCGCCTTCGTCGTCCGCGTCGACGGTCGACCCGTCGGCCGCGACCGCCAGGTGATCCGACCGCGCACCGCAGGCGTCGGCGGGTGCCTGATCGAGGGCGATTATCTGGCGACGTTCGTCGCAGTGGCACCGGGCCGGGCAGTCGACGGTCTGCTCGCCGAGGTCCGGCGGATCCTGATCGGACTCGACGATTGCCGGGGCGGCGCCGGCCGCCTCCCCGCGGACACGGGCGTCTTCGTCAGACTGGGCGCCCGGCATGCGCCGGCGCTGCAGCGAGCCCGCCGAGCACTGTTCCACGCATCCCGCGCCGCGCTCCTGCCGGTCATCCACAGCTCTGCGGAATCGAGTGAGAAGTGAAAGTGCACAGCATCATCGGCCACATCGCCGAATCCCGATTCGCCGGCCGCCGTCGACACTTCGTCGACATCGGCTGGGGCGACGCCGCCAAGCACCGGCAGGTCGTCACCTCCGACTCGGGTCTCGAGGTGCGAATCACGCTGCCGCGCGGCGCCTTTCTGCGCGACGGTGCCGTCATCTGCGACGACGGCACCGACGTGGTCGTCGTCCGGCGTCCCGCCGAGCCGGCCCTCACGGTGCGATTCGACGACAACGACGGTCCCGAAGCCGCCCGTCGGATGCTGTTGTTGGGGTATCTGCTGGGCAACCAGCACGCGCCCATCGACGTCGGGGGCGATGCGCTCGCCGCACCGCTGTTCACCAGCGCGCAGGCGGCCCGACAGATGCTGACCGAACTCGGCGTGACCGGCGATGTCGGATCCGCTGTGATGGCCACAGACGGTTGGTCCCGAACGTCGGCGGAGACCCATGCCGGCCACCACCACTGATCCGGCCGTCGCACTCGCGCTGTGGATGCAATTGCACGACAGCGCTTTTCCGACGGGGCGAATGGTCCACAGCCAGGGGCTCGAAGAATGGCTCGCCGAACGCCCCGACGCCGGACCCGACGAGATCGGGGCCGTCGTCACGGAGTACCTGGCGAACGGCTTTGCACCGTTGGACGCAAGCATCACCGCCGCAGCCTGGCGCTCCGCCCCCTCCCCGGTGGTGCTGCGCGAACTCGACGACCTCACCGCGACCTACAAGCTGTTCGACAACGCCCGGACCGCATCGGAGGCGGCGGGCAGGCAGTTGGCCACCGCCGCGACCGAGATCGGGTTGATCGGGGACTGCGGCTATCTGGACGCGGTGCTCACCGGACAGACGCCGGGCCACAACGCCGTGGTGGAGGGCGCGTTGCAGGCACGTCTCGGAGTCACGCTGCACGTCGCGGTCCTGGGATCGATGCGCTCGATGATGGCCTCGATGCTCAGCGCCGCCATCCGGCTGGGCCGCCTCGGTCCGCTAAACAGCCAGCGGATCCAGTCCCGCTGCGTCGACCAGGTCGTCGAACTCGCCCATGACGCATGCCGCCGCAGTCTCGATGACCTGTGGAGCACCGTGCCCACCCTCGAGATCAGCGGGATGCGTCACGAGACCCGCACCTCCCGCCTTTTTGCCACCTGACAGGGGCACCCGGCCGCACTCGGATGAGGTTGTCTACGACACGTACCCCTCAACCCGTATCGCGGAAATCGATCGTGGGCGGGCGGCGCCTGACCCCGGCCCGGAGACAGACATCACACCACAACTCAAGGCGCAACCGCGCCCCGATGCACACTCAGCAGATATTCATAGGCCGACGCATTCACTCGATTGGCCTCGATCTCCTCCGTCGTGAGCTCGCGGCGCACCTTGGCCGGCACGCCCGCCACCATCGACCGCGGCGGGATGACCATCCGCTGCGGCACGACCGCTCCTGGCGCGATGAGGGATTGGCAACCGACGATCGCACCGTTGCCGATGACGGACCCGATGCCGATCAGGCAGTCGTCCTCAACCGTGCACCCGTGGAGTACCGCATTGTGCCCGATGGTGACTCGCTCACCGATCTTGGCAGGGAAGCCCGGATCCGTATGGATGGTGACGCTGTCCTGAACGTTGGAGCCCTGACCCACGACGATCGGCTCGAACTCCGCCCTCAGCGTCGCTGAGTACCACACGCTGACATTGGTGCCGAGCGTGACGTCACCGATCACAGCCGCGTTCGGCGCCACCCAGGATGTAGCGGCCAATCGCGGCGTTCGGTCCGGAAGAGCGATGATCAGCGGTTCAGCCATGCGCCGATTGTGCCCAACGCCAACCCTGCGACCCAACGTGGGTTCTCGTCCGGCAATCGAGCACTTAGGCTTCGAGCCTGATGACGGTTCACAGGTTGCAGCCCTACGCGGTGACGGTCTTCGCCGAAATGTCGGCCCTGGCGGCCCGGATCGGTGCCGTCAACCTCGGGCAGGGGTTTCCCGACGAGGACGGCCCGCCGGCGATGCTCGAGGCGGCCCGGCAGGCGATCGCCGACGGGGTCAACCAGTATCCGCCCGGCCCGGGCATCCCGGCACTCCGGCAGGCGATCGCCGACCAACGTCGCCGCCGTTACGGCACCGGGTACGACCCGGACACCGAGGTCCTGGTGACCGTCGGCGCCACCGAGGCCATCGCCGCGTCCGTGCTGGGGCTCGTCGAACCCGGTTCCGAGGTGCTGCTGATCGAACCCTTCTACGACTCGTACTCCCCGGTGATCGCCATGGCCGGCTGTCACCGGCGTGCTGTCCCGATGCGGCCCGTGGGGAACGGCTTCGCGATCGACATCGACGGGCTACGCAGCGCCGTCACCGCGAAGACCAAGGCGATCATCGTCAACTCTCCCCACAATCCGACCGGCATGGTGGCTTCCGACGACGAGCTTCGGGCGTTGTCCGAACTCGCTGTCTCCGCCGATCTGCTGGTCATCGCCGACGAGGTCTACGAGCACCTGGTCTTCGACGGCAGACGCCATCTGCCGCTGGCCGACTATCCGGGGATGGCCGAGCGCACCATCACCATCTCCAGCGCGGCCAAGATGTTCAACGTCACCGGTTGGAAGATCGGTTGGGCCTGCGGGCCGGCCGACCTCATCGCCGGGGTGCGGGCCGCCAAGCAATACCTCAGCTATGTCGGCGGCGCCCCGTTCCAGCCCGCAGTGGCTCAGGCCCTCGCGACCGAGGACGCCTGGGTGGGTGCGCTGCGTAATTCGCTCCAGTCGCGGCGTGACCGGTTGGGCGCGGCACTTCTCGACATCGGGTTCGACGTGCACGACAGCGTCGGAACGTACTTCCTGTGCGCCGATCCACGGCCGCTCGGTTACGGCGACAGCACCACGTTCTGCGCGGAGCTACCGGAACGGATCGGGGTGGCCGCCATCCCGATGTCGGCGTTCTGCGATCCCGCGGCCGCTCATGCAGATCAGTGGAATCACCTGGTGCGCTTCGCCTTCTGCAAACGAGACGACACCCTCGACGAGGCGATTCGGCGACTGCAGACGCTGTCGCTGCGAAGCTGAAGCGTTACTGCGCGGCGGCCATGACGCGCTCCCGCAGGTTCTCCAGCGCCACGTCGAGAACCATCTTCTTGGCGCGCTTGACCAGGAACGACGGATAGGGCGCAGCCAGGTCCATGATCAGGTCGAACCGGACCCGCGTCTTGTCCTCACCCACCGGAGTCAGGTTGTACTCGCCGTGTTGACCGCGCTGCTGCAATGTCTGCGCCGCGTCCCAGACCACCCAGTCGTCGCCCCAGTGGTACTCCAGGATTCCCGGTCGGTGATGCCCATGATCTTGACCGTCGCCCTGACGTGGTGGGGACGGCCGTCGGGATAACGGTCGAGCACCTCGGCGTCCTTGTGCAGGATCGACCACGACGCCACCGCCTCGATGTCGGCCAGCGCCTCCAGGATCGCCTCGGGCCCAGCGTCGATCACGACCTCACTGGACGCTCGGACCGCCATACCGGCAAATCCTAGCCATACGAGCGGCCTCGTGTGGAGGTTTCAGCAGCTAACCCTGCTCACCACCCGATCCGGTCGACCGGGGTGGCGCTCCGCGGCGGCGCCGCCACCGGATCCGGCGGGGTCCTCGAGAAGCGGGGCGCCGGTGCCGCCTGATCGACGCCGTCCCGCGTGACGATGGTTCCGCGGGCCCGGAGGTGTTCGCTGTGGGCTGCTTCGCTCCAGGTGAGAACCGGCGTGACGCAGGCGTCGGTGCCGGCGAAGATCTGCGTCCAGTCGTCGCGGGTCTTCCCGGCGAACCGTTCCGCGAACAGCGCGTGCAGGGCGGGAAACGCCGACCGATCCCTCTGGGCCGGCAGTTCGTCGGCCGAGAGTCCGAGACCGGACAGTAGCTGCGCATAGAACTGGGGCTCGATCGCACCGACAGCCACGTACCGCCCGTCGGCGGTCTGGTAGGTGCGGTAGAACGGCGCGCCGCCGTCGAGCAGAAACGACTCCCTTTCGTCCTTCAGACTCCCGAGCGCCTTCATCGTCCACGCCATCTGGGCCAGCATGCTGACCCCGTCGACCATTGCGGCGTCGATCACCTGTCCCCGTCCGGACTGCTCACGCTCGAACAGTGCGGCCATGATGCCCACCAGCAGCAGCATCGATCCGCCGCCGAAGTCGGCGACCAGATTCAGCGGCACCACCGGCGGCCTGTCGCGATATCCGATGGCCGCCAACGCTCCCGTCTGCGACAGGTAGTTGATGTCGTGACCGGCAGACGTTGCCAGGGGACCGTGCTGGCCCCATCCGGTGATCCGGGCGAAGACGAGCCGCGGGTTGACGGCCTCGCAGTCCTGCGGCCCGATGCCGAGGCGCTCGCAGGTTCCGGGCCGGAATCCGTCGATCAGCACGTCGGCTTTTGCCACCAGATCGAGTAGCACCTGCCCATCCGACTTCAGATCGAGGTCGACGACCCGTTTGCCGCGGTGCATGAGATCGAGATCCTCTCGGGGCATTTGGAGGCCGCCGCCGGGGCGGCGCACCCGGACCACGTCGGCACCCAGATCGGCCAGCACCATGCCGGCATGCGGCCCCGGGCCGATGCCGCCGAGTTCGAGGACTCTGACGCCGACCAGGGGGCCCGTGTTGATCACCGTTGCAACGTAACTCAGGACCCCGTTTGCTCAGCAGGTGGGCAGCCCCTGGTCCATCGTGGGGATTGTCCCCGCCGAGATCGATTCCGGCGCTGCTGGTCGATTATCGGCATATTCTTGCCGGCAGGGGCAATCGAACCCGGAATCGGCGGTGCTCGGATGACGGCAGGCGTGGTGTGCCGATCATGTGGCACAGCGCTTCGAGGTAGCGCCAACTACTGCGACGAATGCGGCGCTCCCACTGCCGTTTCCGCCGATGCGGCTACCTACAAGCAGGTGACGGTGCTGTTCGCCGACGTGGTGCGGTCGATGGACATCGCGGCCGCTGTGGACCTGGAGCGATTGCGCGAGATCATGACCACGCTGGTGGAGCGGTCGGCGGCCGTCGCGCAGCACTACGGCGGGACCGTGGAGTCCACCGGCGACGGGGTGATGGCATTGTTCGGCGCACCGATTGCTCTGGAAGATCATGCTTTTCGCGGCTGTCTCAGTGCGCTGGCTATCCAGGTGGAGGCGCGCCGGTTGGCCGAGGACGTGCAGCGTCGTGACGGGCTGGCGCTGCAACTGCGGGTGGGACTCAACTCGGGCCGGGTCATTGCCGGTGAGTTGGGTTCGGGACTGCTCGGGTATGCCGCGATCGGCGAGACGGTCGGGTTGGCGCAGCGGATGGAATCGGTGGCCCCACCCGGTGGGGTGATGCTCTCGGAATCCACCGCGCGCCTGGTCGAGGACATCGCCGTTCTCGGCGAACCCGAGTGGGTGCACATCAAAGGGTCCGAAGAACCGGTGCGTGCACACACATTGGTTGGCATCAGCCGGCGGGAGGGCCTGATCGGGCACACCGAGGCAAGCCTGGTCGGACGGCGATGGGAGATGGCCGCGCTCGACGCCCTCGTCGATCACACGATCAGCGGCCGGGGCGGTGTGGTGAATGTCGTGGGACCGCCGGGGATCGGCAAAAGCCGCGCGGCACGCGAGACCGCAATGCTCGCGGCGAGTCGCGGAGTCGAGGTGCACTGGGCCTTCTGCGAGTCCCATGCCAGCGACATCCCCTTTCAGGTGGTAGCGCGACTGCTGCGCTCGAGCACCGGCGTCGCCGACCTCGACGAGGATGCCGCCAGGGTTCGTCTGCGGAGCGAACTCCCTGAAGCCGACCACGAAGACCTGCTGCTGCTCGACGATTTGTTGGGCATCGCCGATGCCGATGTGCCGCTGCCCGCCATCGACCCGGACGCCCGGCGGCGCAGGCTGACCACACTGATCAACACCGCATCGATGGCGCGCACCGAACCCGCACTGTTCATCGTCGAGGACGCGCACTGGATCGATCCGGTCAGCGAGTCGATGCTGGCCGACTTCCTGTCCGTCATTCTGCGTACCCCGTCGATGGTGCTGATCACCGCCCGACCCGAGTACGAGGGAGCGCTCACCCGGGTGTCCGGCGCGCAGACGATTGCGCTTGCGCCACTGGCAGATTCGGATACCGGGGCGCTACTGGGCGAGCTGCTGGGATCGGATCCCTCGATCGGGGAGCTTGCGGCGATCATCACCGAGAGGGCCGCCGGTAACCCGTTCTTCGTGGAGGAGATGGTCCGTGAGCTCGAACAGCGCGGGGCGCTCGCGGGTGAACGCGGCGGGTATGTCTGCCGGGCGGATCTTTCCGAACTGACTGTGCCGGCGACGGTGCAGGCGGCCATCGCGGCGCGCATCGACCGGCTGGCCGCCCCGGCAAGGCGGACACTGAATGCCGCCTCGGTGATCGGAGCCCGCTTCGGGGCCGAGCTGCTCACCGCCCTTCAGATCGATCCGGTTCTCGACGAGTTGCTCAGTACCGAGTTGATCGATCAGGTGCGGTTCACCCCGAGTCCCGAATACGCCTTCCACCACCCGTTGATCCGCGCGGCGGCCTACGAATCACAGCTGAGATCCGACCGCGCCGAGTTGCACCGGCGCCTGGCCGCCGCGATCCAGAAGTCCGATGCGGGGTCGGTGGCGGAGAACGCGGCGCTGATCGCCGAACATCTGGAGTCAGCCGGCGAGCTGCGCGAGGCGTACGGCTGGCGCATGCGTGCCGGCGCGTGGTCAACCGAACGCGACCTCCGCGCCGCGCGATTCAGCTGGGAACGGGCGTACCGCATCGCCGACGCACTGCCCGACAGCGACCCCGACCGGCTGCCGATGCAGATCGCACCTCGCACGATGCTGTGTGGGACCGCATTTCGAGTCCACAAGAATGTGGCCGGCGCACACTTCGAGGAGTTACGCGAACTGTGCACCGTCGCAGGGGATAACGCGTCCTTGGCGATCGCCACGGCCGGATTGATCATGGATCACACGTATCACGCGCGTATCCGGGACGCGTCGCGGGTGGCCTCGGACGCCATGGCGCTGGTCGAGGCGGTCGGCGATCCGGACCTGACGGTGGGATTGTCCGTTCCGATGATCTACGCCAAGATCGAGAGCGCCGAGTGGTCTGACGTGTTGGGGTGGTCGCAGACCGTCATCGACCTTGCCGACGATGACCCCTCCAAAGGCAACGTCCTTTTCGGGTCACCTCTGTCCGTCGCACTGACGTCGCGGGCCATGGCCCGGTGGTTCATGGGTCGTCCGGGATGGCGCGACGATCAGCGCCACGGCCTCGCGATGGCCCTCGCCGCCGACCCCCTGTCGCTCGCTGCGGCCCCGCCCTACGTCTACTTTCTGGGGATCCCGTACGGTGTGCTGCGCCCCGACGATCCTGCAGTGCGCGAGATCGAGGATGCACTGCGGATTGCCGAGAGATCCAGCGATGACCTCGTGTTGGCCAACGCCCGGATGACACTGGGAATCGCTCTGGTGCACCGGGACACGATCGCGGAGCGCGACCGCGGACGGTGTCTTCTGGCCGAAGTCGGAGAGATCTTCGTCAAGGGGGAACACAACCTGGCCGACCTACCCATCGTCGAGGTGTACGTCGCGCGTGAGCAGGCCCGCAGCGGACACCGTGAGACGGCAATACCGTTGATACGCAACGCTGTCGATCATCTTCACCGCGAGAAACGGCTTCCTGTGTGGGCCGTCGCGGCCACAGGCGTGCTGGTGGAAACCCTGCTCGCGGAGGGCACCGAACGTGAGGTCGCCGAAGCGGAGTCCGCCATCGCACAGTTGGCAGCGGCGGATGTCGGTGAGGGCTTGGTCGTGCGGGACATCTGGGTGCTGCGCCTTCAGACTCTACTGGCGCGGGCCCGCGGCGATGCCGGTGTGTACGCGCGTCTGCGGGATCGTTATAGCGCAACCGCGACATCGCTAGGGTTCGAAGGACACATCGACTGGGCCGAGGCGATGATCGAGGGTGAGGACGTGTCGTGATTCAGCGCCAGGCCTCCCCTCAGTG
>NZ_JBAUJR010000243.1:0-8300 GCF_049683935.1 Mycobacterium sp. | reverse complement strand
GGCGCGGTGCTCGGCGAGCACGAGCGCGACGGCGAAGACCAGGAGCACCAGCGACAGCACCGCGGCGCGCGCGGGGTTGAACCCCGATCGGTACGCCCCGAAGATCACCCACGTGAAGGCCTCGTACCGCATAGCGGCGACGGCGCCGAAGTCGCTGAGCACGTACAACGCCACCAGCAGAGCCCCCGCCGCGATGGCGGCGCGGGACTGGCGCAACGTCACCCGGAACAGCACGGAGAAGCCGTTGTGGCCAAGCGACCTTGCCACCTCTTCCTGTGCCGGGTCGACCCTCGACACCGCGGCCATCGTGGTCATCATCACCAACGGATAGCTGACAAGGGTGAGCACCAGGCAGGCGCCCCAGAAGCCGACCACCTGAGGGGCGGCAGAGACCCACAGGTAACCGAGCAGGTAGCTCGGCATCGCCAGCGGCAGCGTCAGCAGCACGGTCAACACCCGGCGTCCCGGCAGATCGGTGCGGTTGATCAGCGTCGCGAACCCGACACCGAGCACCACACACGCCACGGTCACCACGATGACCAGCAGCATCGAGCGCCACACCAACGCCGCGGTGCGCGGTTGGATCAGCTCGTGGACGATGAAATCCAGGCCGCGTTCATTGGCGCGTTGTGCCAGGTAGAGCAGTGGCAGCAGGGTCGCAGCCACCACGACGGCGGCCGCGAGCACCAGCGGCGCCGGTGCCCGCGGCCGCCCGGAAAGACGCGGCATCAAGCGGTCAGTTGGTCAACAGACCGGTCTCGACGAGCATCTCCTGGGTGGCTTCCAGGTCGTCGAGCTGAGAAAGGTCGACAGCCGGCGGCTGCAGTTCGCTCAGCGGGGGCATGTCACCGTTCGGGGCGATGCCCGCGACGAGCGGGTACTCGGTCGTTTCCGTGGCGAAATACTCCTGGCCGGCGGCGCTGACGAGGTAGGCGGCGAGTTCCTGGGCCTGCTCGGGGTGGGGGGCGGTGTTGAGGACACCGACTCCGGCGACATTGACCAGGCCACCGGGGTCACCGGGGGCCATGAACTGGTTGCGCGCCACGACCTCGTCGGCGGACGTGCTGTTGATGAGCTCATACAGGTAGTAGTGGTTGGTCAGGCCCAGCGGAATTTCGCCGGCGTTGATCGCGTCGCGCATCGGCCCGTTGCCCTCGAACGGGCGGGGTTCCTGAGCGGCGAAGGCTTCCAGCCACTCGCGGGCGCCGTCGTCGCCGCGCACCACCCGGAGGCCCGTGACAAATGACTGCCACGAGGCATTGCTCGGGGCGTATCCGATCTGGCCGCGCCATTCGGGGGCAAGCAGGCCGTCGATGGTGTCGGGCACCGTCGGGGCGAGCTCGGGGTTGTAGGTGATTACCCTGGCACGTCCGGAAACGCCGAGCCAGGTGCCGTCGGCCGCGGAGTAGGCGGCGGGCACGGCCGCCAGCGTCTCGGGGTTGATCGGGGCGAACAATCCGGCGTTGGACACCGCGCCCAGTGCGCCGGCGTCCTGGGAAAGGAAGACGTCGGCCGGCGAACTGTCACCCTCGGTGATCAGCTGGGCGGCCAGTTCACCCGATCCCGCGTAGCGCGCTTCGACCTCGATACCGGTGTCGGTGGTGAACTGCTCGAGCAGCGGCGCGACGAGGTCCTCGCTACGGCCCGAGTAGACGACGACCCGATCCGCGGAACCCTCGGCCGCGGTGGTGTCGCTGTCCGCGCTGTCCGATCCGGATCCGCATGCGGTGAGTGAAAGTGCCAGGGCTGCGGCCGAGACCGCCGCCCCGATGAACCGGAACCGCCGGGCGCTTGGTAGCGACATGAGGAAGATGACCTGCTTTCTTCTCGACGGCT
This sequence comes from Mycobacterium sp., assembly GCF_049683935.1. Taxonomy (GTDB): domain Bacteria; phylum Actinomycetota; class Actinomycetes; order Mycobacteriales; family Mycobacteriaceae; genus Mycobacterium. The sequence continues at coordinate 6,464 of NZ_JBAUJR010000243.1, read as the reverse complement.
CGGATCGGCCGTGCTGGGGACTCGGAGCTGTGCATCACCTGTGAGGTGATGCAAACCTACCATTGCCAAAGGTAAGGCTAACTATATTTGCGTGGGCAGCGGTGGAGCGGCCGAACCCGCGGGTCCGCTAGCATGTGTGGGCAATCAGGCGGACGTCCCACACCCGAAAGAGCGTGGCGAATTCCCCTGGCACGAAGACGAAAGGGATCAGGTGCCGCAGGCACTGGATGGAGACCCATCCGAGCCGGCCGGACACGCCGAGCGGCCTGCCGGAGAACCCACCGAGGCCGAACCGTCCTCTAGCCGGCCGGGCCCCCTGCCCGGCTTCCTCGGCGATGCGCTCCCCACATTGCGAGGGCGGTCATGAGCACCGCCATGTCGCTGCTGGCGCTCCTCGGTTTCATCATGCTCACCGCGGGCACGGCGGTTTTTGTCGCCGCGGAGTTCTCACTGACTGCGCTCGAACGCAGCACTGTCGAGGCCAATGTCCGCACCGGGGACCGTCGCGACCAACTCGTGCAGAAGGCGCACCGCACGCTGTCCACCCAGCTTTCGGGCGCTCAGGTGGGCATCTCGATCACCACGCTGGCCACCGGCTTCCTCGCCGAACCGGTCGTCGCGCGGTTGATCGAACCGGGTCTGAGCGCGCTGCGGGTGCCGCCCGCCTTCACCGGTGGGTTGGCGCTGATCCTGGCCATCCTCATCGCCACGTCGATTTCGATGATCTTCGGTGAGTTGGTGCCCAAGAACCTCGCGGTGGCACGTCCCGTGCCGACGGCGCGATGGTCGGCGGGACCGCAACTGTTCTTCTCCTTCACCTTCACGCCGTTGATCCGACTGACCAATGGCACCGCGAACTGGATCCTCCGGCGGCTCGGCATCGAGCCGGCAGAAGAACTCCGGTCCGCACGTTCACCGCAGGAACTGGTGTCGCTGGTGCGCACGTCCGCACGGAGCGGGTCGCTGGATCCGGTGACGGCACAGCTGGTGGATCGATCGTTGAAGTTCGGCGAACGCACCGCCGAGGAACTCATGACGCCGCGGTCCACCATCGACACCCTCGACGCCGATGGCACCGTGGCAGATCTCAGCGAGGCGGCCGTCAGGACCGGGCACTCCCGATTTCCCGTCATCGCCGGCGACCTCGACGAGACCATCGGCGTGGTGCACGTCAAACAGGTCTTCGCGGTGCCGTACGCCGCCCGGTCGTCGAAGCGGCTGGCCGAGATCGTGCAGCCGGTCGCGAGGGTGCCGTCGACCCTGGACGGCGACGCGGTGATGTCCGAGGTGCGGGCCAACGGCCTGCAGACGGCGCTGGTGGTCGACGAGTACGGAGGCACCGCGGGCATGGTGACGGTGGAGGACCTGATCGAGGAGATCGTCGGAGACGTGCGCGACGAGCACGACGACGAACCGCCCGACGTGGTGCACGCCGGGCGTGGCTGGCAGGTGTCGGGGCTGCTGCGCATCGACGAGGTGGCCCAGAACACCGAATTCCGGGCGCCGGAGGGTGATTACGAAACCATCGGCGGCCTGGTGCTGGAAAAGCTGGGGCACATCCCCGACGAAGGGGAATCCACCGAGTTGATCGCCTTCAACCCGGACGGTCCGATCGAGGATCCGGTGCTCTGGTTGGCGACCGTGTTGCGCATGGACGGCCGCCGGATCGATCTGCTCGATCTCACCGAGCTGGGCCGCCGCAGCGACGACGACGGGCCGAGTTGATGGGCGACATCTTCGGGGTGCTGCTGACGGTGTTGCTGTTGGCGGCAAACGCTTTTTTTGTCGGCTCGGAGTTCGCGTTGATCTCGGCGCGCCGGGACCGGCTGGAGGCGCTGGCCGAGCAGGGCAAGAGAAGCGCGGTCACCGTGATCCGGGCCGGCGAGAACCTGTCGCTGATGCTGGCCGGCGCGCAGCTGGGCATCACGGTGTGCTCGATCCTGCTGGGGCGGGTGGCCGAGCCCGCCGTCGCCCATCTGCTGGAGGTGCCGTTCGGTCTCCTCGGCATCCCGGATGCTCTGCTGCACACGGTCTCATTCCTGGTGGCGCTGTCCATCGTGGTCACCCTGCACGTGCTCCTCGGTGAGATGGTCCCCAAGAACATCGCGATCGCCGGCCCGGAGTCGACGGCGATGCTGCTCATACCGCCCTACCTGATCTACATCCGCGCCGCCAGACCGTTCATCGCGTTCTACAACTGGTGTGCCAACGTCACCCTGCGGGCGTTCGGGGTGGAGCCGAAGGACGAGCTCGACGTCACCGTGTCAACCGTCGAGCTCTCCGAGATGATCGCCGAGTCGTTGTCCGAAGGGCTGCTCGACCCCGAAGAGCACACGAGGCTGACCAGGGCATTGCAGATCCGCAACCGCGTCGTCGATGACGTGGCGATACCCCTGGACCGGATCCGGGCCGTGCCGGTCGCACGCGAGGGCGCGGGTCCGACGGTCGGTGCCCTCGAGGAGGCGCTGACGGAGACCGGCTACTCCCGTTTCCCCGTAGCCGATCCGCGCGGGGCGTTCATCGGATACCTCCACATCAAGGACGTCCTACCGATGGTGGCCGAGCCGCATGACGAGGCGATGGTGGTGGATTCGTCGATGGTGCGACCGTTTCCGCAGGTGCCCGCGTCGCTACCGCTACCCGACGCGCTCTCGCGACTGCGGCGCAGCAACAGTCACCTCGCACTCGTCACCGCCGCCGACGGACAGGTCACCGCGGTGGTAGCGCTCGAGGATCTCGTCGAAGATCTTGTCGGCACTGTCAGGGACGGCACGCACCGTGTCTGATGCGCGGCCCGCCGCGGTGTCTGATTCGCGGCCCGCCGCGGTGTCTTTTGCGCGGCCCGCCGCGGTCCTCCCCCCGTCCCGCTGGCAGGTCCTCCAATCCGCCCACCGAAAACGCGTCGACGACTTCCTGGAACCGCATCTGGCGCGCCGGCGAACCGGTCAGACCCACCCGGTGTTCGACTTCCTGTTCACCTACTACAGTTTCCGGCCGCGTCAGCTGCGGGTGTGGCATCCCGGCTACGGCATCGTGCTCGCGGGCGAGGCGGGTCATCACTATCTGAAACGCGGCGGGTACACACGACACCCCGAAGGCGTGACCGTCAGTCGTGAGCATCTTCATGCCCGCGTCGAGACTGTGACTTTCATCGCCGACCTGCTGGGCGCCACGGCATCCCGGCCGGCGCGGTTCAATTGCTTCGGTCTGCACGAATGGGCGATGATCTATCAGGCGTCAACGGTCCGCCACGGCGGCGTGCCGCTGCGCCTCGGTGCCGCGGCCACAGATGCGGTGGTCGAATCAATGCCGTTGCGCTGCAGTCACTTCGATGCCTATCGATTCTTCACCGAACCGGCAGCCCAGCGGAATTCCCAGCCCCTGACCCGGAAGTCGCAGATCGCCGCCGAACAGCCGGGGTGCGTCCACGCCGGGATGGACCTGTACAAGTGGGCGTTCAAACTGGCGCCCTTGGTCGACTCAGGGCTGGTCATGGACTGTCTCGAACTGGCAGCCGACGCCCGGGTGCTGGACATGCGGGCCAGTCCGTACGATCTACGTGCGCTCGGATTTGAGCCGATCGCCGTCGAAAACCCGGATGGACGACGGGAATACGCGAAGGCTCAGGAGGCGATCAGCGAACGTGCCCGCCCGCTGCGCGCGAGGCTGCTGGACAGTTGCGCAGCGTTGCTGGGCACCGCCGCTTGCGATTAGGCCTGTTACCGCTGGGTAAGCTGGATCGACGACATTGCACACGGCGCGTATGCCGCGAAGGCGTGCGCGCAGCGAGGGAGGAATCATGACCGAACGCGTGACAGTGGGCAACCTGCGCGTCGACCCGGTGCTGTACGAGTTCATCACCTGCGAGGCGCTGGTGGGTACCGACCTCGACCCCGACACGTTCTGGTCCGGCGTCGACAAAGTCGTCGCCGACCTGACCCCGAAGAACCAGGATCTGCTCGCCCGCCGCGACGAACTGCAGGCGCAGATCGACAAGTGGCACCGGGCGCGGGTGATCGGGCCCTTCGACGCCGACGAGTACAAGCAGTTCCTCGTCGACATCGGATACCTGCAGCCCGAACCGGCCGACTTCACGATCACCACCTCCGGCGTCGACGATGAGATCACCACGACTGCCGGCCCGCAGCTCGTGGTGCCCATCCTCAACGCGCGGTTCGCGCTCAACGCTGCCAACGCGCGGTGGGGTTCGCTGTACGACGCGCTCTACGGCACCGACGTCATTTCCGAGGAGGGCGGCGCCGAGAAGGGCAGCAGCTACAACCGAGTGCGAGGCGACAAGGTCATCGCCTACGCCCGACGGTTCCTCGACGGCGCGGTCCCACTGGCGTCCGGTTCGTGGGCCGACATCACCGGCCTCAAGATCGACGACGGCCAGATGCTGGCCACGCTGGGCGACGACTCGTCGGTAGGCCTGGCGGAGCCAGCTCAACTCGCCGGCTACACCGGCGCTGCCGAGAATGCCGAGGCGGTGCTCCTGGTCAACAACGGCCTGCACATCGAGATCCTCGTCGACGCCGACTCCCCCATCGGTTCCACCGATGCAGCGGGCATCAAGGACGTGGTGCTGGAGTCTGCGATCACCACGATCATGGACTTCGAGGATTCCGTCGCCGCCGTCGATGCCGAGGACAAAGTGCTCGGCTATCGCAACTGGCTCGGACTCAACCGCGGTGACCTCAGCGAGGAAGTCGCCAAGGGAGACAAGACATTCACGCGAGTCCTCAACGAAGACCGCACCTACACCTCCCCTGACGGCGGTGAACTCACGCTGCCTGGCCGCAGCCTGATGTTCGTGCGCAACGTCGGCCACCTGATGACCAACGACGCGATCGTCTTCGACGCTGACGGCGAGGATGGCGCAGAGATCCCGGAGGGCATCCAGGACGCGTTGTTCACGAGCTTGATCGCCACTCACGGGTTGCGCGGAGGGGCCGACAGCGACGGAGCCAACGGACCGTTGGCCAACAGTCGCACCGGATCGATCTACATCGTCAAACCCAAGATGCACGGTCCCGACGAAGTGGCATTCACCTGCGAGTTGTTCAGCCGCGTCGAGGATGTGCTCGGACTGCCGCAGAACACCATCAAGGTCGGCATCATGGACGAGGAGCGCCGCACCACGGTGAACCTCAAGGCCTGCATCAAGGCCGCCGCCGACCGTGTGGTGTTCATCAACACCGGGTTCTTGGACCGCACCGGCGACGAGATCCACACTTCGATGCAGGCGGGCCCGATGATCCGCAAGGGTTCGATGAAGTCTCAGCCGTGGATCCAGGCCTATGAGAACCAGAATGTCGACATCGGGCTGGAGACGGGCTTCTCGGGTCGGGCGCAGATCGGCAAGGGTATGTGGGCGATGACCGAACTGATGGGCGACATGGTCGAGCAGAAGATCGGTCAGCCCAAGGCCGGTGCCACCACCGCCTGGGTGCCGTCGCCGACGGCGGCGACCCTGCACGCGATGCACTATCACCAGGTCGACGTCTACGCCGTGCATCAGGAGCTCGCAGGCAATCGGCGCTCCACCATGGAGGAGCTGCTGACGATTCCGCTGGCCAAGGAGCTCGCGTGGGCGCCGGAGGAGATCCGCGAGGAGGTCGACAACAACTGTCAGTCGATCCTCGGCTACGTGGTGCGCTGGATCGATGCCGGGGTCGGCTGCTCGAAGGTGCCCGACATCCACGATGTCGCGCTGATGGAGGATCGTGCCACCCTGCGGATCTCCAGCCAGCTGCTGGCCAACTGGTTGCGCCACGGAGTGATCACCGAAGAAGACGTCAGGGCCAGCCTGCGCCGGATGGCCGCAGTTGTCGACGAACAGAACGCCGACGACCCGGATTTCCGTCCGATGGCTGTCGACCCGGACAACAGCATCGCGTTCCAGGCGGCTCAGGAATTGATCCTCGCCGGCGGTGAGCAGCCCAACGGGTACACCGAGCCGATCCTGCATCGGCGGCGCCGAGAGTTCAAGGCAGCTAGTAGCGTTGGCTGACGCGATGATCAGTCGACTGAGCACAGACCACGGTCGGACGGCCGGGCATGGGTAGGCACAGCCTCCCCGATCCCGAGGACGCCGGACGTCCCGGCCCTGCCGAGGAGCAACCGGACGAACAGCAGACCGAGCGTTTCGGGTTCGGCGCGGGTGCGGCGTCGGACGAGCCCGGGTTCGACGACGAGGTAGGGCCGCCGGACCGGCGGGACCCCGATACCTACGAAGCCGACACGTACGACGAAGACGCCCACGACGCCGACATCTACGACGATGACTTCGGGTACTCCGATCGCGCCGACGAGTTCGGCTACCCCGATCGCGAAGGTGCGACGGCCGCGCGCTCCGGCCCGCCGCCGCCGACGGGTCCGCAGCACGGCGGCGACTGGGAGGGCGGCGAGTGGACCGGTAGCCACCGCGCGGTCACGCCGGGTCGGCGCGGAATCAGCATCGG
>NZ_JBAUJR010000242.1:0-14839 GCF_049683935.1 Mycobacterium sp. | reverse complement strand
GCCGGTGGCGGTCCGCGACGGCGTCACCGGTGCGCTGGTGAACGGCCACGACACCGACGACTGGGCCAAGGCGCTCGGCGACATCTTCCTGCGGGACCCGGCGGGCATGCGTCGCGCCGCCGTCGAGCATGCCGCCGAGTTCTCCTGGGGGCACACCGTCGATGCACTGCTGAGCAGCTACGGGCGCGCCATCGCCGATCACCGGGCCGGTGAACAGGGTCCTCCGGTGCCGCGTCGTGGGCGCCGGTTCTCGATGCGGCGAGGGGTGAGGGCATGAGCGATCAGCCGCAACAGGTCCAGGATCTCATCGAGAAAACCCTGCAGGAACACGATCTGACGTACCTTCGGCATGGCGGGGCCCGCGGTGGACTGCCCGGGCTGGTCGTGGAGCTGCCGGGGGAGCGCAGGCTCAAGACCAACACGATCCTGACCATCGGCGAGCACTCCGTGCGCGTCGAGGCGTTCGTGTGCCGACAGCCCGACGAGAACCACCAGGGCGTCTACAAGTTCCTGCTCAAGCGCAACCGCAGGCTCTACGGCGTCGCCTACACGCTGGACAACACCGGTGACATCTACCTCGTCGGCCGGATGGCGTTGGCGTCGGTGTCCGCCGACGAGATCGACCGGGTGCTCGGACAGGTGCTCGAGGCGGTCGACACGGACTTCAATACGTTGTTGGAGTTGGGATTTCGCACTTCCATCCAGAGGGAGTGGGAGTGGCGGGTGTCGCGCGGTGAGTCGCTGAGCAATCTGCGGGCGTTTGAACATCTCATCGACGATCAAGACGACGACTGATCGCTGCCGTGAGAGGATCGAGCGCATGGCAGATACCGCGACGCTGATCCTTCTCCGCCACGGCGAGAGCGAGTGGAACGCGCTGAATTTGTTCACCGGCTGGGTCGATGTGGACCTCACCGACAAGGGGATGGCCGAAGCGGTCCGCGCCGGCAAGCTCATCAAAGAGCAGGACCGTCTTCCCGACGTGCTCTACACCTCGCTGTTGAGACGCGCCATCACCACGGCCAACGTCGCGCTGGACAACGCCGATCGGCACTGGATCCCGGTGCACCGCGACTGGCGTCTCAACGAGCGTCACTACGGGGCGTTGCAGGGGCTGGACAAGGCCGAGACGAAAGCCAAGTACGGCGACGAGCAGTTCATGGCCTGGCGGCGCAGCTACGACACCCCGCCGCCGGCGATCGAACCGGGTAGCGAGTTCAGCCAGGACAGCGACCCCCGCTACGCCGACATCGACGGCGGTCCACCGCTGACCGAATGTCTCAAGGACGTGGTCGACCGGTTCGTGCCCTACTTCACCGAGGTGATCGTCCCCGACCTGAAGGCGGGCAAGACGGTGCTGATCGCTGCCCACGGCAACTCGCTACGAGCGCTGGTCAAGTACCTGGACGGAATGTCCGACGAGGATGTCGTGGGTCTGAACATCCCGACCGGAATCCCGCTTCGCTACGACCTGGACTCGGACCTCAAGCCGACCAAGCCCGGGGGGCTCTACCTCGACCCCGAGGCCGCGGCGGCCGGCGCCGCCGCAGTCGCCGCCCAGGGCGCCAAGTAGAGGGCCGATCAGCGCACGCGTCGTCACCGGGCGAACAACGGGTGAACAATGGCGGACACGGACCCGAACATCCGTGTCTGACTCTGTGACTTGTCCCGATTTGGCCGCACGCTGCTGGGATGACGTTCACCGAGTGCGTACGCTTTTCGCGTGAGTGTCGTATCGGCGCTGCTGCTCGCAGCGATCGTGGCACTGTTCGCATTGTCGATCGGTGTCGCGTTCGGGTTGGTGGTGGTGCCCCGTCTCCGCGAACGCCGGTACCGGCGATCCGCCGAGCAGTCAGGCATCACCGTCTCCCAGATGCTCCAGCACGTGGTGGCCCAGTCGCCCGTGGGGATCGTGGTCGTCGACACCTACCGTGACGTGGTCTACACCAACGAGCGCGCCAAGGAACTCGGCCTGGTACGTGACCGGTTGCTCGACGACCGGGCCTGGCTGGCCGCCGAGCGCACGCTGATCACCGGTGAGGACGGCGAGGTCGACCTGTCGCCGCGCAAACGCAGCAGGCCGGGACGGTCCGGGCTCTCGGTGCGCGGCCATGTGCGACTGCTGACCGAAGACGACAAGCGGTTTGCGGTGGTCTATGTCGACGACCAGTCCGAGCACGCCCGGATGGAAGCCACCCGCAGGGATTTTGTGGCCAACGTCAGCCACGAGCTCAAGACGCCGGTGGGCGCCATGGGCGTGCTGGCCGAGGCGATCCTGGCCTCAGGCGACGAACCCGAGACGGTCCGGCGCTTCGCCGGCAAGATGCTCACCGAGTCCAACCGATTGGCCGACATGGTGGGCGAGCTGATCGAACTGTCCCGATTGCAGGGGGCCGAACGGCTACCCGATCTGGAGGGCGTCGACGTCGACAGTGTTGTCGCCGAGGCGCTGTCGCGACACAAGGTCGCCGCGGACAATGCCGATATCGCCATCACCACCGACCCGCCGACGGGCTTCCGGGTGCTCGGCGACCAGACCCTGCTGGTGACGGCCATCGCCAACCTGGTGTCCAATGCAATTGCTTACTCGCCCAACGGATCTTCGGTATCGATCAGCCGTCGCCGACGCGGCGACAACATCGAGATCGCGGTCACCGACCGCGGTATCGGCATCGCCCGAGCCGATCAGGAGCGGGTGTTCGAACGATTCTTCCGCGTCGACAAGGCGCGGTCGCGGGCCACCGGGGGCACGGGACTGGGGCTGGCGATCGTCAAGCATGTCGCCGCCAATCACAATGGCTCCATTCGGTTGTGGAGCCAACCCGGGACGGGGTCGACGTTCACGTTGTCGATTCCCGCCTATCTGCACGATGATGCCGGCGACGACGCCGACGACGAATACGACCGAGAGGACTAGTACATCGATGACCAGCGTGCTGATCGTGGAGGACGAGGAGTCCTTGGCCGATCCCCTGGCCTTTCTCCTGCGCAAGGAGGGCTTCGAGGCCACCGTGGTGACCGACGGGCCCTCGGCCCTCGCGGAATTCGAGCGCGCAGGCGCTGACATCGTGTTGTTGGATCTGATGCTGCCCGGGATGAGCGGTACCGATGTCTGCAAGCAGTTGCGGTCACGTTCGAGCGTCCCGGTCATCATGGTGACCGCCCGCGACAGCGAGATCGACAAGGTGGTGGGCCTCGAGCTCGGGGCCGACGACTACGTCACCAAGCCGTACTCCGCGCGCGAGTTGATCGCCCGCATCCGGGCCGTGCTGCGCCGCGGTGTCGAGGCCGACGACATCGGCATCGGTGACGGGGTGCTCGAGGCAGGGCCGGTCCGCATGGATGTGGAGCGGCATGTGGTCAGCGTCAACGGCAGCCCGATCACACTGCCGCTCAAGGAATTCGACCTACTCGAGTACCTGATGCGAAACAGCGGCCGGGTCCTCACCCGCGGTCAGTTGATCGACCGGGTGTGGGGTGCCGACTACGTCGGCGACACCAAGACCCTCGACGTGCACGTCAAGCGGTTGCGCAGCAAGATCGAGGCCGACCCGGCGAACCCGGTGCACCTGGTGACGGTGCGTGGTCTGGGCTACAAGCTGGAAGGCTGACGCCCCGAAATCACTCGGCGGCCCGGGTTGCGGGGTGGATGGCGATGAGGCCCAAACCGCTGCGGCGCTTGCACATTGCCGCCAGCTCGGCATAGGTCTTCTCGCCGAGCAGTTCGGTGAGTTCCGGTGCGTAGGTCTGCCAGACCTGCTTGGCGCCGACGTGGGCGGCCGGATCGCCGGTGCAGTACCAGTGCAGATCGGCGCCCCCCTCACCCCAGCCGCGTCGGTCGTATTCGGTGATGGTGGTCTTGAGCACCTGGGTGTCGTCGGGCCGGGTGATCCACTCCTGGGTGCGGCGGATCGGTAATTGCCAGCACACTTCGGGTTTGAGGGTCAGCGGCTCCACGCCGATCTTGAGCGCCTTGCTGTGCAGCGCACATCCGATTCCGCCGGGCCAGCCGGGGCGATTCAGAAAGATGCACGCGCCCTTGTATTTTCGGGTCCGCAGGTTGGGTTTGTCATCGTAGGTGTCCATCTCGAGATAGCCCTTCCGGCCCAGGCCCTTCTCGCGGTACTGCCAGTCCTCGTCGGTGAGCAGTTTGACGGCGTCGTCGAGTTGCGCGCGGTCGTCGTCGTCGGACAGAAACGCGCCGTGCGAACAGCATCCGTCGTCGGGTCTGCCCTCGACGGTCCCCTGGCATGCCGGGGTGCCGAACACACAGGTCCAGCGCGACAGCAGCCACGTCATGTCCGCGGCGATCAGATGTTCGGGATTGTCGGGGTCATAGAACTCCACCCATTCACGGGCGAAATCGAGTTCGACCTCACCATGATGCGATCCACTCACGGTTTTCCACGGTAGACCCATTAGGTTGGGTGAGTGCGATTAGGCGTGCTCGACGTGGGCAGCAACACTGTCCATCTGCTTGTGGTCGATGCACGCCGCGGCGGCCACCCGACTCCGATGAGTTCGACCAAGGCGTCGCTTCGGCTCGCCGAGGCCATCGACAACTCGGGCAAGCTGACCCGCCGCGGCGCCGACAAGCTGGTGGGCACCATCGACGAGCTGGCCAAGATCGCAACCAGCTCTGGGTGTTCGGAGCTGATGGCATTCGCCACCTCCGCGGTGCGCGACGCGAAGAACTCTGAGGACGTGCTGGCCCGGGTGAAGTCCGAGACCGGTGTCGCGCTGCGGGTGCTCAGCGGTGTCGACGAATCGCGGCTGACGTTCCTGGCGGTGCGCCGCTGGTACGGCTGGAGCGCCGGACGCATCATCAACATCGACATCGGCGGCGGATCGCTCGAGCTGTCCAGCGGCGTCGACGAGGAACCCGACGTCGCGCTGTCGCTGCCGCTGGGGGCGGGCCGGATGACGCGCGAATGGTTGCCCGAGGATCCGCCCGGCCGCCGGCGGGTTGCGATGCTCCGCGACTGGCTGGCCAACGAACTGTCGGAGGCCGGGGTGGTGATCGCCGAGGCGGGCAGTCCCGATCTGGCCGTGGCGACGTCGAAGACGTTCCGCTCCCTGGCCAGGCTGACCGGTGCAGCGCCCTCGGGGGCCGGACCGCGGGTCAAACGAACGCTGACAGCGCCCGGTCTTCGTCAACTCATAAATTTCATCTCTAGGATGACCGCGTCCGACCGTGCGGAACTGGAAGGGGTGAGCGCCGATCGCGCGCCGCAGATCGTCGCGGGTGCTCTGGTGGCGGAGGCGAGCATGAAGGCACTCGGTATCGAGAGCGTCGACATCTGTCCCTGGGCATTGCGAGAGGGGTTGATCCTGCGGAAACTCGACAGCGAAGCCGACGGAACAGCCCTCGTCGGCGGCGCCGGGGAATCGGTCTCACGAAGGATGTCCGTACGTAATGCTGGACGGTGAAGCAACGACGCTCAAAGGCGACAGGCGATGACTCGATCAGATGACAACCACAGCGACACACGGCCGATCTCGGTCGCCGAGTTGCTGGCGAAGAACGGCACGATCGGCGCACCCCCGGTCGGCGGCAGGCGCCGTCGCCGGCGCGGCAACGCCGACGCCGTCACCGTCGCCGAACTCACCGGTGAGATCCCGATCATCCGGCCCACGGACACCGATCCGGCCGCGCCTCCCGCTGCAGTAGACGAGCAGGCCGAGCCCGCCGACACCGCGGTCGAGCCCACCGACACCGCGGTCGAGCCCGAGACTGTCGAGCCCGAGACTGTCGAGCCCGAGACTGTTGAACCTGAAGCTGTCGACCCGGAGCCCGAGTCGCAGCCGGAGCCGGAGCCCGAACCCGAGGTCATCGAGGACGAAGTCGCCGACGACCAGGCACTCGACGAGGTCGCCGAGGACGAGGTCGCCGAGGAAGTCGAGCCCGCGGAGGCCACCGACGTCGAATCGGTCGCCGACCCGGACAGCACCGACGACGACTACGCCGACGCGGTCGCCGAGTACGCGGCACATCTCGAGCACCGCGACGCGGACCCGGAACCGGTCGATTTCGTCGCCCCGCCGCCGCGGCGTTTCGGCTTCGGTCGTCAGTCCGCGACGAAGACCGACGAGTCGGCGGCAGTCGACGCCGAGCTGATGAGCCCGGACCCCCTCGACGAGGGCGACAAGACCGATCTGGTCGACTCGTCTCTCGATCTGGAGGTGCCGGACGACATCGAGGATCTGGACGACGAAGCCGCGCTCGACACCGACGACAGCGAGGAGCTGCCGTCCTACCTGCGCTCCACCCAGGACCCGCTGTTCGGCGGGCAGACCGTCGCCGACGACCTCGCCAGGCGGGGGACCCGGCCGTCACCGGAAGACATCAACCTGGGTGACGAGGCCGATCTCGACGAGGATCTCGACGACGAGGACGACACCGAAACCGGTGAACCGCGTCAGATGTCGACGTTTGTGCACGGCCTGTGGATCGTGGGCCAGAGCGTCATCGCGGTGGTGCTCGGCGCAGGCCTGTTCGTGGCATTCGACCAGCTCTGGAAGTGGAACAACATCGTCGCGTTGGTGTTGTCGGTCCTGGTGATCCTCGGGTTGGTGGTCGGCGTTCGGGTGGTCCGCAAGACCGAGGACATCGGCAGCACCCTGATCGCGGTGGCGGTCGGCGCGCTGGTGACACTCGGCCCGCTGGCGTTGCTGCAATCGGGCTGACGGCCCACGGACTGTGCGCCCCGCCATCAAGGTCGGCCTGTCGACGGCCTCGGTATACCCGCTGAGGACCGAGGCCGCATTCGAGTACGCCGCCCGTCTGGGCTACGACGGCGTCGAACTGATGGTCTGGGCGGAGGCGGTCAGCCAAGATGTCGACGCCATCGAGGCCATGTCCGAGCGCTACCAGGTGCCCGTACTGTCGGTGCACGCTCCCTGCCTGCTGATCTCGCAGCGCGTCTGGGGCGCCAACCCGATCCCGAAGCTGGAACGCAGCGTGCGGGCCGCTGAGCAACTCGGGGCGCAGACGGTGGTGGTCCACCCACCGTTTCGCTGGCAGCGTCGCTACGCCGACGGGTTCGCCGATCAGGTGGCCGAACTCGAAGCCACCAGCGACATCTTGGTCGCGGTGGAGAACATGTTCCCGTTCCGTGCGGACAGATTCTTCGGAGCCGGGCAGACGTCGATCGAGCGGATGCGCAAGCGCGGCGGCAACCCGGGTCCGGGAATCTCGGCGTTCGCGCCCTCCTACGATCCCCTCGACGGCGGCCATGCGCACTACACCCTCGACCTGTCCCACACCGCCACAGCCGGCACCGACGCCATCGACATGGCCCGCCGGATGGGTGAGGGGCTGGTCCATCTGCACCTGTGCGACGGCAGTGGCGCGTCAGCCGACGAACATCTGGTGCCCGGCCGCGGCACCCAGCCGACGGCGGAGATCTGCGAGGCACTGGCCGCGAGCGACTTCGCCGGCCATGTCATCCTCGAGGTGACCACTTCCGGTGCGCGCACCGCTGCCGAACGCGAGGCGCTGCTCTCCGAATCGCTGCAGTACGCCCGCGCGCACCTGCTGCGCTGACACCTCAGGATGCCCATGACCGGTTCCACCCTGTTCACCGACGCCATGGTGCTGACCGCCGCGGGTGATGGCGTGTACGACGGTGTGCTGAACGAACACTGGACGATCGGACCCAAGGTCCACGGTGGTGCGATGCTGGCGCTGTGCGCCAACGCCGCCCGCACGGAGCTCGACGGAGTCGAACCCATCGCGGTGTCGGGAAGCTTTCTGTGGGCGCCGGATCCGGGCCCCATGCAGGTGGTCACCACGGTGCGTAAGCGGGGACGCCGGGTCAGCCTGGTCGACGTCGAGCTGAGGCAAGGGGAGAGGACCGCGCTGCGCGCCGTCATCACGATGGGAACCCCAGAGCATCACGTGCCGCCGTTGCTGTCGGTCAATCCGGTGGTGCCGCTGATGACGCCGGAACCCCCTCCCGGTCTGGAACCGATCGGTCCGGGCCATTCGATGGCCGACGTCGTCCACCTTGCGCACGGCTGTGACATCCGGCCGTCGCTGACGTCGTTCACGCCGCGGGGCGACGGCGGGATGCCCGTCATCGAGTACTGGGTGCGACCCAAGGGAGTCGCCCCCGACGTGTTGTTCGCGCTGCTGTGCGGCGATGTGTCGGCACCGGTGACCTTCGGCGTCAACAGGTTCGGCTGGGCGCCGACGGTGCAGCTGACGGCTTATCTGCGGGCGCGGCCGGCCGACGGCTGGCTGCGGGTGATGTGCACGGCGACCCAGATCGGGCAGGACTGGTTCGACGAGGACCACATCGTGGTCGACTGTGAGGGCCGGATCATCGTGCAGAGCCGACAGTTGGCGATGGTGCCCGCCGAGTAGCCGCCGGAGCAGTGACGCCGCCGAGCGTGCGATCCCGGCGCCGTGGGATGCTTTCCGGCATGCCCAGAATCGCGATCATCGGCGGTGGAAGTATCGGCGAGGCGCTCTTGGCGGGGCTGCTGCGCTCGGGAAAGCAGGTCAAGGACCTCGTCGTCGCCGAGCGGGATGTCAAGCGTGCCAAGTACGTCGCGGACAAGTACGCGGTGCGGGTGACGACGGTCGCGGACGCTGTCGATGCCGCCACCTACGTCATCGTCGCGGTCAAACCCGCCGATGTGCAGCATGTCATCGGCGACATCGCCGACACCGCCGCCAAGGCGGAAAGCAATGCGGCCGAACAGGTTTTTGTGACCGTCGCCGCGGGCGTGACCTCGGCCTTCTACGAGGCCAAGCTGCCGGCAGGATCGCCGGTCGTGCGGGTCATGCCCAATGCGCCGATGCTGGTCGGCGGCGCGGTGAGCGCGCTCGCGCCGGGCCGGTTCGCCACCGCCGAACACCTCAAGGAGGTCTCGGCGCTGTTCGACGCCGTCGGCGGCGTGCTCACGGTGGCCGAGTCCCAACTCGACGCCGTCACCGCGGTGTCCGGTTCCGGTCCCGCGTACTTCTTCCTGATGGTCGAAGCGCTCGTCGACGCTGCAGTGGACGCGGGTCTGGCGCGGTCGACGGCCACCGAACTGGCGGTGCAGACGATGGCGGGGTCGGCGGCAATGCTGCTCGAGCGGCTCGACGACGCCTCGCCGAACGGCGATTCGGGCTTGGGGCTGACAGTGGACACCTCGCCCGCGCAACTGCGGGCCACGGTCACGTCGCCGGGTGGCACCACCGCTGCTGGTCTGCGCGAACTCGAACGAGGCGGGTTGAGGTCGGCGGTCGCCAATGCGGTGGCGGCCGCAAAAATACGCTCTGAGCAGCTCGGAATTACAACGGAGTAGTTAATCAATTTCAAACTGATTAGCCCACACCCGTCGCAGTAACCCCACCTGCCACGCTATTCTCCCAGTGGTAAGCATGGGTTTGGTGCCAGCGGTGGGGAAGCCGCTGGAACTGCCCGTGCCTGATGGATTGGGTTGCGATGACGTCTATGAACGGCCCGTCGGCGCGGGATGCGGCCAGCGGAAAGGCGGCGCGCGACGCCGGACAGTCCGAAGGCCAACAGCCTCGAGCTCAGTTTCTCACCGTGGCGGAGGTGGCAAGCCTCATGCGGGTCAGCAAGATGACCGTGTACCGCCTGGTGCACAACGGTGAGCTGCCCGCAGTGCGGGTGGGCCGTTCGTTCCGGGTGCACGCCAAGGCAGTCCACGACATGCTCGAGAGTTCGTACTTCGACGCCGGCTGATACCGACTGCTTCGCGCGCTCATCCGGACGCACGCAGGCCGGCTCTCGCAGTTGGCCTGCCCAAGGTCGATTTCGACGTGCTGTGCCGCCCAGGTAAGGTGATCGGTCGAGGCTGACGCCGACCGCGTTCGGTGTCCGAAAGATCTTCAAGACAACTTTAGGTAGCGGAGTTCATGGGTTCTGTCATCAAGAAGCGGCGCAAGCGCATGTCGAAGAAGAAGCACCGCAAGCTGCTTCGTCGCACCCGGGTGCAGCGCAGAAAACTGGGCAAGTAGTACTGCCGCCCGGTCGCTAGGCTGTCCCGGTGGACTCTGCGGGCCATTCCGGGGGCAACTCCGATGGATCTGATGCCCGCGGCGGGCTGGATTATCCGAAAGTCGTCCTGGTCACCGGCGCGTGCCGGTTCCTGGGCGGCTACCTGACCGCACGGTTGGCGCAGAACCCGCTCATCAACCGCGTGATCGCGGTGGACGCGATCGCGCCGAGCAAGGATCTGCTGCGCAGGATGGGCCGTGCGGAGTTCGTCCGCGCCGACATTCGCAACCCCTTCATCGCCAAGGTCATCCGGAACGGCGACGTCGACACCGTGGTGCACGCCGCCGCCGCGTCGTACTCGCCTCGTTCCGGCGGCCGGGCGACGCTCAAGGAACTGAACGTGATGGGCGCGATCCAACTGTTCGCCGCCTGCCAGAAGGCGCCGTCCGTGCGCCGTGTCATCCTCAAGTCGACCTCCGAGGTGTACGGCTCCAGCGCACGGGACCCGGTGCTGTTCGCCGAGAGCAGCAGCCGCCGCAGGCCACCAGGTGAGGGTTTCGCCCGCGACAGCATCGACATCGAGGGTTATGCGCGTGGCCTCGGGCGGCGCCGGCCTGACATCGCGGTGACCATTCTGCGGTTGGCCAACATGATCGGCCCGGCCATGGACACCGCGTTGTCCCGGTACCTCGCCGGCCCGGTGGTGCCGACGGTGATCGGCCACGACTCGCGTCTGCAACTCCTGCACGAACAGGACGCGCTTGGTGCGCTCGAACGCGCGACGATGGCCGGCAAAGCGGGCACGTTCAACGTCGGGGCGTCGGGGATCATCATGATGAGCCAGGCCATCCGCAGGTCGGGGCGCCTGGCGCTGCCGGTGCCGCGCCCGGCGCTGATGGCGGTGGATTCGCTGTGGCGGGCCGCCCGCAACTCGGAACTCGATCGCGAGCAACTCGACTACCTGAGTTACGGCCGCGTCATGGACACCACGAGGATGCGCAGCGAACTCGGGTTCGCCACCAAATGGACGACCGCGGAGGCTTTCGACGATTATGTGCGAGGCCGCGGCCTGACGCCGATCGTCGACCCACGGTGGGTCCAGGCGGCGGAGGATCGCGCGGTGGCGGCGGCGCAGCGCTGGGGGCGCTAGACTTCACTACTTAGAGCGGGGTGGGGGAGAGGATGTGCCGGTGGCGGGTGAACCAAGAGCGAAAGTGATTCCGCTGCATTCCAATTCGGGACGCAGCGCGGCTCAACGTCGCGCCGCCGCGCAGCGGGTGGACAGTTCGCGCCGCCATCCCTCGCTCCTCGGCGACCCTGGTAACCATGCGTCGGCCGAACAGATCGCGGCCGTCGTCCGTGAGATCGATCAACATCGCACTGCCGCTGCCGGATCGTCCGCGGCGCACGAAACGCCCAACGAGCTCGCCCAGCGCATCGCCGCCGTCGCCGATTTTGTGCGTAAACGGATGACAGGCGACTACAACGTCGACGAGTTCGGCTTCGATCCGCACCTCAACGACGCTATCTTCCTGCCTTTGCTGAGAGTCTTCTTCAACTCCTGGTTCCGGGTCGAGGTCAGCGGCATCGAGAACCTGCCGGAGTCCGGTGCCGGACTGGTGGTGGCCAACCACGCCGGGGTCCTGCCGTTCGACGGGCTGATGACGTCGGTCGCGGTCCGCGACAAGCACCCCGCGCATCGGGATCTGCGCCTGCTGGCCGCCGACATGGTTTTCGACATGCCGATGGTCGGCCAGGCCGCGCGCAAGGCCGGCCACACGATGGCGTGCACCGACGACGCGCACCGCCTGCTGGCCGCCGGTGAGCTCACCGCCGTCTTCCCCGAGGGCTACAAAGGTCTCGGTAAGCACTTCAAAGACCGCTACAAGCTGCAGCGTTTCGGCCGCGGCGGGTTCGTGTCGGCGGCGTTGCGGACGAAGGCGCCGATTGTGCCGTGCTCCATCGTCGGGTCCGAGGAGATCTACCCGATGGTCGCCGACGTCAAGTTGTTGGCGCGACTGCTGGGGCTGCCCTACTTCCCGATCACTCCGCTGTTCCCGCTGACAGGTCCGCTCGGTCTGGTGCCGCTGCCGTCGAAGTGGCACATCCAGTTCGGGGAGCCCATCGACACCGCCGACTACGACGAGTCCGCCGCCGACGACCCGATGGTCACCTTCGAGTTGACCGACCAGGTGCGCGAGACCATTCAGCAGACGCTCTATCAGCTGCTGGCGAATCGCCGCAACATGTTCCTGGGGTAGAGGCGTTATTTTTGCCCAGCAACAAATTTTGACAGGGCGGCCTCGCGTCCGGCAGCGACCTTGTCGGTGATCTCGTCGGCTTCGTCGTCGGACGCCGCTTCACCCATCACTGTGACGATGCTGGTGATCACCGGCTTGCCCTCGGCATCGGTCACTTCGCCGCGGATCTCGGTGAGCACCGCGCCGTGCGACTCGGTCACCGAGTCGAGGTAGGAGTCGAAGAACAACTTGTCGCCCGCCAGAATCGGCCGGTGGAAGACCAGCTTCTGATCGCGGTGCAGGATGCGCTCCATGTTGAACGGCAGATCGAACTGGTTGAAGATCTCCGCCTGCACCCGCCGTCCGGCGACGGCGAGGAATGTCACCGACGCGATCAAGGCGTCCTGGCCGCACTCGCCGGCCGCCTCTTCGGTGAAGTGCGCCGGATGGTCGTCCTTCACAGCGCGGGCGAACTCGCGGATCTTCTCGCGGTCGACCTCGAAGTGGTCCGGATACCGGTAGTGGGTTCCGATGATGTCGTCAGCGATGCCCATGCGCGATCCTTCGCTCCTCGCCGATGCCCATGCGCGATTCTCTTCCGTTCCCTCGGGTAGCGGCGCGAGCCTATCAGCGCGGGATCCTTGGTTCGGCGTCAGCGTTTCTCGCGGCGCGACACGGCGGCGGCCAGCGCACCGCCGGCAGCACCCAGTGCCAGCGCGGACGGGACCCCGATCCGCGCGGCCTTGCGGGCGGTGCGGAAGTCGCGGATCTCCCACCCCCGCTGACGGGCCAGATCGCGCAGGTCGGCATCGGGGTTGATGGCCACCGGGGTGCCGACCAGCGACAGCATCGGTACGTCGTTGAAGCTGTCCGAATAGGCAGTACAGCGGCGCAGGTTCAGGCCCTCGCGGATGGCCAGCGAGCGCACGGCGTGGGCCTTGCCGCTGCCGTGCAGGATGTCGCCGACCAGCCTGCCGGTGAAGACGCCGTCGACCGATTCGGCCACCGTTCCCAGCGCACCCGTCAACCCGAGCCGCCGCGCGATCGTCGCCGCCAGTTCATAGGGCGTCGCGGTGACCAGCCACACCTGTTGGCCTGCATCGAGATGCATCTGGGCGAGCACCTGGGTGCCGGGCCAGATCTTGTCGGCGATGATCTCGTCGTAGATCTCCTCGCCGAGCGCGACGAGCTCGGCTGTGGAGCGACCCTCGATGAATGCCAGTGCTTTGGTGCGGCCCGCCGCGACGTCCTGGCTGTTCTCCCGGCCGGTGAGCTGGAACTTGGCCTGGGCGAGGGCGAATCGTGCCAGGTCCTTGTAGGTGAAGTACTCGCGCGCGGCCAGGCCGCGGGCGAAGTGCACCAGCGAGGAGCCGTGCACCAGGGTGTTGTCGACGTCGAAGAACGCCGCTGCGGTCAGGTCGGGCGGCGGCGGGGCAGGACTGGAGGCCGGTTCGGGCACCAGCAGACCGTCGGCAGCGACCTCGGCGCTGGCCTCCCCGGCCAGCTGCTGCGCCGGGCTGTCGGTGCTGTTGCCGACTTCGCCCTTTCCGCTACCGGACACGTTGACAACATTAGGACACCTCACGGCGATACTGGCGGGGTGGACCGACAGGTGAAGTTGCTCACCCGCGAGGGATGCCCGATGTGTCTGGCCGCGGCGACACGATTGGCCGAGTTGGCCGCCGAACTCGGCTTCATGCTGCAGGTCAGCGACGTCGATGTCGCTGCCGACGCCGGCGAACCGGCGCTGCGCGCGGAGTTCGGCGATCGGCTTCCGGTGGTGCTGCTCGACGGTGTCGAGCACAGTTACTGGGAGGTCGACGAAGTCAGGTTGCGCGCCGACCTCGCCGGATGAGCCGCCGGAACTGCGTTCCAGCAGCGAAAGTGCGAGTAGCGACGGAGGGAATGCAATTCCGGGGCGAATCGGGCAAATTTGGTAGGCCAGCTGGTTAACGACTACCTTGGATGACGTGGTGACGAGGCCATGAGCGTATTGCTTTTCGGGGTTTCGCACCGCAGTGCGCCGGTGTCGGTCCTCGAGCAACTGAGCACCGATGAGTCCGATCAGGCCAAGATCGTCGACGACGTGCTCCGATCTTCGCTGGTCACAGAAGCCATGGTGCTGTCCACCTGCAACCGCGTCGAGATCTACGCCGTTGTCGACGCATTCCACGGCGGGCTCTCTGTGATCGGACAGGCGCTTTCCGAGCACTGTGGGATGTCGCTGCAGGATCTGACCAAGTACGCCTACGTGCGCTACGCCGAGGCCGCCGTGGAGCACATGTTCGCGGTCGCCAGCGGCCTGGACTCCGCGGTCATCGGTGAGCAGCAGGTACTCGGGCAGCTCCGGCGCGCCTACGCCTCGGCGGAGGCGAACCACACCGTCGGCCGCACCCTGCACGAGCTGTCGCAGCGGGCCCTGTCCGTGGGCAAGCGCGTGCACTCCGAGACGGGTATCGACGCCGCGGGCGCGTCGGTGGTCTCTGTTGCGCTCGACCTGGCCGAGACCAAGTTCGACGGCGGACTGGCCGGACGATCCGCGACGGTGATCGGCGCGGGATCGATGGGCGCTCTGTCGGCCGCGCACCTCGTCCGGGCGGGCATCGGCCGCATCCACGTGGTGAACCGCACGCTGCCGCG
>NZ_JBAUJR010000241.1:0-6859 GCF_049683935.1 Mycobacterium sp. | reverse complement strand
GCGTCGCGGACCGCCGCGCCGCCTGCCGCCTCGGCCCGGGCCATCGCGCCGCGGGCGAGCACCACCAGTTTCTGGTCTTCGGGACTCAGCTCGGTCACTCGCGCTCTTCTCCGTCGTCGTCGGCATCCGGTTCGGCAGGGCTCACCAGGACGGTGCCGATCCGGACTCGGCCCCGCGGGTCGGGACCACCCTCTGCGCGCAACCGCAGACCGTCCCACATCACCTCGGCGCCGGGCAGCGGAACACGCCCGAGTTCGAGCGCGACCAGCCCGCCGACGGTGTCGACGTCGAGGTTCTCGTCGAACTCCACGTCGTAGAGTTCGCTGAGGTCTTCGATGGGCAACCGGGCCGACACCCGGTAGGACTTGTCCCCAAGATCTTCGATGGGGGCGACCTCGTCGGTGTCGTACTCGTCGGCGATCTCGCCGACGATCTCCTCGAGCACGTCCTCGATCGTCACCAGGCCTGCGATCGCGCCGTACTCGTCGACGAGCAGCACCATGTGGACCCGGTCGAGCTGCATCTCCCGCAGCAGTGCGTCGAGCGGCTTGGAGTCGGGGACGAACGCCGCCTTGCGCATCACGTCGGACACGGCGGTGTCGCGGCCGCCGTTGGTCGAGTTGTAGGTGCGCTGCACAAGATCTTTGAGATAGACCACACCGACGACGTCGTCGACGTTCTCCCCGATCACCGGGATGCGCGAATGACCGCTGCGCACCGCCAGAGAGGTGGCCTGGCCCGCGGTCTTGTCGCTCTCGATCCACACCATCTCGGTGCGGGGCACCATCACCTCCCGCGCCGGGGTGTCGCCGAGCTCGAACACCGACTGGATCATCCGGCGTTCGTCGTCGGCCACCACGCCCCGCTGCTGAGCCAGGTCGACGACCTCCCGCAGCTCGATCTCGGAGGCGAACGGGCCGTTGCGGAAGCCGCGGCCCGGCGTCAGCGCATTACCCAGCAACACCAGTAGTCGGCTCACCGGGAGCAGCAACACCGAGATGGCCTGCAGCGGCAAGGCCGTGAGCAGTGCGATGGTGTAGGCGTTCTGTCGACCGACCGTGCGCGGCCCGACACCGATCGCCACGAAGCTGACCACCACCATGATCACCGCCGCGGCGAACAGCCCCCACGTCACACCGAGGCCGCCGTCCAGGTAGGCCGCCAGCAGCACCGTCGCGCTCACCTCGCAGGTGATGCGAAGCAGCACAATGAGATTGATGAAACGCGCCCGCTCGCCCATCACCCGGGACAGCCGAACCGCACCGGGTCGTTCGTCCCGGACGAGTTCCTCGACGCGCGCCATCGACACCGTGCTCAAGGCCGCATCGATCGCCGCGAACAGCCCTCCGAAGGCAACCAGCACGATGGCGCTGATCAGCTGACCGACGGGGCTCACGGTTCGTCGAACAGTCGCGACTTGTCCACCAGCCGGCGATCCTTCTCGATCTGCCTGTCCTGGTAGTAGGACTCGACCTGATCGGCCACCCACTCCTCGAGCAGTTGGCGCTGCAGCGCGAACATCTCTTTTTCCTCGTCGGGTTCGGCGTGGTCATAGCCCAGCAGGTGCAGCACGCCGTGCACGGTGAGCAGCGCCAGTTCCTGACCGAGCGTGTGCCCGGCGTCGGCGGCCTGCTTGGCAGCGAACTCCGGACACAGCACGATGTCGCCGAGCATCGACGGGCCTGGCTCGGGAGCGTCCGGCCTGCCGCCGGGCTCCAGTTCGTCCATCGGAAAGCTCATGACGTCTGTCGGACCGGGCAGATCCATCCACCGCATGTGCAGGTCGGCCATCGCGGCCGTGTCGAGCAGCACCATCGACAGTTCGGCGGCCGGATTGACGTCCATCTTGCGAATGACGAACTGGGCGACGCTGATCAGTTCCTGTTCGGACACGTCGATGCCCGACTCGTTGGCAACCTCGATGCTCATGAGTCGGCCGCTACCGCCTCGGTCTGCCGGTGTTCGTCGAGCGGCGTTGCGCCCGGTTCATCAGCGTCGGCTCCTCGGATTTGGCGTATGCGTCCACGATCTCGGCCACCAGGCGATGCCGGACCACGTCGGCGCTGGTGAGCTCAGCGAAGTGGATGTCATCGATCCCGTCGAGAATGCGCATCGCCGCACGCAACCCGGAGGCGGCGCCACCGGGCAGGTCGACCTGCGTGATATCGCCTGTCACAACGATTTTCGCGCCGAAGCCGAGCCGGGTGAGGAACATCTTCATCTGCTCGGCGGTGGTGTTCTGCGCCTCGTCGAGGATGATGAACGCGTCATTGAGGGTGCGGCCACGCATGAAAGCCAGCGGCGCAACCTCGATCACGCCGGCGCTCATCAACTTCGGGATCAACTCCGGATCCATCATGTCGTGCAGCGCGTCGTAGAGCGGGCGCAGGTACGGATCGATCTTCTCGTACAGCGTGCCGGGCAGAAAGCCAAGGCTCTCACCGGCTTCCACCGCCGGGCGGGTCAGGATGATTCGGCTCACCTGCTTGGTCTGAAGCGCACTGACGGCCTTGGCCATCGCCAGGTAGGTCTTTCCGGTGCCGGCCGGGCCGATGCCGAACACGATGGTGTGCGCGTCGATCGCGTCGACGTAGCGCTTCTGGTTCAGCGTCTTGGGCCTGATCGTCTTGCCGCGACGCGACAGGATGTCCAGCGTCAGCACTTCTGCCGGGGACTCCTCGACAGTGCCCGTCAGCATCGCCACACTGCGGCGCACCGCGTCCGGTTTCAGCGCCTGACCGCTGGCGACGACCTCGATCAACTCCGAGATCGCCCGCTCGGCCAGAGCGACGTCGGCGGGGTCACCCGACAGCGTGATCGCGTTCCCGCGGGCATGGATGTCGGCGGACAGGATGCGCTCCAGAGCGCGGAGGTTCTCGTCGGAGGAACCGAGGAGGCCCACGACGAGGTCGGGCGGAACGGTGATGCTGCTGCGGACCGGCGTACCGGGTGCGTCCGAGGCGGCGTTCGACTCGCGGGGGCTCACGTGCGGTTTTCTGCCTGCTTCCTCTGTTTCGACTCTCAGATTCCAGCCGGTCTGGCCGAATCGAAACCCCAGTTTAGCGCCGTCGCCCGTCACGTCCCAACGGTTATGACGGCGGCCCCACCGGGATCGGCTGCGTCGTCTCCACCGGCCGCGACGGCGGTGGACGCAGCGGCCGGGTGCGCACCGGCACCGGCCACCAGAACCAGCGGCCCAGCAGGGTGGCGATCGACGGCATCATGAACGCCCGCACGATGAACGTGTCGAACAGCAGCCCCAGACCGATCGTCGTCCCGACCTGGGCCATGATCCGCAGGTCGCTGACCACCATCGACCCCATCGTCAGCGCGAACACCACCCCGGCCACCGTGACGACGCTGCCGGTGCCACCGATGGCCCGGATCATCCCGGTCTTGAGCCCCGCGGGGATCTCCTCTTTGAACCGCGAGACCAGCAGCAGGTTGTAGTCCGACCCGACGGCGATCAGCGCGATGATCGACAGCGCGAGCACCATCCAGTGCAGTTCGATGCCGATGATGTGCTGCCAGATCAGGATCGAGATCCCGAACGACGCACCCAGCGACAACGTGACGGTGCCGACGATGACCAGCGCTGCGACCAGACTGCGCGTCAGCACGAGCATGATCATCAGAACCAGACACATCGCCGAGATCACCGCGATCAGAAGGTCGTAGCTGGATCCGTCGGACATGTCCTTGAACGTCGCCGCGGTGCCACCCAGTTGGATCGTCGCATCTTCGAGGGGGGTCCCCTTGAGTGCTTCGATCGCCGCAATCTTGATCGGCTCGACCCGTTGCAGCGCTTCCTCGGTGGTCGGACTCCCGCGGTGCGCGATGAGCATGCGCACGGTCTTGCCGTCGGGTGAGAAGAAGCTCTCCATGCCGCGCTTGAAGTCCTCGTTCTCGAACACCTCGGGCGGCAGATAGAACGAGTCGTCGTTGCGGGCCGAGTCGAACGCCTTGCCCATCTCGGTGGAGTCGCGGGTCAGTTCGTCCATCTGGTCGTAGAAGCCGCCCATGGTCGCATAGGTCGTCAGCATCATCTGCTGCATGTTCTCCATGGTCTCGATCATCGGCGGGAACGTCGCCAGCATCTGCGGCAGCAGCACCTTCATCTCGGCCATGTTCGTCACCGCTTTGTCGAACGTGTCGGTCATCAGGCTGATGCCGTCCATGGAGTCGAAGATCGATCGGAACGACCAGCAGATCGGGATGTTGTAGCAGTGCGGTTCCCAGTAGAAGTAGTTGCGGATCGGCCGCCACATGTCGTCGAAATCGGCGATCGTGTCCCGGATCTGGTGGACCGTGTCCCGCATCTCCGTCATGTCGTCGATCATCTCGGTGGTGATGGCGGAGAACTTCGTCATCAGCGAGTACATCGTGCGCATCGTGGCGATCGTCGTGCCGATGTCGTCGGCCTGGGTTCGCATGTCGGCGATGCGGTCCTTCATCAGCTTCATGTTCTGTTGCTGGCCGACGCCCTGCATGCTGATCAGGAACGGGATCGAGGTGTGCGCGATCGGTGCCCCGTCCGGACGGCTCGGCGCCTGCACGCGTGCGACGCCCTCGACACCGAACACTCGCTTGGCGAGCCGATCGAGGACCAGGAAGTCCGAGGGGTTGCGCAGATCGCGGTCGGCCTCGACGAGCAGCACCTCGGGGCTCATCCGCGACAGCGAGAAATGCTCGGTCGCCGCCTGCAGGCCGGCGTTTGCCGGGATGGACGCCGGGATGTAGCGGGTGTCGTCGTAGCTGGTCTGGTAGCCGGGCAGGGCGGCCAGTCCGACCAGGGCCAGGGCCAGGGAGGCCACCAGGATGGGACCGGGCCAGCGCACCACCATCGTGCCGATGCGCCGCCACGCACGGATCCGCATGGCGCGCTTGGGTTCCAGCAGCCCGAAACGGCTGCCGAGGGTGATGATCGCGGGCCCGAGCGTCAGCGCGACCGCCACCCCGGCGAGGATCCCGACCGCGCACGGGATGCCCATGCTCTGGAAGTAGGGCATCCGGGTCAGCGACAGGCAGAACATCGCGCCGGCGATCGTCAGACCGGAACCGAGCACGACGTGCGCGGTGCCACCGAACATCTCGTAGTAGGCCTGCTCGTGGTCGGCGCCGGCGGCGCGGGCCTCCTGGTAGCGGCCGACCAGGAAGATCGCATAGTCGGTGCCGGCGGCCACCGCCAGCGAGATCAGCAGGTTCACCGCGAACGTGGACAGCTCGATGACCTGGAAGTGCCCCAGCGCCGCCACCAGCCCGCGGGCCACCGACATCTGGATGAAGACCATCACCAGCAGCAGGATCACCGTCGAGACCGAGCGGTAGAAGAACAACAGCACCACGATGATCACCGCGAAGGTCACCAGCAGGATGCGCAGCATGCTGCTCTCGCCCGCGATGTTCACGTCGGCGGTCAGCGCGGCCGGCCCGGTTAGGTGGATCTGTACGCCGGGCGGGGGCGGCGATCTGTCGACGATGTCGCGGACGGCCGCCACCGATTCGTTGGACTCGGTCTCGCCCATGTTGCCGGCCAGATTCACCGCGACGTAGGCCGCTCTGCCGTCCGAGCTCTGCGCGGCGGCTTCGGTCAGCGGGTCGCCCCACATGTCCTGGATGCTGCGGACGTGGTCGGGGTCGGCCTCGAGCTTGTTGATGAGCTGCTCGTAGTAGGCGTGCGCGTCGTCGCCCAGTGGCTGGTCGCTCTCCAGGACGATCATCGCGATGGAGTCGGAGTCGGACTCCCCGAACAGCCGGCCCATGTCGGACATCGCCTGCATCGACGGGGCGTCACTCGGACTCATCGACACCGCGTTCTGGCTGGCCACCACCTCCAGCTGAGGCACCAGGACGTTGAGCGCGACCACCACCAGCAGCCAGCCGAGCAGGATCGGAACGGCGAGACGGCGAATCCAGCGTGCGATCGCCGAGGGTTCCCGAACGGATCTACCGGTATGGGCGGTCAGGCTCATGCGGACTTCGTGAAGCAGTAGATGTAGGCGGACACGTTGTAGGCGGTGCGCTCGTCCTTGACGACGTCATCAGCCACGATCCGGCAGCCGATGAAATCGCTGTCGCCCTGTGCCACAACATTTCCCACCATCGCCGGAGAGTTGCTCTCGACCACGACCGACCATGGCAGGGTGGCACCGACGATCTGGTTGGGATCACCCTCGGCGTCGATGTAGTTGATGTCTGCGACCGCGCCGGGCGGACCGAAGACCTCGTAGCGAACCCGCTTGGGGTCGGACTTGTTCGATTCCTCGGGGATGTTCCCCGCGTAGGTCGGCAGCTGTTCGGAGCCGAAGATGCCGCGGATCCGCCAGACGGTGAATCCGCCGACGACGACTACGACCACCAAGACGAGCGGGATCCACGCTCGGGTCACACGGGTGAGAATCAGGAGTCCTTCGCCCTCGGGTACATCTTCAGAAGGGAAGGCTAACCTATCTAACGAACGGGGCGGGAGCTACCCCCCGGGGGTGTGGTCACCGCCATCTCGGCGTGAGCACACCCAGCGCGCCGAGAGCCACCGCCGCAGCCGTCGACGTCCGTAAGACCGTCGGCCCCAGCCGCACCGGGAGGGCACCGGCATCGGCCAGCGCGGCGAGTTCGTCGTCGGAGATACCACCTTCGGGTCCGACCACGAGTGTGAGACCGGCGCTGTCCCCGACCGCCACGTCGGCCAGCGGCGTCGTCGCGGACTCGTGCAGGACCAGCACGGTCGACGCCGCCGCGGCGCGCACCCGATCGACGAGTTCCGCGGAGGTGACGACACCGTCGACGGTCGGGACGTACGGACGTCTGGACTGGCGGGCGGCCGCCCGTGCCACCGCGCTCCACCGGCGCAGCCCTTTGT
>NZ_JBAUJR010000240.1:0-5322 GCF_049683935.1 Mycobacterium sp. | reverse complement strand
GTTTGCCGCGGTTCCGCTCGCCCTCGGTGGCGGCACCGCGCCCGCTGCCGCGGCAGGCGGACTGATGCCGCCACGTCCCGCCACTGTGCTGACGCACGGCCCGACCCCCTGGGAGATGTCTGAGTACCTGCAAGGCGCCGGGTGCGAGCCCCCGAGATCGTGTGAGCAGGTCTTGTACTGGTGGATCGTCAGCACCCCGGGCCTGGAGGTCGGGGTCGACGAAAATC
This sequence comes from Mycobacterium sp., assembly GCF_049683935.1. GTDB lineage: Bacteria > Actinomycetota > Actinomycetes > Mycobacteriales > Mycobacteriaceae > Mycobacterium. The sequence continues at coordinate 5,095 of NZ_JBAUJR010000240.1, read as the reverse complement.
TCTTCAACCTCGACTACGCCATCGACGTCGCCGACGGGCCGAAGATCGTGTACGCGTTCAGCGGAGGTGCGCGGATCGCAACGGCATGGCTGACCGAGCACGCGGCCGAAAGCACCATTGCGCCCGACGAGTTGTCGTTCCTGTTGCTCGGCAACGGAACTCGCAAGCACGGCGGCCTCAGTACCTGGGTGCTCGGCGACTCCATCGTGGCGCCGCCAACGCGCTATGAGGTCATCGACGTCGCTCGCGAATACGACCCGATCGCGGACTTCCCGACCAATCCGTTCAACCTGCTGGCGATGGCCAACGCACTGGCCGGTTTCAACGTCATCCACATGGACTACAGAGACGTCGATCTGGACGATCCTGACAACTATGTGTGGACCGAGAACAACACGACGTACGTCTTCGTACCGACCCAGAACCTGCCGCTACTGCAGCCGTTGCGCAACCTCGGCCTCGGCTGGGTGGCCGACCAGTGGGAAGCGCCCCTGCGGGCGATCATCGACACTGCCTATCGCCGCACCTATCTGCCGGCCCAGCCCCAGGGCGAACAAGGTTCTGACGCCCTCGGCAGCGCCGCAGCCCGCAGTGCAGTCGCTTCGGCCGGGCTCATGTCGGATGGAGGCGACGCCACCACACCTGTGAAGTCCGAGGGACTCGCCACCGATCCCGAGCGCGCTACGGATGCACCAGCGGCGACACCGGCCGCAGCGGGCGACGAGGGACCCGGGCCTGAAGGCGGCGGAAACGACATCGAGGCGGACGTTGCCGGCGCCGACGAGGCCGAAGAAGACGAGGTCGAGGCCGACGGCGCGGACGTCGCCGAGGTCCACGCCGAATCCGAAGCCGACCAGGTCCACGCCGAATCCGAAGCCGACCAGGTCGATGCCGAAGCCGATTCCGAGGCCGATGCTGAAGCCGACGGCGACAACCGCGCGCAGACCAAGCAGCGCACAGGACCCAAGCACCGCGCGCCGCTCAATGGCATCAAGAAGGTGTCGGTCACTGCATCCGAAGCCACCGATGCCGGTGACGCACGCGCAGACGGGAGCAGCGAGGACACTGGCCCGGCCTCGGACAGCGACAGCGCGTCGTAGCTCGGCGCCTGGCATGGCACGCTGACGGCTATCCTTCCCGGGTGGCAACCAAAGACATGTCCGACCTGTCCGGAAAGGTCGCCTTCATCACAGGCGGAGCGTCGGGGATCGGCGCTGCGTTGACGTCGAAGATGGCCGGCGCAGGCGCGGACGTCTGGATCGCCGATCGCCAGTTCGAGGTCGCCGATCAGCTTGCCGGCCGACTTCGTGACATCGGCGCCAGGGTGCACGCCGTGGAACTGGACGTGCGCGATCACGAAGCCTTCCAAACGGCCATCGCCGAGACCGTGGAGACGTCCGGCCGGATCGACTACCTGTTCAACAACGCCGGGATCGGTATCGGCGGCGAGGTCGACGCCCTGACACTCGAGGACTGGAACGACATCATCGACGTCAACCTGCGGGGCGTGGTCCACGGCCTGCAGGCTGTCTACCCGGTGATGATCAGGCAGGGCGGCGGGCACATCGTCAACACGGCGTCCGTGGCCGGTCTGGTCACCACGTCCGCGCAGGCGGGCTACTCGGCCACCAAACACGCGGTGGTCGCCCTGTCCAAGACCATGCGGGTGGAAGCCGCGACCCACGGCGTCCGGGTGTCGGTGCTGTGCCCCGGCGTGGTGCGCACCCCGATCCTGACCGGAGGACAGTACGGCCGGAACAGGAGTGTGAGCAAGGAGAATCTGCTCAAGCTGGGAGAGACGTTGCGTCCGATGGATCCTGATGTGTTCGCCGAACAAGCGTTGCGCGCCGTGCTCCGTAATCAGGCGATCATCGTGGTGCCCCGATGGTGGAAGGCGCTGTGGTACCTGGAGCGACTCTCGCCGGCCCTGTCGATGCGCACGGCCGCCACCGCTCTGCGTCGCACCCGCCAGGTGCAGTCAGCCGTACCGCTTCAGTAGTCGCCGCGTCTTTCGCGGATGCGTCGCAGCAAGACTGATGTCGCCCCCGTAGTGCGCCAGCACCCGCGGATCCATCAGCCGCCGCCACAACGGCGGTATCAGCGCCACCACCACCATGGTCGCGTAACCCGCGGGCAGCTGGGGGGCCTCGTCGGCGTGACACAGCGCCTGGTACCGGCGTTGTGGGTTCGCGTGGTGGTCGGAATGCCGCTGCAGATGGAACAAGAACACATTGGAGATGACCGAATTGCTGTTCCAGCTGTGTGACGGACGTACCTTCTCGTAGCTGCCGTCAGGACGCTGCTGTCGACGGAGCCCGTAGTGCTCCAGGTAGTTGATGGTTTCCAGCAGGAAGATCCCGATGACGGCCTGGCCGATCAACCAGGGCAGCACCTCAACACCGAAGCCGACGACCAGGCCGGTGAACAGTACGAGGGTCATCAGCCAGGCGTTGAGGACGTCGTTGCGCAACGTCCACGCCGACTTCCCGCGGCGGGCCAGGCGCCTGCGCTCGATCGTCCACGCCGAACGCAGGCTTCCCAGTATGGATCTGTAGTGGAAGAAGTAGATGTTCTCGCCCACCCGTGAGCTGGCGGGATCCTCCGGGGTGGCGACCCGCGCGTGGTGGCCCCTGTTGTGTTCGACATAGAACTGTCCGTAGCCGGTCTGCGCGAGTGCCACCTTGCTCAACCAGCGCTCCGACTGTGCCCGCTGGTGTCCCATTTCATGCGCGGCGTTGATCCCGACCCCGGCGATGCCGCCGACTGTGAGCATCAGTCCGACCTTGTCCAACGCCGACAGCGTGACTCCACCGCCGCCGCTCCAGATCCAGCAGGCCAGTATCAACGACACATATTGGGCCGGGAGATACAGATAGATCGCCCACCGATAGAAGCGGTCGTGCTCCAACCGGTCGAGCACGCTGTCGGGTGGGTTCTCCGAGTCCGGGCCGACGGCGTAGTCCAGCAGGGGGATGAAGACGAACATCAGTACCGGGCCGGACCACCAGAAGGCGCCCCACCCGGTGAGCGCCGCCGCGGCCCAGGACATTGGGACGAGCGTCGGGATCACCAGACCGAGCAACCACACGTAGCGCTTGCGATCACGCCAACCCCGGGCAACCCTGCGCCTCCCGGCGGTCGGCGGCTGTGCCTGATGCTGAATCGGCATCGTCTTCTGTGCTACCCCTCTTAGCTACGGATCTACGATCATCGCGCCCCAATGCGACGAAGCTGTCAGGCCGTCATACCATCAGCGCACGTGACCAGCAATACACCCAGCGAAAGCTGACACGATTGTGACGAAACGCCCAGTGGGAACCCAGCTTGCTGGGCACCCGCTCAAGCCCGCGGCGGTCACAGATTTGCGCCCGGGATAGGGGAACCTCAGTCGTCGGGAGAATGCCCCCGCTCAGCAAAGCGCTTGGGCCCTCGGGACCGAGCAGCATGTCACGACAGGAGGCTCGCAATGGCCGCCGCCAGTTCGGGCGAGGCCGAACTCGTCAGGTTCTGGTAACTGCCACCGGTCGCCTCTGCGACGGCTTCCCAGGCGGGCCGGTCCGAATCGTCGCCGAAGTCGATGACATCGATGGACACCGGACGATCAGGGTTGAAGGCGCCCCTGACGTACTGCTCGAGTCCGGCAGCACCCAGCGATTGGTCGGTGTGCGGTCCCGCAGTGATGACCAGCACCGAATTCTCCTGACCCTCGCGGTACCGGGCAGACGCATCGGTGTAGGCCAACCTCAGCGTGGTGAACGAGACCGCGCCACCACCCGACGGTGTCTGGCCGTCGAGGGCCGCCGTGAGCGCCTCCGATCGGGGCCGCCCGTCGATCGGATCGGACAGCGCACCCATGCTCACTTCAGAGCGTCCCTGCACGCCGTCGAAGGTCCACAGTCCCACGCCGGAATCGGGTGGGAGCACCTGAAGTCGCGCCTTGAGCGCGTCGACGACATTGGTCAGCCGGGCATTGCCGCCCTCGTCGGTGGGCATCGACTGGTCCAGCATGATGGTGACGGTCGGGCTCAGCGCCGGTGCGGTCAATGTGTCGGCGACGGTCGCGCGCACCGCTTTGTCCCCGACGTTCAGCGGGGCGGCCACTGGCGCGAAGTCGACGACCTCGCTGGCCGGCGGTGTGCCACCCTCGACCCGGAATCCGGCCTGCGCGAGTTCGCCGAGTTGCTCCGGCTTCCGCAGGAACCGGGCGAACTCGCTGGCGGCGGTGATCTGCTCCTGAGCCAACCAGTCACCCGCCAGCAATACGGTGGGGAAGTCGGCCATCGCGGTCGGACCCGGCGGCAACCACCCTGCCAGCTGGGATGCCGCGTCGGGAAGCTCCGCCGCACGCTGGAAGAGCCGCTGTTCGGTGGTCACCACGGCGTGCACCGGGGCGCCGGCCGCATCGGATGAATCGGTGAGGGCATCGAGGGCCGTGGCGGCGTTACCATCGGCGAGTTCGGGAGCGCCGCCGATCAGAGTGCTCACAGCGCCCAGACCCGCGCTGACCGGCTGACCGGACGGCGCCGCAGCGGCGGCCACGGCCTCGGCCGCCAAGTAGGCGGCGTCGCTGTCCTGAGACAGGGGGAGTGCCAGGCGGAGCCCGCCCCACCCCGGGAGACCCAGTCCGTCGAGTGCCGCGGGATTCGTCTGCAAACCGGGAAGGGTCCCCCAGTTCTGCTCGCCGAGGGCGCCCTGCAGTTCGGGTGTCACAGCGAGGAGCACGGGCGAGGTCACCAGCGAGCGGCTGTCGCTGACGGTTTCGGCGCCTGCCACGGCTTCCAGACGGGCCTCCGACACCGAACTTCCGGGGATCCACAGTGCCGGCCGGTCACCCAGATCGGCCGGCCATTCGCCGGCGAATCCGTTGACGACCTGGTCTGAATCGGCGGACTGGACCGCCACGTTGACGCAGCGGTCACCGACCGGGGCGGCGGTCTGGTTGTAGCGCTCCGCAAGTGCGGCAACAGGTTCGGTGATCGCCGGATCGGCGACGACAGCGACCTTCACCTCGCCGTCCACACACCGGGCGGCAGCGACATCGGATCGGTTCGACAGCACATCGCCGAAGAACCGCCACAGGATCACTGCACCGACG
>NZ_JBAUJR010000239.1:0-4563 GCF_049683935.1 Mycobacterium sp. | reverse complement strand
CGCCGGCACTGATCGACAGTGTCATCGCCCAGGTCGGCGTGACGCGTCGGGGCAGCGCGACCATGAAGCGGATCCGGGTCCGCGCGGTGGCCGCGGGTGTCGACGACGACGGACGGCCGGCCGAGGTCTGCGCAGCCGAGGTGTTCGCGACGTTCGCCCGGTCCGGGCGGGTGCACGCCGTCGCCGCCCGCATCGAGCGGCACAAGGACCGCTGGCGACTGGTTGCGCTCCAGATCGGCTGAGCCTCGCGCGCATTCAGACTGCACGCAGGGCGGCGTTCACTCGTACTTGTGCGCCGCTGGTGCAGTCTCGATGCGCAGAAGGGTCAGTTCCGGCGGCTGCCCTTGGCGTGCTTGCCGCTCTGGCGGGCCGCCTCGCGACGCTCGCGACGGGTTCCGCCGCCGTTGGGCTTCGCGTCACCGGAGCGGGTCACCTCCACCGAACCGTCCTCCGACGGTCCGGAGTAGATCAGGGGCTGCTCCTGATCGTCGATTCCCTTGGCGCGCAACCCAGCCGGGGCCGGAGGTCGCTGCTTGGTCGCGACGCCACCCTTGTTCGATTCTGCCGCCGCGGCCGCTGCGGCCGCGAACTCGGCGAGTCCGGGGGGCGCTGCCACCGGCGAAACCGCCGGTGCAGGTGCGGCTTCGACGCTGACGTTGAACAGGAAGCCGACGGACTCCTCCTTCATGCCCTCGAGCATGCCGGTGAACATGTCGTAGCCCTCGCGCGCGTACTCGACCTCGGGGCGCTGCTGGGCCAACCCGCGCAGGCCGATGCCCTCACGCAGGTAATCCATCTCGTAGAGGTGTTCACGCCATTTGCGGTCCAGGACGTTGAGCAGCACGTTGCGTTCCAGCTGACGCATCGCGCCGTCGCCGGCGATCCCGTTGATCTCGGCCTCCCGCTCCGCGTAGGCACGTTCGGCATCGGCGACCAACGCGTCGAGCAGTTCCTGGCGGTTCAGTTCGCCGGGCTCACCGACCGCGTCGGAGTCGATCAGATCGTGGTGGTCGATACCGACCGGGTAGAGCGCCTTGAGCCCCTCCCACAGCTTCTCCAGATCCCAGTCCTCCGAGTAGCCCTCGGCGGTGGCGCCGTCGACGTAGGCGGTGACGACGTGGATGAGCATCTTGTGCGCCTGGTCGGCGAGGTTCTCGCCTTCGAGGATGCGGCGACGCTCGGCGTAGATGACCTTGCGCTGCTGGTTCATCACCTCGTCGTACTTCAGGACTTCCTTGCGGATGTCGAAGTTCTGCTGCTCGACCTGGGTCTGGGCGCTCTTGATGGCGCGCGAGACCATCTTGGCCTCGATCGGCACGTCGTCGGGCAGGTTCAGCCGGGTCAGCAGCGTCTCCAGCGTCGCTCCGTTGAAGCGGCGCATCAGCTCATCGGCCAGCGACAGGTAGAAGCGGGACTCACCCGGGTCGCCCTGGCGGCCCGAGCGGCCGCGCAGCTGGTTGTCGATGCGCCTGGATTCGTGGCGTTCGGTGCCGAGCACGTACAGCCCGCCGGCGGCGACGACGTCCTTGGCCTCCGCGGCTACCTCCGCCTTGACGTGCGGGAGGTCCTCGTGCCAGGCCTCTTCGTACTCGTCGGGGGTCGCGATGGGGTCGAGGTTGCGCTGACGCAGCCGCCGGTCGAGTAGGAACTCGACGTTGCCGCCGAGCACCACGTCGGTGCCGCGGCCGGCCATGTTCGTGGCCACGGTGATCGCACCCAGCCGGCCCGCCTCGGCGATGATGCCGGCCTCCTGCTCGTGGTACTTCGCATTGAGGACGTTGTGCGGGATGCGGCGCTTCTGGAACTGGCGCGACAGGAACTCCGAACGCTCCACGCTGGTGGTGCCGATCAGCACCGGTTGACCCTTCTCATAACGTTCGACGACGTCGTCGACGACCGCGATGAACTTGGCCTCCTCGGTCTTGTAGATCAGGTCGGACTGGTCGGTCCGGATCATCGGCTTGTTGGTGGGGATCGTCACCACGCCGAGCTTGTAGATCTCGTGCAGCTCGGCGGCCTCGGTCTCGGCGGTGCCGGTCATGCCGGCGAGCTTCTCGTAGAGGCGGAAGTAGTTCTGCAGGGTGATCGTGGCGACCGTCTGGTTCTCGGCCTTGATCTCGACCTGCTCTTTGGCCTCGATGGCCTGGTGCAGACCCTCGTTGTAGCGGCGCCCGATCAGCACGCGACCGGTGAAGTCGTCGACGATGAGGACCTCGCCGTTGCGGACGATGTAGTGCTTGTCGCGCTCGAACAGCTCCTTGGCCTTGAGGGAGTTGTTCAGATAGCTGATCAGCGGCGAGTTCGCAGCTTCGTACAGGTTCTCGATGCCCAGCTGGTCCTCGACGAACTCGACACCGAGCTCGTGCACACCCACGGTGCGCTTCTTGATGTCGATCTCGTAGTGGAGGTCCTTCTCCATCAGCGGCGCTAGCCTGGCGAACTCGGTGTACCAGTTCGATCCACCGTCTGCGGGCCCGGAGATGATCAGCGGGGTGCGGGCCTCGTCGATGAGGATGGAGTCGACCTCGTCGACGATGGCGAAGACGTGGCCGCGCTGGACGCAGTCCTCGAGGCGCAGCGCCATGTTGTCGCGCAGGTAGTCGAACCCGAACTCGTTGTTGGTGCCGTAGGTGATGTCGGCGTTGTAGGCGGCCCGACGCTCGTCGGGGGTCATCTGCGACAGGATCACGCCGACGTCCAGGCCGAGGAAGCGGTGCACGCGGCCCATCTGCTCGGCGTCGCGCTTGGCGAGGTAGTCGTTGACGGTGATGATGTGCATGCCCTTGCCGGCGAGCGCATTCAGATAGGCGGGCAGGACGGCGGTCAGCGTCTTACCCTCACCGGTCTTCATCTCGGCGACGTTGCCGAAGTGCAACGCGGCGCCGCCCATCACCTGGACGTCGAAGTGGCGCTGGTTGAGCACCCGCCAGGCAGCCTCGCGGGCGACGGCGAACGCCTCGGGCAGGATGTCGTCGAGATCCTCGCCGTTGGCGAGGCGATCCTTGAACTCGTCGGTCTTACCGCGGAGTTCGGCGTCGGACAGCTTCTCGGTGTCATCGGACAGGGTGTTGACGTAGTCAGCCACCCCCTTGAGGCGCTTGACCATGCGGCCTTCGCCGAGACGGAGCAACTTTCCCAGCACGCTGTTTTACCTTTTTCCTCGTTGCGATGATGACCATTCGTCACGCATTAGACGGACACCATCGTAGGCGACGCACCAAAATCGCTGGTCGAGCACGTCAGGCGCGCCGCCCTTCGGGTGGATCCGGCGCGCCACGCGACCGTGACGGTGCGTGCGCGCGCCGGATCGACCTCAGGTGAGCTTGATCAGGCCAGCTTGATCAGGCCGTAGTCGTAGGCGTGCCGGCGGTACACCACGCACGGACGGTCGCTGTCCTTGTCGTGGAACAGGAAGAAGTCGTGGCCCACGAGTTCCATCTCGTAGAGCGCGTCGTCGACGGTCATCGGGTTCGCGGTGTGCTCCTTGGTGCGCACGATCCGCCCGGGCTCGTGGTCGTCGACGGCCGGATCGCTGTCGACGGGCTCGCTCGACCGCGCGAACGCCGCGTCGAGATGGTCGAGCGAAGTGGCTTCGTGCAGTGAGACCGGAGTCTTGTCGCCGTAGTGGATCTTGCGACGGTCCTTGCTCTTGCGCAGCCGCCGCTCGAGTTTGCCGGCGGCCGACTCCAGGGCGGCGTAGAAGCTGTCGGCGCAGGCCTCGCCCCGCACGACCGGCCCGCGACCCTTAGCCGTGATCTCCACATGCTGACAGTTCTTACGTTGCCGTCGATTCTTCTCGTGGTACAGCTCGACGTCGAAGAGATAGATGGTGCGGTCGAATCGTTCCAGGCGGGACAGCTTCTCGGCGACGTAGTTGCGGAAGTGGTCGGGAACTTCGACGTTTCGACCCGTGACCACCACCTCGGCGTTGGGACTTGAGTCGGGGGATCCGTCGGCGTTCGGATCCATCACCATCGTGCTGTCTGATTCCACGGAATGACTTGACATACTTGGCAACTCGATTCTCCTTCGCGTTCGCACGCATACGCGTGCCCGGGCCATCAAAGAAATCGCGCCGACGGAGCAGAACCTCTACGCGCCACTCGCCGGCGCAAGGTGTCGACTACTCACCTCCTACCGCTGGGCGCGATAACCGGCGCCTGGGGTTCTCGACGCCGCCGTGAAGTGTTCACGGATGGTTGATTGCGACGGTAGTCCGTGTTCACCCTGTCGTGCCACTAATTCGGCAGACGTGTTTTCAAGTCTTCACACGCGATTGATCTGCGGGTAATGCTCACGCGTGCGCCAGCGCGAGCACCGCCACGACGTCGGCACCGCAGGTTTGCAGGACGCGAACCGACTCCGTCGCGGTGGCGCCCGTGGTCACCACATCGTCGACGAGGACGACGGGCCCGGCCACCAGTGTGGTGGTTCGGACGCGCCCGGCGATGTTGCGCTGCCGGTCGGTACTCGAGAGCCCGACCGAGTCGCGGGTGAAGGCCTTGAGGCGCAGCGCGGGCACGACGGTCAGGCCAGGTAGGCCACCGATGGCACGCTGGGCCA
>NZ_JBAUJR010000238.1:0-3169 GCF_049683935.1 Mycobacterium sp. | reverse complement strand
CCGCGGCTGAGTCGCTACAGCATCAGCTCCGGCGCCCATCGCGATTCCGACCCGACGGTGGCCGGGAGGTGGTCGGCGCTTCCCGTCGCGGAGACGGACACCACAGTGCGGGCGCACTACCAGGCCGACCAGCTGCTCGCCCGTCACGGCGTACTCACCAAAGGTGCGGTCGCCACCGAGAACATCCCTGGCGGGTTCGCCTCGATGTACAAGGTGTTGACCGCGTTGGAGGATGCGGGCCGGTGCCAGCGAGGCTATTTCGTCGAGTCGCTCGGTGGTGCGCAGTTCGCGACCGCCAGCACCGTCGACCGGTTGCGCACCCATGCCGACAGCATCGACGACAAGCAGGGCGCCCTGCGGACCATTGCGTTGGCGGCGACGGATCCGGCGAACCCGTTCGGGGCAGCCCTGCCGTGGCCGGCGCGCGGCGATACCGACACCGCCCACCGCCCGGGTCGCAAAGCCGGGGCGCTGGTGGTGCTGGTCGACGGCGAGTTGGCCTGGTTCGTCGAACGCGGTGGGCGCTCGCTGCTGAGTTTCACCGCGGACGCCGAAACCTCCAACGCAGCGGCGACGGCGCTGGCCGAATTGGTTTCGCGACAAAGGGTTCCGGCGCTGCTGGTGGAGAGGGTCGACGGTGTCCCGGTTCTCGAGGCACGCGATTCGGTGGTGTCGGCGGCGCTGACGCAGGCCGGGTTCTCCAAGACGCCGCGCGGGCTTCGGCTGCGCTGATGCCTGAAGGCGACACCGTGTTCCGCACGGCCACCAAACTGCGGGAGGCGCTGGAAGGCAAGGAGTTGACGCGGTGTGATGTCCGGGTGCCGCGGTACGCCGCGGTGAACCTGGCCGGGCAGAAGGTCGACGAAGTGCTCAGCCGGGGCAAGCACCTGTTCATCCGGGTGGGGGCGGCCAGCATTCACTCGCATCTGAAGATGGATGGCGCGTGGATCATCGGCCGGGTTCGGGCGCCGGCCTACAAGGTGCGAATCGTGCTGGAGACAGCGGACTCCCGGGCCTCGGGCGTCGACCTCGGAGTGTTGGAGGTCCTCGAGCGCGCTGTCGACATGGAGGCTGTCGCACATCTGGGACCGGATCTGCTCGGCGACGACTGGTCGGCCGAGACGGCGGCGGCCAACCTGATGGCCGATCCCTCTCGACCGCTGTCCGAGACACTGCTGGATCAGCGGGTGATGGCCGGCGTCGGCAATGTCTACGCCAACGAGTTGGGGTTCGTGTTCGGGCTGCGGCCGGGGACCGCGGTCGGTGCGCTGACCGATCCGTTGCGGGTGGTCACCCGCACCCAGCAGATGCTGTGGGCCAATCGATCACGGATCAATCGCACCACCACCGGCAACACCCGCCCCGGCCAGGACGTCTGGGTGTACGGGCGCGCAGGTAAGCCGTGCCGTCGGTGCGGCACGCCCATCGAGACGGATCGCTCTGGGGAGCGCATCACCTACTGGTGCCCCACCTGCCAGCGCTGACTTCTCGCCCCTCTTCGCCGAAACTGTATTCCACGCGGCACTTGTGGATAACTACCGCGCTGCAAGCAATCTCGACGATTTCTGTCGGTGCTGATTATGACCATTCATCCATGGGAAAGCCAGTCATCGGTACAGAAGCCGTCGCCGACGGGATAGTCACGAGCCATGGACTCAGGCGCAGATACAGGCCGATCTACCCGAATGTGCACGCCCCCGAGGGAAGCCTCACGCTGCGCGACCGCACGATCGGCGCCTGGCTCTGGTCGCAGCGCAAGGGAATCGTCACAGGGCTGGCGGCAGCCGCGTTGCACGGTTCCCGCTGGGTCGACGACGACATCGACGTCGAGCTGATCTTCAACTGCACGCGACCGCCCCGCGGCATCATCGCCCGCAACGAGCGCATCGGCTCCGACGAATGGCGGGAGCTGGCGGGAATGCCGGTAGCTACCCCGGCACGCACGGCGTTCGATCTCGGGCGCTTCCGCCCGCACGACGCGCTGGGACGCCTCGACGCATTGATGCGGGCCCAGCCGTACTCGGTCGACGACGTCATGCTGCTCACCAAGCGCTACAAAGGGGCTCGCGGAGTGGCACGACTGAAAGCGGTGCTGCCGTTCGTTGATGGTGGCTCGATGTCACCACCAGAATCGTGGTGGCGCAAGCTGGTCATCGATGCCGGGTTCCCGGTGCCCACGACGCAGATACCCGTCTTCGACGAGCATGGCCTCCCACTTCGGGTCCTCGACTTCGGCTGGGAGAACTACAAGGTCGCGCTCGAGTACGACGGCGACCAGCATCAGTCCGACCGCGCGCAGTACCTCAAGGATCGGCGCGTCCTGCCGAAACTCGCACGACTCGGCTGGCACGTGAGGTCCGTCGTCAAGGAGGACAACCCCGTCCACGTGATCGAGGAGCTACGGGACGCGATGACACGCCGCGGGTGGCGCGGTCGAATCACGATCCCCAGGTATGCGTACCGCTACGCCCACGCCGAAACTGTACTCAGCGCGCCCAAATACGCGTAAAGCCCACGTGGAATACAGTTTCGGCGCTGGGGCGCCAGGGCGAAAAGCCAAGCTAGACCGTGCAGCCGACGCCGGCGACGTCGGTGGCGATGACGCACGCCGACGGATTCGACAGCTTCCAGTCACCGTCCTGGTTGACCCAGTAGATGTTGTGGGTCTTGGTGCCCCAGATCGGGATCGTCACCGCGATCTGCGCGTCCAGTCGATCACCGTTGAGCACCGGGTTCTGCACCTGCCAGTTGACCATGCCGCCATAGGTGTTCAACCGGTTGGCGATGTTGTCGGCGGTCGGCACAGCAGCCTGTCCGCCCGCCAGCTTGGCGGCGCGCTGGTCCGCGGGCGCCCCGGTGTTGAGCACCTGCTGCAGATCAGAGGTCAACTCCCCGGCGCTGGGTACCGCCGGCTGAGCCATCGCGACCCCCGCTCCTGTGAAAGCACCTGCCGCCAAAATCGTCATCGCCGCGAACGCAGCACGCATCAACACATTCCCTTCCGAACATTGCCCGACCCACGCAGACTTCATCACGCCCGCATCGATCCGACAAGACCTACGTCCGGCCCCCAACGCCGAAACGGTATTCCACGGGCGTTGTCAAGCTGCGTGGAGTCGGTCGGGGTCGTTTTCGGCGGGAAGGTTGATGCCGACCACGGGGCTGGGGC
>NZ_JBAUJR010000237.1:0-13983 GCF_049683935.1 Mycobacterium sp. | reverse complement strand
CCGCAGCCTCGCAACGGGCAGCCAGCTCGCGCCGGTCGTCGCCGGGTAGTTGCAGCGACTCGACCCGGATGTGGCACACGGTGCGGCGAGCGGTGATCACCCGCTTGATGGACGTCAGTAGCGAGTCCTCACCCACGAACGCAGGCACGGTCGACGGCCTGCCGTCCTTGTGCCGGTAGGTCAGGCGCAGCGGCTGGACCGGGCGGCCGGCGTCGACCGCCGCCTGGAACATCGCCGGACGGAACCGGCCGTAGCCCAGCCCGCACCACGTCGTGCCCTCCGGGAACGCGACGGCGGTCTGCCCGGACCGCAGCCGGTCGGTGATGGCTGCCACCACCGACGGCAGCCTGCGCAACCGGCCCCGGTCGATCGGGATGACCTTCATGATCCGCACGATCGGGCCGAGTGCCGGCCACTCGACGAGGTCGGCGCGGGCCACGAAGGACCCTGGCAGCACCGTGCCGATCGCGAAGATGTCCAGCCACGACACGTGCCCACTGACGACCAGCACGCCACGCAGGTTGCGGATCGGCCCGCCCGACACCGACATCCGCACCCCGAGACAGCGCAGCATCATCCGGCAGTAACCACGCTGCAGGTGCGACCGGCCCGGCATCGGTACGGCCAGCAGCCACACACCGCAGAACAGCGTCGCGGCCGCCGTCACGCGCACCGCGGTGCGCACCGCGATCACCCACTGTCGACCGGGAACGTCTGCGCCTGCGTGGACGCATCCGGCATCACAGGTCGCCCGCTGCAACCAGGCGTGTTCGTGGGCGATCGTCATGATGCTGACCCGTCCGCGATCGCGGCAGCCGCACCGACCGACCGGAGTCGCCGCAGGTAACGGGTGTCGGCGTCTCGCTTGGCGAGCAATGCCGGCAAATCCCCCACCCCGAAATCGGGGTCATGGGCCGGCTCGCCGCACACCTGGGCGCCCAGCCGCAGATACCCACGCAGCAGCGGAGGCACCGCGAGTCGCTCCGGCGGGTCGATGTCGTCGAGGCCACGACCGTCGACCACGACAGGGCGGAAGGGTCGCACCGTGAACTCCGCGGGCGCGCGATGGCGGCGCATGACGAAGTCGCGCACCCCGCGCAGTTGGCTTCCGCGAGCAGACCGACCCGCCGGATCTGATACCGGAACCGAGACGCATCCGGTCACGTAGTCGTACCCGCTGCGGTCCAGGTAGGCCAGGATCCCCGCCCACATCAGCAGCACGACAGCGCCGTGGCGGTGACCGTCGCGCACCACCGCACGGCCCATCTCGACCAGTGAGGGGCGGATCGGATCGAGGGCCGACACGTCGAATTCGGTTGCGGTGTAGAGGCCACCGGCGGCGATGGCACCCGGTGGCGGCAGCATCCGGTAGCAGCCGACGAGTTCGCCGGTGTCGTCGTCACGAACCAGCAGATGGTCGCAGTGCTCGTCGAACCGGTCGGCGTCCAGACCGGCTGTGCGGCCTCCGGACCCGCTGCTGTCGGCCAGGGTGTATCCCGGCTCGGTGGTGAAGACGTCGTGGCGCAGCCGTTGCGCCGCCTCGATGGAGTCGGCGTCGGTGCACAGCAGCAGGGAGTAGCGGGCATGCCGCGGCGCGGAGGTGTCGGACGGGATGAGTACAGAAGCAGTGCTCATACCGTGCACGGTTGCTGAGCCGGTGGGCGTGGCGGCAAGCGGTGCGTGACGTGTTCATGAGCGCTGGGTGACGGTTTCGGGTCAGCCGCTCAACGCAGAAGGTCCCCGTTTCGTGACGAAACGGGGACCTCTGCGGCTGCTCTCGCAGTGAGAACTAGCCCTTGCGAGCCTTGACCGCCTCGGTCAGCTGCGGGGTCACCTTGAACAGGTCACCCACGATGCCGAGGTCGGCGATCTCGAAGATCGGCGCCTCTTCGTCCTTGTTGACGGCGATGATCGTCTTCGAGGTCTGCATTCCGGCGCGGTGCTGAATCGCTCCCGAGATGCCCAACGCGATGTAGAGCTGCGGGGACACGGTCTTGCCGGTCTGACCGACCTGGAACTGGCCCGGGTAGTAGCCCGAGTCCACCGCGGCGCGCGATGCGCCGACGGCAGCGCCGAGCGAGTCGGCCAACTCCTCTACGATGCCGAAGTTGTCGGCACTGCCGACGCCGCGGCCGCCGGACACCACGACGGATGCCTCCGCGAGCTCGGGGCGGTCACCGGCGACAGCGGGTTCGCGGGAGGTGATCTTGGTCGCATTCTCGGCCTGGGCCGGGACCTCGACGCTGACGACCTCGCCGGCACCGTCGGCGGGCTCGGCGTCGATCGAGCCGGGGCGCAGCGTGATCACCGGGGTGTCACCGACTGCCTCGGCCTCGACGGTGTAGGCGCCACCGAAAATCGAGTGGATGCCCTTGCCGCCCTCTTTGACCTCGACGACATCGACCAGGAGACCGGAACCGATGCGGGCTGCCAGCCGTCCCGCGATCTCCTTGCCGTCGGCGTTGGCGGCCAGCAGCACGGCCGCAGGACTCGCCGATTCGGCCAGCGAGGCCAGCACGTCGACCTGCGGGGTGATCAGGTAGTTCTCCGCGTCGTCGGACTCGGCGACGTAGATCTTGGCGGCGCCTGCCGACTTGAGTCCCTCGATGAGCGGCTCGGCCGTGCCCGGCTTGCCCACCACGACGGCGGCGGGCTCGCCCAGCGCGCGGGCGGCGGTGATCAGTTCTGCGGTGACCTTCTTCGGGGCACCTTCGGCGTGCTCGACGAGCACGAGTACTTCAGCCATGGGTTTCGTCTACCTCTATGTCTGTCTGTGGGTGATGGGAGAAATGGGAGTGATCTGCCTAGATGATTTTCTGGGCGACCAGGTACTGGGCGATCTTGCTGCCGCCCTCGCCCTCGTCGGTGACCTTCTCGCCCGCGGTCTTGGGCGGCTTGGGCGTCGACGACAGCACCTTGGAACCGGCGTTCGCGACGCCGACCTCGTCGGCCTCGACACCGATCTCGGCCAGGGTGAGCGTGGTCACTTCCTTCTTCTTGGCGGCCATGATGCCTTTGAAGGACGGGAAGCGGGGCTCGTTGATCTTCTCGTTGACACTGACCACCGCAGGCAGGGACGCCTCGAGCGTGAACACGCCGTCGTCGGTCTCGCGTTCGCCGGTGACCTTGTCGCCCTCGACGGTCAGCTTGCGCACATGGGTCAGCTGCGGCAGGCCCAGGTACTCGGCGATGATCGCCGGGACTGCGCCACCGGTGCCGTCGGTGGCCTCGTTGCCGGCGATGACCAGCTCGGTGCCCTCGATGGTGCCCAGCGCACGGGCGAGCGCCCAGCCGGTCTGCACCATGTCGGAGCCGTGCAGGCTGTCGTCGACCAGGTGGACCGCCTTGTCGGCGCCCATCGACAGCGCCTTGCGGATCGCCTCGGTGGCACGGGCAGGGCCTGCGGTCAGGACCGTCACCGAGCTGTCGCCGCCTTCACGTTCCTTGATCAGCAGCGCCTCCTCGACAGCGCGCTCGTTGATCTCGTCGAGCACGGCGTCGGCGGCCTCCCGGTCCAGGGTCCAATCGCCCTCCGACAGCTTGCGCTCCGACCATGTGTCTGGGACCTGTTTGATCAGGACCACGATGTTCGTCATGACTCTGGTTCGTCCTCCTCGACGGGGCCGATGACCGGCCTGCTTTATCACGTTTGTAGAACCCACCACCATGTTACTCGCAAGTAACTTTCGGTGGTTCGCAAAAACACCATAGCTGGTCGAAGTTTGTGATCCGCCGGCCCTGCGACCAGTCCGGGCCAGGCGAACAGTTCTTGATCGGACGGTTACGCGTTAGCCTGCCTTCCAATGAGCGCATCAGTGTCCGGATCGACGGAGCCCGGCAAGGCTTCAGAGGCAGCCCCCATGGCGCTGACCGGCGAACGAACCGTGCCCGGCCTGGCCGAGGAGAACTACTGGTTCCGCCGCCACGAGGTGGTCTACCACCAGCTGGCCCACCGCTGCGCGGGCCGCGACGTGCTCGAGGCGGGTTCGGGTGAGGGCTACGGCGCCGACCTGATCGCCGAGGTGGCCCGGAACGTGATCGGCCTCGACTACGACGAATCCGCGGTGGCGCACGTCCGCGCCCGCTACCCGCGAGTCGACATGCGCCAGGGGAATCTCGCCGAGCTCCCGCTGTCCGACGGCGCGGTTGATGTGGTGGTCAACTTCCAGGTGATCGAACATCTGTGGGACCAGGGGCAGTTCGTCGCCGAGTGCCTGCGGGTGCTGCGCCCCGGCGGCGTGCTGCTGATGTCGACCCCGAACCGCATCACCTTCTCCCCCGGTCGCGACACCCCGATCAACCCCTTCCACACCCGTGAACTGAACGCCGCCGAGCTCACCGAACTGCTCGAGTCAGCGGGGTTCCAGATGGAAGGCGTCCACGGGGTGTTCCACGGCGAACGCCTTCGCGGGCTCGACGCCCGCCACGGCGGGTCGATCATCGACGCGCAGATCACTCGCGCGCTGGCCGACGCACCGTGGCCCACCGATCTGCTCGCTGATGTCGCGTCGGTGAGCGCCGACGACTTCGACATCGTCGAAGCCGGTGCCGGCGCCGACATCGACGACAGCCTCGACCTCGTCGCGATCGCGGTGCGCCCGTGAGGGAGGTTCCGGGGCTGTTCAGCCTGGTGCTGCACACCCACCTGCCCTGGCTGGCACATCACGGACGCTGGCCGGTCGGCGAGGAATGGCTGTACCAGTCGTGGTCGGCGGCCTACCTGCCGCTGGTGCGGGTGCTGCGCGCTCTGGCGGCCGAGGACCGCAGCCATCTGGTCACCCTGGGCGTCACACCGGTGGTGGCCGCACAACTGGACGATCCGTACTGCCTACAGGGCATGCACCACTGGCTGGCCAACTGGCAGCTGCGCGCACTCGAGGCCGCGACCATCAGAACGCCGTCGGGGTCCTCACCGGCGTCGGCTCCGGAAGCGTTGCGGCAGTTCGGCGCTCACGAGTACGCCGATGCCGAGCGGGAGCTGGCCGAGTTCGACGCGCTGTGGCGCCACGGTGGCGGCCCGGTGCTGCGTGAGCTTCTCGACGGCGAGGTCATCGAGCTGCTGGGCGGTCCGCTCGCCCACCCCTTCCAGCCGCTGCTGAACCCTCGGTTACGCGAGTTCGCACTGCGCGAGGGACTGGCCGATGCCAAGCAGCGGTTCGCCCGCACCCCTACCGGCATCTGGGCGCCGGAGTGCGCCTATGCGCCGGGTATGGAGCACGGCTACGCCGCGGCCGGTGTCGGCCATTTCATGGTCGACGGCCCGTCGCTGCACGGCGACACCGCACTGGGGCGGCCGGTGGCCGATTCCGATGTGGTGGCCTTCGGCCGTGACCTGCAGGTCAGCTACCGGGTCTGGTCGCCCAAGTCCGGATATCCCGGCCATCCGGCATATCGGGACTTCCACACCTACGACCACGTGACCGGACTCAAACCGGCGCGGGTGACCGGGCGCAACGTGCCGTCGGATGCCAAGGCGCCGTATGACCCTGTCCGCGCTGACGCCGCGGTGGACGCCCACGTGGCCGATTTTGTCGACATGGTGTGCCGGCGCCTGGAGCGCGAGAGCGGGCGAATCGGCCGGCCCGCCCATGTGATCGCCGCCTTCGACACCGAACTGTTCGGCCACTGGTGGCACGAAGGTCCCGTCTGGCTCGAACGAGTACTCCGCGCGCTACCGGCCGCCGGGGTTCGTGTCGGCACCCTGTCCGACGCGGTGGCCACCGGGTACGTCGGCGCACCGGTCGAGTTACCGCCCAGCTCATGGGGTTCGGGCAAGGATTGGCAGGTGTGGGCCGGCGACAAGGTCGCCGACCTGGTCCAGCTCAACAGCGAAGTCGTCGACACGGCGTTGACGACGGTCGACAAGGCGCTGGCGCAGTCCGCATCGATGGACTCCCCGACGCCCAGGGATTTTGTCGCCGACCAGATCCTGCGCGAGACGCTGCTCACCGTGTCGAGCGACTGGCCGTTCATGGTCAGCAAAGATTCAGCGGCGGACTATGCGCGCTACCGTGCCCATCTGCATGCCCATGCCACCCGCGAGATCGCGGGCGCGCTGGCGTCAGGCCGCCACGAACACGCCAAAAACCTTGCCGCGGGCTGGAACCGCGCCGACGGACTGTTCGGCGCGCTCGACGCGCGGAGACTGCCGAGCGGGTGACGATGAAGATCCTGCTGCTGTCCTGGGAATACCCCCCTGTCGTGATCGGTGGGCTCGGTCGCCACGTGCACCACCTGGCGACCGAACTCGTGATGGCCGGCCACGACGTCGTGGTTCTGAGCCGCCGGCCCACCGCCACGGACCCGCACTCGCACCCGACCACCGATGCCCTCGACGAGGGGGTGCGCGTGATCGCCGCGGCCGAGGACCCACACGACTTCACCTTCGGCACCGAAATGATGGCGTGGACCCTCGCCATGGGTCACGCGATGATCCGCGCCGGCCTCGGACTCGCAGACTGGCGACCGGACGTGGTTCACGCCCACGACTGGCTGGTCGCTCATCCCGCCGTCGCCCTGGCCCAGTTCTTCGACGTACCACTGGTTTCCACCATTCACGCCACCGAAGCGGGCAGGCACTCGGGCTGGGTGTCGGGGACGGTCAGCCGGCAGGTCCACGCGCTGGAATCGTGGCTGGTCCGCGAATCCGATTCGCTGATCACCTGTTCGGCGTCGATGCGTGACGAGATCAGCACGCTGTTCGGTCCGGAACTCGCCGAGATCTCGGTCATCCGCAACGGGATCGACACCGACGGTTGGCCGTTCGCGCCTCGCCGCGAGCATTCCGGACCTGCCGAACTGCTGTACTTCGGTCGCCTGGAGTACGAAAAAGGGGTGCACGACGCGATCGCCGCCCTGCCCCGGATCCGACGCACCCACCCCGGCGCCACCCTGACGATCGCCGGAGACGGCACGCAGCTCGACTTCCTCAGACAGCAGGCGCGCAAGCACCGGGTGTCCAAGGCGACGAACTTTGTCGGCCGCGTTGATCATTCGCAACTGCTCGAGCTGCTTCATCGCGCCGACGCCGCGGTTCTCCCGTCGCACTACGAGCCTTTCGGCATCGTTGCGCTGGAAGCCGCCGCCGCCGGGGCCCCCCTGGTCAGCTCCAACGCGGGCGGTCTCGGCGAAGCCGTCATCGACGGTGTGACAGGGGTGTCGTGTCCACCCAACGATGTGGGCGCACTCGCTGCGGCGGTGCGCAGTGTGCTGGACTCACCGGTCGCCGCACAGCAGCGCGCCGAGGCCGCCCGCGAACGGCTCACTTCGGAATTCGCTTGGCAGACGGTGGCGGTGGAGACCGCCCAGGTGTATCTGGCTGCCAAACGCGCTGAGCGTCGGCCGCACCCGCGCCGACCCATCGTGGAGCGCCCCCTGCCCGACCGCTGAGGGCTCAGCGGGGCTTCTTCTCCCGCCACGCCCGCTCGAACGGCAGCCGCCACGCATTGGGCGCAATCAGCTGATGAATCGAGTTCGGCCCCCACGTCCCCGGCTGGTACTGCTTGACCGGAGGCGGATCCTCGATCAGGTCGATCGAACGCTCCCAGAGAGACTCGATGCCCTCGGCGGTGGTGAACAGCGTGTGGTCACCGCGCATCGCGTCGAGGATCAGACGTTCGTACGCCTCCAGGACGTCGCCGATCCGTTCGGTCTCCTGGGTGGAGAACTGCATCGACAACTTCTCCAGCTTCATGCCAGGACCCGGCTTCTTGCCGTAGAACGACAGCGAGACCTTGGAGGCGTCGGCCAGGTCGAACGTCAGGTGGTCCGGCCCTTGGGAGCCCACACCGGACCCCGCGGGGAACATCGTGCGCGGGGCCTCTTTGAACGCGATGGAGATGATCCGCATCCCCTCGGCCATCTGCTTGCCGGTGCGCAGGTAGATCGGCACGCCGGCCCAACGCCAGTTGTCGATGCCGACCTTCAGCGCGATGAAGGTCTCGGTATCGGAATCCCTTGCCACGCCGTCGAGTTCGCAATACCCGCCGAACTGCCCGCGGACCACGTCGGCGCACTTGATCGGCAGCATCGAGCGGAACACCTTGTTCTTCTCCTCGCTGATCGCGCGCGGCTCCAGCGCGGTCGGCGGCTCCATCACCACGAACGCCATCACCTGGAACAGGTGGGTCACCACCATGTCCTTGTAGGCGCCGGTGCTCTCGTAGAAGTTGGCACGCTCGTCGAGGCCCAGGGTTTCGGGAATGTCGATCTGGATGTGGTCGATGAAGTTGCGGTTCCAGATGGGCTCGAACAGACCGTTGGCGAATCGGAACGCCAGGATGTTCTGGGCCGCTTCCTTGCCGAGGAAGTGATCGATCCGGAAGATCTGAGACTCGCTGAACGTTTCGTGCACGAAGTGGTTGAGTGCGACGGCGCTGGCCAGGTCGGTGCCGAACGGCTTCTCCATCACCACCCGGGACCGATCCACCAGGTTGGCCTCCCGCAGCATGGTGATCACCGAGCGCGCTGCCTTCGGCGGAACGGAAAGGTAATGCAGCCGCTGCACTTCCAGCACCCCGTCGGCGGGGACGTCGGCTCCGGCCACCAGCGCGGCCTCGGCCTCCGCGACAGCGACGGCCAGCGCTTCGGGGCCTGCCCCCTGGGGAACGTAGGTGAGGATCCTGGCGAAGTTGTCCCACTGTTCGTCGGTGAGCTTGTGGGTGCCGAATTCGTCGACGGCCTCCTTGGCCAGCGCCCGAAACTCGTCGTCGGTGAGATCCTCCAGGGAGGTTCCGATCACGTGGATGTGGGGTGCCAACTCGGATTGATCCAGGTACGCCATCCCCGGGATGAGCTTGCGCTTGGCCAGGTCACCGGTCGCACCGAACAGCACGATGACAAAAGGTTCGAGCGGCGCCTCGTCCCGACGGAAGGGCCGGGAATCCGGAGAGGGGTAGGCGATGGTCTGTGCTGTCCCTGTGGTCACCCCGGAAATGCTGTCACCTACGCCGAGCACGCGCAGTACTTGCGGGTCGCGACGCGCTACCGGGAGGCTTTCTTACGTTCGATGTCGGCCAGCGCCGCCGCCAACTCCGCTCGCTGGGCCGCCGATGTCTCCCAGGACAGTTTGCGATTCTTGACGACCTTGGCGGGCGAACCGACCGCGATCGAGAAGTCCGGGACCTCGCCCTTGACCACCGCGTGGGCCCCCAGTACGCAGCCACGGCCGACGCTGGTCCCCCGCAACACGGTCACTTTGGTCGCCACCCAGGTGTCCGGTCCGATCCGCACCGGACCCTTGATGATGCCCTGGTCCTTGATCGGTAACTCTATGCTGTCCATCCGGTGGTCGAAATCGCACACGTAACACCAGTCGGCCATCAGCACCGAGTCGCCCAACTCGATGTCGAGGTAGGTGTTGATGACGTTGTCCCGTCCGAGGACCACCTTGTCCCCGATGCGCAGCGAACCCTCGTGGCAGCGGATGGTGTTCTTGTCACCGATGTGGACCCAGCGGCCGATCTCCATCTGTGACAGTTCGGGGGTCGCCTGGATCTCCACGTTCTTGCCGAGGAACACCATGCCGCGGGTGATGATGTGCGGATTGGACAGCTTGAACTTCAGCAGCCGCCAATACCGCACCAGGTACCAGGGCGTGTACGCACGGTTTGCCAGCACCCACTTCAGCGACGCCGCGGTGAGGAAGTGGGCCTGACGCGGATCCCGCAGGCGCGAACCCCGCCAGCGCTTGTGCAGCGGCGCACCCCACATCGTCGTCATGGCCGGACAGCCTACGCGAGGACACCCGCGACATGCCCCGTCGCTACGCTCCAGCCCACCACCCGGGAGCGGTTACCCTCACGTGGGTTCGAACCACATCCGGACGCGACCGACCGCTCCGATAATCCAGAAGGGATCCAGTGCTCCGGCGAATCATCGCGGTGGCCGCGACGGCGCTGTTCACCGGCCTGCTCGCCGGCTGCGGCAACACCGATTCCTGGGTCGAGGCGCGCGCCGCGACGGGCTGGTCCGCTCAGTACGCGGATGCCGCGAACAGCAGTCACTCGCCGGTCACCGGCGCAGATACGCTGCGCCTGGACTGGATCCGGTCGGTCAGAGGCGACCTGGCATCCCAGGTGGCGCTCGGTTCCGGGAACCAGGTGGCCATCAACGCACAGACCACCGGCGGCTGCTCACTGATGGTCTGGGAGTCCGACAACCTCGGCCGGCAACGCTGGTGCACCCGGACCTTTCAGGGCGGCGGCTTCGCCAGCCCACTGCTGGACGGGTTCGACAACCTCTACGTCGGTCAACCCGGCGCGGTGTTGTCGTATCCGACCACCCAGTGGATCCGATGGCGCAAACCGGTGATCGGGATGCCGATGACGATGCGGTTTCTGTCGCCGGGCAGTCTGCTGGTGGTCACCCATCTCGGCCAGGTGCTGGTGTTCGACGCCCACCGTGGCACCGTGACCGGCAACTCGCTGGATCTGGTGGCCGGTGTCGACCCCACCGACTCCCAGCGCGGACTCGACGACTGCCGGTTGGCTCGACCGGAATGCCCGGTGGCCGCGGCACCCGCCTTCTCCGAGGCGACCGGCATGGTCGTGCTCACGCTGTGGGAACCCCGGGCCGACGAGCCTGTGCTGGTCGGACTTCGGTACCGACCCGGTCAGACTCCGCTGCTCACCCGCGAGTGGACCAGCGACGCGGTCGGCGGCGGACCGATGGCCAGCCCCGTCCTGTCCGCGGACGGCTCGACGGTGTACGTCAACGGCCGCGACGAGAGGTTGTGGGCGCTCGATATCGAGGACGGCACCGAGAAATGGTCGGTGCCGCTGGACTATCTCGCCCAGACCCCGCCGTCGGTCACCCCCGACGGTGTGATCGTCGCCGGTGGCGGTCCGGGCGCCCGACTCGTCGCGTTCCGTGACACCGGCGAGCAGGCCGAGGAGGTCTGGAACCGCGACGACACCTCGCCGCTGTCGACCTCCAGCGTCGCCGGGGTCGGCTACACCGTGGTCCGAGACGCCGGTGACGGGACGGACGACGACGCCGGGATGGCTCTGGTCGTTTTCGACCTCGGTGATGGCCGCACCCTGAACAGCTATCCCCTCCCCGGCGCCACGGGATGGCCGGTCGGGGTGTCGATCGGCCACGACGGGCGCGTCATCGCCGCGACCAGCGACGGCCGGGTTTACGGCTTCGCTCCGGCCTGACAAAGGCGCCGGTTTGTCCTGTGGTCGCTTACATCCAGTTCACACATGTGCAATGCATTGCGCGGCCGTCGGTGCCACTATGCAAGATGCAATCGCGGGGCTGTCGATAGGTGACGAAGGGGCGCGACGTTGTCGGATTTCTTGAGCGCGGTAAACAGCTATGTGTGGAGCAACGCACTGGTCTACCTGTGTCTTGCCGCAGGTGTGTATTTCTCCATCCGGTCGAGGTTCGTCCAGGTCCGGCAGGTCCCGGAGATGATCCGGCTGATGTTTAAGGGCGAGACCTCGCCCTCGGGCGTGTCGAGCTTCCAGGCGCTGACGATGTCGCTGGCCGGGCGGGTGGGCACCGGCAACATCGCCGGGGTCGCGACCGCCATCGCCTTCGGCGGCCCGGGTGCGCTGTTCTGGATGTGGACCGTCGCATTCCTCGGTGCCTCCACGTCGTTCGTCGAGTGCACCCTGGGCCAGATCTACAAGACCCGAGACACGCTCACGGGTGAATATCGTGGCGGCCCGGCGTACTACCTCAGTCGGGCTTTCGCACACACCAAGGCTGCGCCGGCGATGAAGGTGTACGGATACGTCTTCGCGGCGGTCACCATCCTGGCGATGGGTCTGCTGCTGCCGAGTGTGCAGTCCAACTCGATGGCCTCGGCGATGAACACGGCGTGGGGCTTCTCCACGTGGTGGGTGGCCGTCGGCACCGTGATCGTGCTGGCGTTCGTCATCATCGGTGGCGTCAAGCGCATCGCGACGTTCGCGTCGATCGTGGTGCCGTTCATGGCCGTGGTCTACATCGTTCTCGCACTGGTGGTGGTCATCATGAACGCCAGCGAGGTCCCGGGCATCATCTCGCTGATCTTCGCCAGCGCATTCGGGCTGGACTCGGCGTTCGGCGCCATTCTCGGCGCCGCGGTGATGTGGGGTGTGAAGCGCGGCATCTACTCCAATGAGGCGGGCCAGGGCACCGGCCCGCACGCCGCGGCCGCGGCCGAGGTGTCGCATCCCGCCAAGCAGGGTCTGGTTCAGGCGTTCGCCGTCTACATCGACACCTTGTTCATCTGCACGGCAACCGGTTTCCTGATCCTGTCGACCGGCGCCTACCGGGTCTTCGAAGGCGAGAGCGCCGACGGCGCGGTGATCCGCGAGGGCGGCAGCATCCTGCCGGCCGACGCCGAAGTCGGGCCTGCCTTCGCCCAGACCGGATTCGACACACTGTGGAACGGTGCCGGTTCCAGCTTCATCGCCATCTCACTGGCGTTCTTCTGCATCACCACGATCATCGCCTACTACTACATGGCGGAAACGAACCTGCGCTTCCTGCTGGGCAAGGCCTCCACCATCGACGTCCCGTTCCTGCGCGGCACGGTCGGCTCGAATTCCACGCTGGTGCTGCAGGCGTTGATCCTGGTGTCGGTCACAATCGGCGCCGTATCCAGCGCGTCCGAAGCCTGGACCCTGGGTGACATCGGCGTCGGCCTGATGGCGTGGCTCAACATCGTCGGCATCATCATCCTGCAACAGCCCGCCTACAAGGCCCTGTGGGACTACGAGAAGCAGAAGAAGCAGGGGCTGGACCCGACGTTCGACCCGGTCGCGCTGGGCATCGTCGGCGCCACGTTCTGGGAGAACTACGACCCGGTCACGGGCAAGGACAAGGAAGTCAGCAAGGCGACCTGACGGGACGGGGGTGGGCTCAGGCCAGCAGTGGCGCGACCGCGCTGCGCGGCACCGTCGCCTGCAGCGCACCCCCGGCACCGGCCATGATCTCGCCTTGACCGAAGTAGAAGATCACCGAGTCGTCGGTGAGCGCGAACTCCTGGTACTTCTCGGGGTTCAGACCGTCGGCGGGTGAGATCGGCGCGTTCACTCCGAGTTGGCGGGCCACGTCGGCCTGCACGATCGGGAAGATCACGTCCAGCGGCCTGGTGTCCGGTTTGAACAGCGTGTCGAATGTGATGGGGGATTCACTCTCGACATCCCAGTTGAAGGTCTTGTACCACGTCTGGGGGTGCGCGCCGCCGACGTTCTCGTACACCTCGAACACCACGCTGCGGGTGCCGGCGTCCTCGGGTCCGGACCGGTAGTCGGTCCCCCTGGCGTCCAGCACGTAGGGCAGATTCCACGACCCCGGCATCTCGGACACGTTGACGAAGCCGTCGCGGGTCTGGGTCAGGTAGGCCGTCAGAGCCTGCTGGTCGGGATAATCGTCCGGAAACGCGTAGTCCAGCCGGTAGGTGGGGTTCTCCGCATGCACGTGACAGATCTGGTCATCGTCGACCGTGCCGCCCAGATCGGCACACGCCGTCTCGGCTGCGGCCACCGGGGCGACCGCCAGGCCGGCCGCGACACCGGCAGCTAGCAGGGCAGCGGCGAGGATGCGCATCGTCGGACGTCCTTGCGGTCGGCGCCGACTCGGACAACGGCGCGGTTGCTGCCAGGGTACGTGGCCGATCAGCGTGACGGACGACATATGAATGCCGTTGCCCGGCTTGCCGCTCCGGAACCGAGCCGGGTGAGGACGACACTCAGGTGCGTCGAGCCGCGTAACCGCAGCCGCGGCCGCAGCACGTCGGGGTCGACGTCGACACCGCGGACCAGGATCTCGACCGCTCCGACATCTCGGGCCGAAAGAGCCAGGCGCAGGTGCCGTTCGCCGAAGGGCACCTGCTCGAGGACCTCGAAACCACGTACCCCGGCGGGCAACCGGTCACCGGACAGGTATGCGATGTCGGGGTCGAGCTGCCACAGACCGTGCCGAGCAGCGTAGTGGAGTACCAGGCCCGCGCGCACGACCGCGCCGTCGGGGTCGACGATCCAGCGC
>NZ_JBAUJR010000236.1:0-17822 GCF_049683935.1 Mycobacterium sp. | reverse complement strand
CCACCGGCCGACGCGGTGCCGGCGGATCCGGTGGGGGCCGAGCAGACACCGTGTGCGATCGCCGCCGACGAACTGCCTCAGGTCGGTGACCCAATCACCGCCGGGCCAGGTGCCGGCTGATCACCAGCCGCTGAATCTGGTTGGTGCCCTCGAAGATCTGCATGATCTTGGCCTCCCGCATGTAGCGCTCGACGCGGTAGTCGCGGGTGTAGCCCGCCCCGCCGAACACCTGGACCGCGTCGGTCGTCACCTTCATCGCCGCGTCGGTGGCGACCAGTTTGGCCACCGACGCCTGGCGCGAGTATGGCAGGCCGGCATCGCGCCGACGGGCGGCGTCGAGATAGGTGGCCCGTGCCGAGTCGACGGCTGCCGCCATGTCGGCGAGAACAAAGGCCAGTCCCTGGTGGTCGATGATGCTGCGACCGAACGTGGTTCGCTCCTGGCTGTAGTTCACCGCATCGTCGAGTGCCGCCTGGGCCAGGCCGGTGGCCACCGCGGCGATGCCGAGGCGCCCGGAGTCCAGTGCGCTGAAAGCGATCTGCAGACCTTGGCCTTCGGCGCCGATGCGGCGATCGGCGTCGACGAACGCGTCGTCGTAGTGCGCGGCGGTGGTGGGAACCGCGTGCAGGCCCATCTTCTCCTCGGGCTTGCCGAATGCCAGGCCGGGGGTGTCCTTCGCGACCAGAAAACAGGAGATGCCCTGCGAGCCTTCGCCGGTGCGCGCGAACAGATTGTAGAAGTCTGCGATGCCGCCGTGGGTGATCCAGGCCTTGGCGCCGTTGATCGTGTAGCCGTCGTCGACCGCGGTGGCCTTGCACGTCAGGGCCGCGGCATCGGAACCGGCCTGTGGTTCGGAGAGGCTGTAGGCGCCGACCGTGGACCCGCCGAGCATCTCGGGCAGCCAGCGTTGTTGCTGCTCGGGAGTGCCGAAGGCGAACAGCGGATGACACGACAGGCTGTGGACGCTGACCGCTACGGCCACCGCCGCCCAGCGGGCAGCGATCTCTTCGAGTACCTGCAGGTACACCTCGTAGGGCTGACTGCCGCCGCCCCACTGTTCGGGGTAGGGCAGGCTCAACAGCCCCGCGTCGCCGAGCGTCGCGAAGACCCCCGACGGGTAGGTTTCGTCCCTCTCGTGTTGATCGACGATCGGGTCGAGGGCCTTGTCGGAGATCTGACGGGCGAGCTCGATCAGCTCGTGTGCCTCGTCGGTGGGGAGTAGACGGTCGACAGCCATACCGGGAACAGTACTACAGGACCATCTGCAGTACTATTGCCGCCATGACCAGGCCCACGTTCGCCACCAGGCGGCGTACCGAGTTGTTCGACTCGCTCACCGACCTGCTGCTGTCCGAGGGCTTCGCTCACCTCACCCTCGAGGACATGGCTGCGAGACTGCGGTGTTCGAAGTCGACGCTCTACACGCTGGCCGGCAGCAAGGAGCAGTTGGTGCAGGCGGCCACCGTGCACTTCTTCCGTGCCGCAACGGAATTCGTGGAGTCGCGGGTCGCGAGCGCCCTGGGCGCGCGTGGCCGGATCGCAGCCTATCTGTCCGCGGTCGGGACCGCGCTGGATCCCGCGTCGGACCAGTTCATGGTCGACCTCGATGCCTTCGCCCCCGCACGCGCGGTGTACGAGCGCAACACCCGTATCGCCGCGCACAGGGTGCAGGAGTTGATCGCCGAGGGCGTAGCGGCAGGGGATTTCCGCGACGTGCACGCCGCATTCGCCGCCGACCTGGTGGCCACCGTCATGGTGCGGATCCAACAGCGCGTGGTGCGGGAGAACACCGGACTCGACGACGCGGACGCCTACCGCGAGCTCGCCGCCATCCTGACCGGCGGGATCGAGGCGTGACCGGCTACCGGGACCTGCGCATCGATCCCAGCACCAGGCGGTCGGCCGCCAACTCGTAGGCCTGCCCCGGAGTCAGCGACTCCACCGACCGCAGCATCTTCCGGATCTCGGTGTGGACGCGCGGTTGTGCTCGCACCAGCGACTGCACCCGCCGCCCGACCGCCTCGTCCAGTGCCGCGACGTCGTCGGTGACCTCGTTGAGCAGCCCGAGGCGAACCGCCTCGTCGCCCGACACCGGCTCACCGGTCGCGGTAAGCCAGAACGCTTCCCGGCGTCCCACCATCGCGGGTAGCCAGGCCAGAACCAGTGCGGGTGCCAGGTCGATCCGGACCTCCGGAAAGTTCAGCCGGGCAGTGCGCGTAGCCACCGCCACGTCACACAGCGCCGCGAGGCCGACCCCGAAACCGGCTGCGTCACCGTGCACACGTGCCACCGTCACCAGCTTGGTCGCGGCGAGAGCCTCATTGAGCGCGATCAGGCGCTGCACCTCGACCGGGAGATCGTCCGGGGTGGCGGCGGTGCGCTCGCGGCCGAGGCAGAAGTGCTCGCCGGCAGCGCTCAACACCAGCACGTGCACTTCTGCAGGTGGGTCGGCCAACACCGCTGCGAGCGCGTCGCACATGGCCATGGTCATCAGGTTGCCGTCGGGTGCGTCGAGCACCGCGGTCAACACGGCCCCGTCGTGTTCGAAGGACAGTCCGTCGGTGACGGGCAGATCCGCCAGTGAAATCGTCATCAGTTCAACCGCTCCAATGCCACGTCGCCATACCAGTCCACGTCGGTGTCGGCGGTGCGGATCGTCACCGCCCGCACATGGGTGAAATCGTCGAAGGACTCCCAGCCACCTTCTCGGCCGTGTCCGCTTTCCCGCACACCTCCCCACGGAGAGCACGGATCCAGGCGGTGGTGGTCGTTGACCCACACGATGCCCTGCTCGAGTTTGGCGGCCACTCGGTGCGCTCTGGCCACGTCGCGCGTCCAGATCGAGGAGCCGAGCCCGTACGGTGAGTCGTTCGCGATGCCCACCGCATCCGATTCGTCGCTGAAGGGGATCACCACCAGTACCGGTCCGAAGATCTCCTCACGGGCCACCCGCATCTGGTTGTTGACGCCGGAGAGAACCGTCGGGGCGACAAAGTAACCGTCGAGGCCTGCGATCTCGGGCGCATACCCTCCGGTGGCCACAGTGGCCCCCTCGGAGCGACCGATCTCGACATAGTCGAGGATGCGCGTGCGTGCCCGCTCCGAGATCACCGGCCCGAGTTGAGTTCCGGGCTGGCTCGGGTCACCGATGCGGATGCTCTCGGCCTGCGCGACGAGCGCGGCGACGAACTCGTCGTAGATCGTCTCCTGGACCAGGATGCGGGTGCCGGCGATGCACGTCTGGCCGGCTCCGATGAAGCCACCGAACGCCGCACCCCGCGCAGCCACCTCGACGGGGACGTCGTCGAACACCAGAACCGGTGTCTTGCCGCCCAATTCGACGGTCGACTTGGCGAAGCGCCGGGCGGTCGCCATCGAAATCGATCTGCCCACCTCGGTGCCCCCGGTGAAGACCACCTTGTCGACCAGGGGGTGCTCGGCCAGCCTCGCGCCGGTGACCGGGCCCAGGCCCGGCACCACGTTGAGCACACCGGGTGGGATGCCGGCTTCCAGAGCCAGCGCACCGACGAGCAGGGCGGTCAGCGGGGTCTGCTCCGACGGCTTGAGAACCACGCTGTTGCCGGTGGCCAGAGCCGGTGCCACGCTCTTGGACGCGATCATCAGGGGATGGTTGAACGACGACAGCGTGGCGACGACGCCCAGCGGGAATCGTGATGTGTACGAATGATATTCGCCGGACATCGGCACCACGGCATTGCGCGAGGCGAGTAGCAGGGCGGCGTTGTACCGGTACCACTCCGGCAACCGGGTGATCTGAGCTTTGGTCTCGGTGATCGGGCGCCCGTTGTTGACCGTCTCCAGCCGGTACAGCTCGTTCATGTCGCGCTCGAGCAGGTCGCCGAACCGGTGCAGGATCCGCGACCGTTCCTGAATCGACAACTGGGACCAGACGCCGGCGTCGAAGGCCGACCGCGCCGAAGACACCGCGTCATCGGTGTCCTCGAGGCTGGCACTGTGGCAGCGTGCAAACACCTTGGCGGTGGCGGGATTGATCAGTTCGAGCAGATCGCCACCGCCGGAACGGTGCTCGCCGTTGATCAGCAGTGCGTGTGCCGATTCACCGTTGGTGCCCAGCACCGTTGGTGCGGCCGAGGATGTGGACTGTTCAGGCATGGAATGGCCTCTTTGTTGTGGTGGGTCAGGCGTTGACAGGGGCGGGAGGCGTTTTCGCGGCGGCCTCGAGGTCCTCGAATCGACGCAATATCGATGACTCCAGGACGGCGACCTTCTCGTTCGATGCTTTGCGCGGGCGCGGCAGATCGACCGGGATGTCCTCGTGGATGGTCCCGCCCGGAGCGAGCATCAGGATGCGGTCGGACAGTTCGGCTGCCTCACTGACGTCGTGCGTGACGAACACGACCGTCTTGCGTGTCGCCGCCCAGAGTTCCTGCAGGTGTTCCCGCAGTCCCCGGGCGGTGATGGCGTCGAGGTGGCTGAACGGCTCGTCCATCAGCAGCACGTCGGGTTCGACCGAAAGCGCCCGAGCGATGCCGACCCGCTGCTGCTGGCCGCCGGAGAGCTGACCCGGCCACTTCTTCTCGGCATGGCCCAGCCCGACACGCTGAAGTGCTTCGTGCACCCGCTCTTTCGCCGCATCGTCATGGGTGCGCTGGACGTACATCAGGTTGTCGAAGATCGAGCGCCAGGGGAGCAGGCGGGGCTCCTGGAAGACGTAGGCCAGCTTGCCCGGCCGGTCGGCCGACCCGATGGACACCGAACCTGCGGTCGCGGTCTCGATCCCCGCGATGATGTTGAGCAGCGTGGTCTTCCCGCAACCCGACGGGCCGACAAGAGACACGAACGAGCGGTCGGCGATCTCGAAGTCGATACCGTCGATGACGGTCTGGGGTCCGGTTGGTGTGGTGAACACCTTGACCAGATTTTTCACGTGGACAGTGGCCATGACGGGATTCCTTCTGTTCGGATGTCAGGCGGCCGGAGCCGCGGCGGGGGTGGCACTCGTGGATTCGCCGTCACGCCAACGGAATGCGCGGCGCGACAGGCGCTCCAGAACTACCCGGTCGGTCAGGACCATGAAGAGGATGAAGAACGCGATCCAGGCGACGAACCCTGGCATCTGGTTGGCGTCGTACCAGTACCGGGCCTGATGGCCGACACCGTCGGCCGATCCGAACCACTCCGACAGCAGCAGTCCGTTCCAGCCGGACATGACGCCGAATCGGATCCCGGCGACGGTGTACCCGGTGACCGAGGGAAGGATCACGTGGCGCAACCGCCGGGCCGACGTCACGCCGTAGGAGTCCGACATGTCCAGCAGCGCAGGCGGTATGGAGCGTGCCCCTGCTGCCACGTTGACGACTACGAACGGTACTGCCGAGAGCACCACGGTGACGATCGGTGCGGTGTCGGAGAATCCGAACCACATGGCGCACAGCAGCGCCCAGATCACCGCCGGGATCGCCAGACCGACCAGGTTGACATCGCCGAACATATCGTCGAACAGGCGTGACGACCCGATGGCGAGGCCGATGGCGATTCCGACGGCGATGGAGATGGCCATGCCGATCCCGAAGCGCTGCATGCTGATGGCGAAGTTGAAGAAGAACTCCCCGCGCTCGACCTCTCTGATCGCGGCCTGGATGACGGGCGCCGGTCCGGGGATGCGTTCGCTGAACATGCCGGCCGCCTGCCACAGCAGCAGGAACACGACTGCGGCGGCCGCGCTGGCGCCGAACGGCCCGGTGAGCCAGGACGGTTTCGTTGTGGGTGCGGTTGTGGGTGCGGTCATGTCAGCGACCTCCTCTCCAGGCGAAGAACCGGCGTTCGAGTCCGGCAAGGAAAACCCGCTCGATCAGCAGGATGAACAGGACGAAGAATCCGGTCCACGCCAGCACGCCGGCGACCGAGAACTCCTGGTAGGACTGGCGAATCATGAAGCCGATGCCACTGCGCCCGCCGAACACCTCGGTGAGAGCCTCCACCTTCCAGGCCATCGCGAAGCCGTACCGCAACGCTGCGAACAGGAACGGCATGATCGACGGCAGGAACACCGACCGGAGGATGGCGCTGCGGTTCAGGCCGTACACCGCGCTCATGTCGATCAGATTCCGGTCGACCTCCTCGACGCCCTGCGCCACGTTGAGCGCCACGTAGGGGAGTGCGACGAAGGCCACCACGACGATCGGACCGATGGCGCCGATCCCGAACAGGATCAGGGCGAACACCGCGAACGCCAGACCGGGCACGTTGCCCAGGACGAGCAGCGGCTGCTGGAAGAAGTAGTTCCAGTACCGCATCCGTCCCATGAGCAGTCCCAGCGGGACGCCCACCACGGTGCCGATCGCGAAGCCCACGGCGATCTTGACGATGCTGGAACCGAACTGGACGAACGCGGTGCCGTCGGCGGCGAGGTGCCACATCTCGGCACCGACCGTCCAGGGCGCCGGCAGCACGTAGGGGGTGAAGAAGAACAGCGAGCACGCCGACCACACGGCGAACAGGGTGAGGTATCCGGTCAGTGCGAGACCGGTACGTCGCAGGTTTTTGCCTATCGTGCTGGGGGGTGCACCCTCGGGGGCCGGGGGTGCACCCCCTTCAGCACGCTCGGTGGTGGTCACCGTCATGACCCGTTGCCGCCCTCGGAGATCCGGAAGTTGGGCAGGGCCTGGGATTCATCCATGAAACCGGTCTCCTTCAGCAGCGGGAAGACCTGGGATTCACCGTCGGCCCACTGCTGGTCGAATCGCACGTCGCGGACGAACCAGTCGTTGTCGTTGACGTACTCCTGGACGAAGGCCACGTCCTCGGGTGCCTCGACCGCGAAGTGCTGCGGGTAGGTCTCGATGATCTCGGTCTTGTTCTGCTCCCACTCCTGCAGTCCGCGCTGCCAGACCTCGAGGAAGAACTCGACCTGCTCGGGATTCTCCTCGGCCCATTCGGCACCGGCGAGGAACACGTTGATCATCGGGCCTTCGTGACCCTCGACGACCAGGTCGGCATACATGTCCTTGGAGGCCTTGCCGTCGTAGAGCACCTTGAGCTCCCCGGAGCGAAGGCCCGGCGTGGCGAACTCGGGCAGGCACACACACGCTGCGACCTCACCCCTTTCGACCAGGTCCGCCTGCTGCTGCGGGTCGGCCACAATGATGTTGTAATCCCCTCCGCCGGAACGGAAGTCGACGTCATGGAGCTTCTTCGCGTAGGCCCCCCACACCAGAGTCGCCGACACCGCGGTGAAGGCCGAGATGTCCTCGCCCTGCAGGTCGGCCAAGGTGTTGGCAGGATTGTCGGCGCGCGCGATGATCACGCTGCGGTCCATGTTGTACTTGCCGATCACCACGGTGTTGCGCCCGGTCTCCTCTTCGATGACGGGCACCTCGTAGCTCGCCGACGACACGATGTCGGCGTGACCGCCGGCGAATACGCCGAACTCGTCCCAGGTGGAGGACGCCTCGATGTTGATGCCCGACTCGGCCTCCATCTCTTCGAGGATTCCCTGGTCGGTGATGTAGTCCCACACCGGATCCGGCGCGAAGGTGAATCGAATGGTGCCGCCGTCGCCGCCGGCGTTCTGTTCGGGCCTGGAGACGCAGGCGGAGAGGGCCACCGCGGTGGTCGCCGCCAGGACTGCGGCTGTGAGGCGTCGTGCGAGACCGTTCACTTGTTTGTTCCCTTCAACTGAGCGTGAGGCGACGATGCCTCTGACGCGGCTACTGGTGCTGCCTCATGCAGGCTGACGAAATCGTCTCCGCCTGTGGCAGTGGGGTTTTCGAGAAGATAGGTGAGGATGTAGTCGTGCGAGGTCGCGAGGTGTTCGCGGGTGAGGCGGGCAGCGAGTGCGGCGTCGCCACTCTCGACGGCGGCCATGATGGCGAGGTGCTCGGCATGGAGGTGCTCGGTCCGGCCGATGACCTCGAGGTGCACGTACAGGTACCGGTCGGTGAGCCGGCGAAGCTGCTCGACCAGCTCGATCATCCGTGGCCGGTTCGCCCGCATGTACACCGCGGCGTGGAAGTCCGCGTTGGCCGCCAGCCAGGCGCGGGCGTCGACGTTCTCTTCCATGATGACCAGTTGCTTGCGCATGGTGAGGATGTCGGCCCGGCCGACGTTGGGCACCGCGATCTGGGTGGCGATCGGTTCGACGGCTTCCCGGAGTTCGTAGAGTTCCTGCAGTTCGGGCACCGACATGCCGGTGACCACCGCGGTGGCATTCGACGCCGGGTGCACCAGCCCTTCGCCAGCGAGCAACTGGAGGGCGTCGCGGACGGGGATCCGGCTGACACCGAAGCGCTCGGCGAGACGCAGCTGGGACAGCCGAGAACCGGGAGCGATCTCACCGTGAAGGATCCCGCTGCGCAGTTCAGAGGCGACCCTACCCGCGGCATTTTGGTATGCCATCTTCTCTCCTTGTCTACCGAATGACTGAACTGTATACAGCAAAAGCTGTGGTGTCAATCACATGGCGGAACAGGGGAGGTGGCAGTCACATATTGCGGAGCCCGCTACCCGGACCCCGCCGGGCGTAATGTGACGCCACGATCGATGCGAGGATGCGGGAGCACGCGATGGCAATCCCTCACAGCTACAGACTTCTGCAGATCGCGCTCGTCGCTTTCGGCGCGGTGATGATGCTGCTCTATCCGCTGGCGGTTGTCTGGCCGTCAGGGTGGGCGTGGCATCCCGGTGCGCCGCACCAGTCCGATTACTTCATGATGATCGTCGGTCTGTATGCCACGCTGGGCATATTCCTCTGGAGGGCTGCCCGCCGTCCGGAGGCCAACGTCAGCCTCATCTGGTTCACCGTGTGGTCAAGTGTCGTGCACGCAGCGATCATGGCTGTCCAGTCCTTCGGCAGCGGCCACCACAGGGGACATCTGTGGGGAGACGTGCCGGCGCTGCTCCTGGTGGCGGTGGTGCTATCGGCTCTTGTTCGGTCTTCCGCCCTCAGTCTGCGAGGTTGAACGCCTTGAGGACCTTGGTGGGCGTGACCCGAACCACCAACTCGCCCGGGACGCCGTTGCGGCGCCCGAACTCCTCGGCCCGATCCTCGCCCATGTAGCGGCCGCCGATGCGGGTTGCCGTGTCCAGCACCTCGGCCGGATCCTCGCCGATGGTTGCCGTTCCCTGAACCTGCACGAACGAGAAGGGAGGTCGGTCGTCGTCGATGCACAGCACCACGCGGGGGTCGCGGAAGAGCGCCCGCCCCTTGGCGGTGGTCTTGCCGGTGTTGAACACCAACTGTTGTCCGTCGACGATGAACCAGACGGGCGCCACCAGCGGACGGCCGTCCGCTGCGACGAATCCGAGCTTGGCGGTGCGGGTGCCCTCGGAGAGGAAGCCGATCACGTCATCGGAGAGTTCGGTCACAACAGTGACTGTAATTCCTCCACGAAGGCCACGGTTTCGCGTCGGTCGCCGGTCAGCGGATGCACGAGCAGCGTCGTCACGCCGGCCTCGGCGAAGGCGGCCACCCGTTCCTTGACGAAGCCGCGCGGCCCCACCAGGGACACCTGACGCACGAGTTCGTCGGGCACTGCGTCGATGGCTTCGGCCTTCTTGCCCGCCAGGTAGAGGTCCTGGATATGGTCGGCGACCTCGCCGTAGCCGTAGCGCGTCGCCAGATTGTGGTAGAAATTGCGACCCCGGGCACCCATGCCGCCGATGTAGAGCGCCAATTGTGGCTTGGCCCAGGCCAATCGGTCATCGACGTCGTCGCCGATCGCCAGGCTGGCGCTCACCATGACATCGAGAGGGCCGAGAGCCGGATCGCGTTTGGCGGCACCCGCGCGCAGCGCGTCGCCCCAGACCTCGTCGGCCTTCTCCGGGTAGAAGAACACCGGCTGCCATCCCTCGGCGATCTCGGCGGTCAGCTCGACGTTCTTCGGGCCGAGTGCGGCAATGGTGATCGGGATCCGTTCCCGCACAGGGTGGTTGATCAGCTTGAGAGGTTTTCCCAGCCCGGTCCCGCGGTCGGCCGGCAGTGGCACCTGGTAGTGCTTGCCGTCATGGCTGAGGCGTTCGCGACGCCACACCTGACGGCAGATCTCGACGACCTCGCGGGTGCGCCCCAACGGGGCGTCGAACGGCACGCCGTGGAAGCCCTCCACCACCTGCGGGCCCGAGGTGCCCAGGCCGAGCCGGAAGCGGCCGTCGGAGATGTAGTCGAGGCCCGCGGCCGTCATCGCCATCAGTGCGGGGGTGCGGGTGTAGATCGGGACGACGCCGGTTCCCAACTCGATCCGCGACGTTCGGGCCGCCAGAAAGCCGAGTTGGCTGATCGCGTCGTAGGAGTAGGCCTCGGCGACCAGTGCGATGTCGACACCGATCTTCTCGAGTTCGACCACCTCCTCGACCGCATCGAGGAAGCCGCCGGCGTAGCTGAGGAAGATGCCTGTTCGCATCAGCAAGATATACACCCAACCAGTTGGTTGGGCTAGCTCCGGTCAGGGCTTGAGGAGCGCGACGACCTTGTTCTCCAGGTCCACCGGGTCGTCGGCGAAGGGGTCCATCACCGACGCCTTCGGGAGTTCGACCTCGGCGTCGGCGAAGTCCTTGTAGACCTTGTCACCGGTCAGCATGTGCAGGAAGTACCCGGTCATCAGAGCCCGCACGATCTTCTGCGTGCTCTTGTCAGCGCCCGGAAGCCCGACGACCGGAGCCAGTCTGCGCCCCTCGACCAGGCCTCCGGACTTGGTGTTCGACGTCGCGCGCAGCGTGGCTGTCTTCCACGCACGCGCCAGTTCGACGGTATTGGACCTCAGCGTCATCGGATCACCGGGATCGGCCAGGATCAGGCCGGGAACGCGCAGTGTTGCCGCAGGCTGCTCGGCGGACGGCTTGGTGATCGTGGGGTACGCGGCGAACACCGCCTTCGGCTTCACCGCCATCCCCGCCGCTGCGAAGACCGTCGTCGACGCACCGAACCCGTGCCCTGCGAGGCCCAGCTTGCCCGGGTGCACGCTGATGTCGCCGGTGCCCAGCCGCACGCCCGCGATGATGTCCAGCGTCGTGCCGAGGTCGTAGGCCAGAGTCAGCGCCGACGGGGCCAATCCGGTCTCGGTGTTGGGGGCGGCCGCGACGATGCCCCAGGACGCCAGATGCTCCAGCGTTCCGTGGTAGCGATCGGCCGATGTGATCCAGTCGTGAGCGAACGCGACGCCCGGCAGATTCTTACCCGCAGCGGGGGTGTAGACGACGCCTGGGAGCCCGGCAAAGGCCAGGTCACCGCGCATCACACGGTGTGGGCCACGGCGGGTCAACGCGTTGAAGAGCTTCTTCGTGCTGGCCACCCGATGACCGTAGCCCACCCGGAGCAGACGCGTTCCTGCACTACCCTGTATGGCTATGTGCGGAATCGTCGGCTACGTCGGGCAGCGTCCTGCCTGCGGGATCGTCGTCGACGCGCTGCGCCGGATGGAGTACCGAGGCTATGACTCGGCGGGCGTGGTGCTGCTCGACGGCCAGGGCGGGCTGACCGTTCGCCGTAAGGCAGGTCGGTTGGCCAACCTCGAAGCCGCTCTAGGCGAGACCGGAGCGGACCATCTCGTCGGGGCGACAGGTCTCGGGCACACCCGGTGGGCGACACACGGCAGGCCCACCGACCGCAACGCCCACCCGCATCAGGACGCCACCGGCAAGGTCGCGGTCGTCCACAACGGCATCATCGAGAACCACTCCGCGCTGCGCGCCGAACTCGAGGTCGCCGGGGTCGAGTTCGCCAGCGACACCGACACCGAGGTAGCCGTCCACCTGGTGGCGCGTGAGTATGCGGACGGCGACAACGCAGGTGACTTCGCGGCTTCGGTGCTGGCGGTTCTGCGTCGGCTCGAGGGTCACTTCACGCTGGTCTTCGCGCACGCCGACCAACCGGACATGATCGTCGCCGCGCGCCGCTCCACTCCACTGGTGCTCGGCATCGGTGACGGTGAGATGTTCGTCGGCTCCGACGTCTCCGCATTCATCGAGCACACCCGCGAGGCGGTGGAACTCGGTCAGGACCAGGCGGTGGTGGTCACCGCGGACGGTTATCGCATCACCGACTTCGCGGGCAACCTCGCAGATTCCTCGACGGACTACCGCGTGTTCCACATCGACTGGGACACCTCGGCCGCCGAAAAGGGTGGCTACGAGTACTTCATGCTCAAGGAGATCGCCGAGCAGCCGGCCGCCGTCTCCGACACCCTGCTGGGTCACTTCATCGACAACCGCATCGTGCTCGACGAGCAGCGTCTCGCCGACCAGGAACTGCGCGAAATCGACAAGGTCTTCATCGTCGCGTGCGGGACCGCGTTCCACTCCGGGCTGCTCGCCAAGTATGCGATCGAGCACTGGACCCGGCTGCCCGTCGAGGTCGAACTGGCCAGCGAATTCCGTTACCGCGACCCGGTTCTCGACAGCCACACCCTGGTGGTGGCGATCTCGCAGTCCGGTGAGACCGCCGACACGCTGGAGGCGGTGCGGCACGCCAAGGAGCAGAAGGCCAAGGTGCTGGCCATCTGCAACACCAACGGCAGCCAGATCCCCCGGGAATGTGACGCGGTGCTCTACACCCGCGCCGGACCCGAGATCGGGGTCGCGTCGACGAAGACGTTCCTGGCCCAGATCGCCGCGAGTTACCTTGTCGGACTGGCACTTGCGCAGGCCCGCGGCACCAAGTACCCCGACGAGGTGGCCCGCGAGTATCACGACCTCGAGGCGATGCCCGACCTGATCGCGCGTGTGCTGGCCACCGCGGCCGACCCCGTCGCGCAACTGGCCACCCGCTTCGCGTCGTCGCAGACGGTGCTGTTCCTGGGCCGCCACGTGGGATATCCGGTGGCGCTCGAAGGCGCGCTCAAGCTCAAGGAATTGGCGTACATGCACGCCGAGGGCTTCGCCGCGGGTGAGCTCAAGCACGGCCCGATCGCCCTCATCGAGGACGACCTGCCCGTCATCATCGTGATGCCGTCGCCGAAGAACGCGGCCACGCTGCACTCGAAGTTGCTGTCGAACATCCGGGAGATCCAGGCCCGGGGCGCGGTGACCATCGTGATCGCCGAGGAAGGTGATGACACGGTGCGGCCCTACGCCGACCATCTCATCGAGATGCCGGCGGTGCCAACACTTCTGCAACCCTTGCTGTCCTCGATTCCGCTTCAGGTGTTCGCCGCGGGCGTGGCCCAGGCGCGCGGGTACGACGTCGACAAGCCGCGGAACCTGGCGAAGTCGGTCACCGTCGAGTAGCCCCGCGTGAGCACGGTCGGGCACTTCCGCAGCGACGCCGGTCACGACCACTTTGTCACCACCTACCGCGCGGCGA
Source organism: Mycobacterium sp. (assembly GCF_049683935.1). GTDB lineage: Bacteria > Actinomycetota > Actinomycetes > Mycobacteriales > Mycobacteriaceae > Mycobacterium. The sequence goes on along the minus strand of NZ_JBAUJR010000236.1, from coordinate 4,543 downwards.
TGGCCAGGCTTCCGCCGTATGACGAGTCGTTCGACGTGCCAACACTTTTCGGCCGGGTCCGGGTCTACCGTTTCGCAGGAGGTCCTGGACGTCCGGTCGTGCTGCTGCCGGGTCGCAACGCCTCGACGCCGATGTGGGGGGCGAATCTGCCCGGTCTGCTGGCCCACCGGCCGGTGTACTCCGTAGACCTCCTGGGCGAGCCCGGGATGTCGGTGCAACAGCGACCGATCTCCGGATCCGAAGATCAGGCGTCGTGGTTCGACGAGCTGCTGACCGGCATGGGTCTGACATGCCCACATCTGATGGGGGTGTCCTTCGGGGCGTGGTCTGCCACCAATCATGCCGTCCACGGGCACGGCGGTGTGGCATCGTTGACGCTGCTGGATCCGGCGATGACGTTTGCGCCCATTCCCATTCGAACGATGCTCGCCGTGATCCCGATGGGTCTGTCCGGCGCGCCCGAATTCCTCCGGAAGCAGGTACTGAAGTGGATCTCGGGAGGTGTCGATCTCGACGACTCCGTTGCGGTGGCAGCGTTGATCGCAGCAGGCGCGCGCGATTTTGTGCTGCGGCAACCTCTTCCGACACGATTCACCGCTGACCAGCTGAAAGCCCTGGACGTCCCGGTGCTCGCGTTGATCGCGGGGCGCAGCGTGATCCACGATGGTCGTCGCGCCGCGGAGTCGGCGGCAAAGTTGTTGCCGCGTGCGGAGGTTGAACTCTGGCCCCATGCGTCACACGCGATCAGCGGCGAGTATGCCGACGAGATCGGTGAACGGGCACATCGTTTCTGGAAAAGAATTGACAGTGAAACTGCTGGCCGAACTGCATTTTCGTGACAGCTCTCCCAAAACTGGGAAAAACTTCGTCGAATCGGTTAACGCCGGGCGGCTTTGCGCCGATATACCTGTCAATGATCCGTTGTGCAGCGATGGTCGCCGCCTTGATGGCCGCGTGAGCTGCAGCAGACACCCAAGTTCGTTGGTCCGGGGGCGATGATGAATGTGAGCGAGCACAATCGAAGTGGCAGGTTCAGCATCAGCCCGCGGCGTGACGGCGAGACGGTGGTACTGCACGTGAAAGGCGACCTGGACGTCCTCACCGCACCCACTCTCGGGACGCACCTCGACGTTGCGCTGGCGAACTGCCCGTCGATTCTGATCGTCGACATCACCGACGTGGGGTTCCTGTCCTCCGCCGGCATCAGCGTGCTCGTGGAGACCCACCGGCTCACGGCGCGCGCCGATATGTCGCTGCGCGTGGTGGCGGACGGGCCCGCGACCAGCCGACCCATTCGGATGATGCGTATCGACGAGGTCATCGATCTGTATCCGACGTTGACGGCGGCGATCCGCGGGCGAAATCCCTAGGCCGGTACAAAGACTGGGGGATCCGCGGTATCCGTCGCCGCCACCCGCATGCCGATGGCGACCGAGTCGGGTTGACAGTCAACGATATTCGCTACGATACGTAGGTCGTGCTGTTCGTCGAGCTGGATGACCGCGATGATGTACGGGACGGGAATCGTCGGGTCGAACGCATGGTGGTTCACGGTGTAGGTGAATACGCTGCCGCGGCCGCTGACGGGCGAAGGTGTCAACTCACCGCCGCACTCCGGGCAGTCGTGGGCGGGCGGCGACACCCACAGCGAACATCGGACGCACCTCGGCACGCGCATGACGGCTAACGTACCTCGGGTGACGCACTTCGAGAAGAACGCGATCATCAGTGGCATCGGCATCTCGAGGATCGGGCGGCGCACCGGCATCCCCGGGTTGGAGCTGACTCTGGAGGCCGGCCGCGAAGCGATCGCGGACGCGGGGCTGGCCCCGTCGGACATCGACGGAGTCGCCACGCTGGGAGACGTCACGGCGGGGGAGTTGCTGCCGGCGCTGGGAATCGATGCGATCGACCGTGGGTCGGACTTCCTCACCGGCGGGGTGATCAACCCGGTGATCGCGGCGACGCGTGCCGTCGGGGAAGGCGGTGCCCGGCACGTACTGGTGTATCGCACCGTGCAGATGCTCGGCGGTGCACTCACCGGCAACCCGACCGCCCCCTCTCAACCGAACGTGCTGACGTCGCCGCCGGTCGAGCCGAGAACTCCCGGGACCCGGCGCCAGATCGGTGCGATCGACGACATCGGCGAACTGCTGGGTGCGCACGCCTACTCGGCGGCCAACTGGACCGCGATGCACTGCCGACGTCACATGGAGCTCTACGGAACCACGAAGGAGCAGTTGGGCTGGCTGGCGATCAACAGCCGCCGCAACGCGGCCCTGAATCCCAGGGCGGTCTACCGCGACCCGATGACGATGGAGGACTACCTGTCGGCGCGGCCGGTGTCGACCCCGCTGGGGTTGTTCGACTGTGACGCCCCGATCGACGGGTCGGTGGCGCTGGTGATCTCACGCGCCGAGCACGCGGCGGATTGCCCGCAGCCACCGGTAGCGGTCGAGGCGATCGGCGGCGCCTACGGTTCCGGGGGCTGGGTGCACCGCGCCGACTATCCGAAGATGGCCTCTGTCGAGGCGGCAGCACAGATGTGGTCGCGGACCGATCTGACACCCGCCGACGTGCAGCTCGCCGAACTCTACGACGGCTTCACGTTTCTGACGTTCGCGTGGCTGGAGGCGCTCGGGCTCTGCGGCGACGGTGAGGCCGGGCCGTTCGTCGAAGGAGGCCAGCGCATCGCGCTCGACGGCGAACTGCCGCTGAACACCTATGGCGGCCAGCTGTCGGCGGGGCGCCTACACGGTTACTGGCTCCTGCACGAGGCCTGCCTGCAGCTGCGAGGTCAGGCCGGCGACCGCCAGGTGATGCAACGGCCGCAGGTGGCGCTGGCGGCCGCGGGCGGCGGGCCCATCGCCGGCTGCATGGTGCTGACCTGCAGGTGACGTCAGCCCTTGGCGGACTGCTGATAGAGAACGAGCTTCCAGCCGTGGCCGGCGCGGTGGTACACCGAGGACATCGCGCCGACAAACGGCTCGTCCTGCCCGTCCCGCCACCCTGTGCCGGTGTAAACCAACGCGGCGGTGTCAGGCGTGACTTCGATCAACCGGACGTCGCTGATCTCGTAGCGCGCCCAGGGCGGTGACTCACCGAGTGCGGCGGCGACCGTGGCACGATCCATCACGATGCCGTTGGCCAACACCATCACCGCGTCGTCGGCCATCATCCCGCCGTAGAACTGGTCGCCGGTGCCGTCGCACAGCGACTTCCAGCCTGCGTGTTCGAGTTCGAGGAGCTCTTCGGTGAGTTCACGATTCGCCATGATTGTCAGGTACCCACGTAACCTGTGAGCCATGCGGTACTACTACACCGCCGATGAGATCCGCGAGGCCGAAGCACCGCTGTTGGCCTCCCTTCCCGACGGCGTGCTGATGCGCCGGGCGGCCTTCGGGCTCGCCACCGCGATCGCCCGCGAACTCGGCACCGTCAGCGGCCGCACCGTCTGCGCGGTCGTCGGCTCAGGCGACAACGGTGGTGACGCACTGTGGGCCGCGACGTACCTGCGCCGCCGCGGCGCCGGGGCGACAGCGATCCTGCTCAACCCGGAAAAGGCCCACCACAAAGCCCTCGCGGCGTTCACCCGGGCGGGTGGCTGGATCGTCCAGAAGCTGCCTCCGTCAACCGATCTGGTGATCGACGGCGTTGTCGGCATCTCCGGCTCCGGACCACTGCGGCCGAACGCGGCGGCGGTGTTCGACGCCGTAGAGGTAGCCGGTGTCCCGGTCGTCGCCGTCGACCTGCCCAGCGGAATCGACGTCCACACCGGCGCGGCCGACGGCCCGCACGTCACACCTGCGGTGACGGTCACGTTCGGCGGGCTCAAGCCGGTCCACGCATTGCGGGACTGCGGGCGTGTCGAACTCATCGACATCGGGCTGGATCTGCCGGCGAGTGTCATGGTGGGCTTCGAGGCCGACGACGTGGCCGCCCGCTGGCCGGTCCCCGGACCCCACGACGACAAGTACACCCAGGGCGTCACCGGTGTGATGGCCGGCTCGGCAACCTACCCCGGCGCGGCGATCCTGTGCACCGGCGCTGCGGTGGCCGCCACGTCCGGCATGGTCCGGTACGCGGGAACCGCTGCGGCAGAGGTGGTTTCGCACTGGCCGGAGGTGATCGCGACACCCGGTCACGCGTCGGCGGGCCGGGTGCAGGCCTGGGTCGTCGGTCCTGGGCTGGGCACTGATGAGACGGCCGCGGCAGCGCTGTGTTTCGCGTTGGAATCCGACGTGCCGGTCATCGTCGACGCCGACGGGCTGACGATCCTGGCCGCCCACCCGGAACTCGTCGGGGGCCGCAGCGCCCCGACGGTTCTGACCCCGCATGCCGGCGAGTACGCGCGACTGGCCGGATCACCGCCGGGTGCGGACCGTGTCGGCGCCACCCGGCGGCTCGCCGATCAACTGGGCGTCACCGTCCTGCTCAAGGGCAACGTCACCGTCGTCGCCGAACCGCAGGGCACCGCGTATCTGAACGTCGCCGGTCAATCCTGGGCGGCCACCGCCGGATCCGGTGATGTGCTGTCCGGGAT
>NZ_JBAUJR010000235.1:0-1609 GCF_049683935.1 Mycobacterium sp. | reverse complement strand
GCTACGAGGCCGCCGTCACCGACTGGCACGCCGCCCGCGCCGCGGAATACGCCGCGCACCTGACCGAGCGTGGCGGCACGGCCGCGTTCCTGGTGTGGGGTGATCCGTCGCTCTACGACTCGACGATCCGGATCGTCGAGAAGGTGCGAGACCATTTGACGCTCAGCTCGGTGGGCCTGGACTACGACGTCCTCCCCGGCATCAGCGCGCCACAACTGCTCGCTGCCCGACACCGCATCGTCCTGCACGAGGTCGGTCGCCCCGTCCACGTCACCACCGGCCGTCGGCTGCAGGAGGCGGTCGCCGCCGGCCTCGACAACGTCGTCGCGATGCTCAATCCGCCCCCCGAGCGTCTCGACTTCAGCGGGCTGGCGGACTGGACGATCTGGTGGGGCGCCAACCTCGGGGCCGCGGGTGAGCGCCTGATCACCGGACGTCTCGGTGACGTGGTCGCCGCCATCGGCGAGGCCAGGGCCGCCGCGGAGGCCCAGGACGGCTGGGTGATGGATCTGTTCCTGGTGCGCAAGACCTGATGGCCGGCCTGCTGGTCGCCGGCACCACGAGTGACGCCGGCAAGAGCGTGGTCACCACCGGCCTGTGCCGCGCACTGGTCCGCCGCGGGGTGAAGGTGGCGCCCTACAAGGCGCAGAACATGTCCAACAACTCCATGGTGTGTGTCGGTACCGACGGCGCGGGTGTGGAGATCGGGCGGGCGCAGTGGGTGCAGGCGCAGGCGGCACGCGCGACAGCTGAGGCCGCGATGAACCCGGTCCTGCTCAAACCGGGCAGCGACCGCCGCAGCCACGTGGTGTTGATGGGCCGGCCGTGGGGTGAGGTGTCCTCGTCGGACTGGTTGGAGGGCCGACGTGCGCTCGGTGTGGCCGCCCACGCCGCCTTCGACGATCTGGCGTCGCGCTACGACGTCGTCATCGCCGAGGGCGCCGGCAGTCCCGCCGAGATCAATTTGCGCGCAGGCGATTACGTCAACCTCGGGCTTGCCCGGCATGCCGGCCTGCCCACGGTGGTGGTGGGCGACATCGACCGGGGCGGGGTCTTCGCGGCGTTCCTCGGTACCGTCGCGCTGCTCTCGCCCGAGGACCAGGCACTGATCGCGGGGTTCGTGGTGAACAAGTTCCGCGGCGACCTGGACCTGCTGACGCCGGGACTGCGCGATCTGGAACGGGTGACCGGCAGGCGGGTCTACGGCACGCTGCCCTGGCGACCGGACATCTGGCTGGACTCCGAAGACGCCCTCGAACTGCAGGGGCGGCGCTCGCCACGGCCGGGAGCGCGCCGCGTCGCGGTGGTGCGACTGCCGCGGATCAGCAACTTCACCGATGTCGACGCCCTCGGGCTGGAACCCGATCTCGACGTCGTATTCGCCTCTCACCCAAGCGCTCTCGCGGACGCCGATCTGGTGGTGCTGCCCGGCACCCGCTCCACGATCGCCGACCTGGCGTGGCTGCGGTCCCGAGGACTGGACCGCGCCGTGCTGGCGCATGCTGCGGCGGGACGGCCGGTGCTCGGCATCTGCGGCGGGTTCCAGATGCTGGGTCGCGTCGTCCGTGATCCCGACGGCATCGAAGGTGCCACCGTCGAGGCGGAGGGG
>NZ_JBAUJR010000234.1:0-41023 GCF_049683935.1 Mycobacterium sp. | reverse complement strand
CCGCAGCACCGCGGGCGCCAGGCGGTACGGCGGACCGGGCTGGGTGAAACCGTCCCGCGGGTTGAGGATGAACGAGCCGCGCGCGACGAAGTGGTCCAGCGAGTCGACGTTCGCACCGTGGGCGACCGGGGCGTTCGGGATGCGGAACGCGGTGGCAAGATCTCTGATCTCGGCAACGGTCTGGTCGGCCACCCAGGCGTAGAGGTCGTCGGCCCTCTCGTTGGCCTGCTGGGTGATCGACAGCGGCGACTCCTCGTCGATCCACTCCTGATGGCCGGTCATCGCACACAGGTCGAACCACTGTTGGGCGGTGCCGCACCCGATGTCGACCAGTCCGTCCTTCGCGCGTGCGATGCCGGGAACGGTCAACCTGCGCGCATCGCGCCACGGCCTGCCCAGGATCTCGAAGTAGCTCACCGGGTAGTAGGTCAGCCCGAGTATCGCCGTCTCCAGCATCGACAGGTCGACCAGTTCGGCGCCACCCCGCATCCGCGAGGTCAGCGTGGCCGCGCTGGCGTACGCGCCGGCCAGGTACTCCCCGACCTGTCCACCGACGTAGACCGGCGCCCGGTCCGGGGCGCCGCGGCCAAGGCCGACGATGCCGCCCGACCACGCCTGCAGGGTGAATTCTGTTGCCGGATGGTCACTCCACGGGCCCTCGAGGCCGAACGCCGTGATCGCGGTGACGGTCAGGTGCGGGTGCCGGTCTCGGATCGTCTCCGGGTGGAAGTCGGGATGCTCGGCCAGGCTCGAACCCCGCGACCACACGACCGCATCCGCATCGGCGAGCATCGCGTTGACGAAGTCGCCGTCCGACGTCGCGTCGCCCACCACGCTGCGCTTCGAGCACCCCAGGTAGCTGAACAGCGCGCCGTCGGCGCCCTCGGCGATCTCCGCCCCCGACGCCGACCATTTGCGCAGCGGATCACCTTGTGGTGTCTCGACTTTGACGATCTCTGCGCCACCGTCAGCGAGCAGTTTGGTGCAGTAGGCGCCGGCGATCCCACTGGACAGGTCGACGACGACGTAGCCGGAGAGTGGTGGATCAGGCAAAGCGGACACCGATGCTCTAGTCCTCCTTGGCCCGGTTGCGTTTACTCAGCCGGAACTCGGGCGGGAACTTGCTGTCATTGTCGTTGACCGCCGCGGACAGGCCGGAGTCGATCGACTCGAACATGTCGAGGTCGTCGTCGCTGTCGTTGGCGACCCCGTTGCCCATCGACTCGAAGAACGCGCTGAGCAGACTGCCCATGTACTCGCCCTGCTGCTGTTTGAAGATCTCGAAGAACATCTTCTGCTGAAAGACGGTGTCCACGGGCCGGTTCCGAGCACAGGCCCGGGCGTACTTCAGGGTCTCGGCCTCCAACTGGTCGCGAGCCACCACCTTGTTCAGGAAGTTGCAGTCATACATCTCGGCAGCGGTGAACGGACGGCCGGTGAAGACCATCTCCTGGAACTTGCGCAGCCCCATCATCTGCACCCAGGTCCACATGCGCGGGCCCCAGCCGTGGTAACGGAACGACGGATGGCCGAACAGCGCGTCGTCCGACGAGATCACCAGGTCGGCGTCGGCGCACTGGTAGAAGTGCCAGCCGTAGCAGTACCCTTTGGCCTCGACGATGCTGATCTTCTTGAAGTCCTGTAGCGCGCGGTTGCCCGCTTGTGAGTTCGCGTACCAGGAGCTGATGGTGGCGCCGTTGCGGAACGTGCCCTTGGGGGGGTAGGTGACCTCGCCGACGCCGTCATCCTCCAGCCGCAGTTCGGCCAGCCGCGCGGACGGATTCTCATTGCCCTCCATGAACTCCGGAAGGTCGGCACCGCTGCCCAGGTTATCCCCGACGCCGCGGATGATCACCACCTTCACGTCGTTGTCGGTGTTGGCCGCACGCAGCACATCGGCATAACGCAACCGCGCCATGGACGTCGGCGCGTTGAGGAATTCCGGACGGTTGAAGGTGATGGTGGCGATCTTGGTCTTGGGATCCTTCTCGTAGAGGATGATCTCCTCTGCCGAAGGACGCTCTTGCTCGGTCATGTATTGTCCCTCAGCTGATTCCGGCGCCGGCCTGGGCCGGGAATGGACTGGCCGTGAGCACTTCGGCTCCGGATTCGGTGATCAGCACCGCATCGCGGCGGAACACCGCACCGATACCTGCCTGCCACACATATGCCGTGACAGCCAGCACCATGCCAGGATCCAGATGCTCAGCGGCCGATGTCTGCGCCAGGTCAGGCGAGACCACCGGCGGGTCGAAGCCGAGGCCGAGGCCGTGGGCCACCGGCATCGGCGGCAGCGACTCGCCCGCCGCCTCGTAGGCGCCGAACAGATCGCTGGCCGGAACCCCGGGCCGACACGCTGCCACAAGCCTGTCCCGCAGTTCATCTGCACGGGTGAAGAGTGTGTCAGCGCCCTTGACGTCGCCGACCGGCCAGGTGCGCCCCACCTCGCCGACATAGCCGTTGGCCAGCGCGCCGGATGCGAAGGCCACCAGGTCACCGTCGGCGACCCTGCGATCTCGCCGACCCACCCGCCACGACTGTTCGCGCGGCGTGATCCACGCCCCGTCCTGGGTGGCCGACGTGCTGACCCCGCCTGCCGCCATCGCCTCGAGCATGACTCCGGTGAGCGCCTGTTCGCTTGCTCCCGGCGCGAGTTCGGCCACCGCTGCAGCGAGGCCGTTCTCGGCGACCTCCAAAGCGCCCCGCAGCGAGCGGATCTCCGCTGCGGTCTTGATGCGGCGCGCCACCCTCATCACCTCCTCGCCGTCGACGAGTTCGGCGTTGGGGAACGCCATCGGCAGCAACTGGCCGAAAGTCGGTGACAGTGCATCGGTTCCGACACGTTTCGCCGTGGCCGACCCGTCGATGTTCTTGAGGACCTCGATGAGGGTCATCGGATTCCAGGCCAGCCCGTAGAGGTGATCGTGGCTGATCTCCTCGGGAATGCCCTCGTCCCAACTGCTGTTGAGGTGGATCTCGCCGGTCGCCCGCACGACGACACAGATCGGCGCGAACGGCCGGGTGCCCGCAACCCAGAGTTGCGGCGCCCCGGTCACATAACGCACATTGGCCTGACGACCCAACACCAGCACGTCGAGGTCGTTGGCCTCCATCTGCGCCAGGGCGCGCTCCCGCCTCCCGGTGCGTAACGGCAGGTCGTCGGGCAGGATCTCGAGCGTCATGAGGCGTGTCCGTACGGTGCGTAGGGGTAGTCGGTGATGGATTGATATCCGTCCTCGGTGATGACCACGATCTCCTCGCTGCGGTAGCCGCCCGTTCCGTCCTCCCAGACCACGGGTTCGAGAACCAGCAGCATGCCTGCCGGGAAGACGAAGTTGTCGTCGAACTCCTGACCCAGATCGGTTCCGATCATCGGCATCTCAGCGGCGTTGGTGCCGATGCCGTGACCCAGGTAGAAGTGCGGCAGCCAGGGTTTTGTCCCTCCGTTGGCGGCGATCGCCGCGCGCGCCAGATCACCGCAGGTGGCGCCGGCCCTGGTGACCGCCAGTACCGCGTCGAGGATCTCCCGCCATTTGACGAACTGTGCCTGCTGCCGGTCCGACGGTTCGTCGCCGACCAGCCAGGTACGCCCGAAGTCCGAGCAGTATCCCTCGTAGGTGATGCTGACGTCGGTCCACAGCACGTCGCCCCGGGCCAGTTCCTTCTCGGTGGTCAGCAGCGGCAGCGCCAGGTCACCGGTGGTGGTCCAGACAGCGCCACTGTCCCGAGTCGTGGGCATCACCTGCCAGATGGCCTCGAGCATGTTCGCGGTGGCGCCGAGTTCGAATGCGCGCCGGACGAACTGCGCCGACAGATCGATCTGGCGCACCCCCGGCACCAGCGACTTCTGCACATCGACGACGGCCTGCTCGGTGATTCGGCATGCCTTGCGGACCGCCGAGATCTGATCGACCGTCTTGACCAGCTTGGCCGGCCCGATCACCTGCGCCGCGTCCGACGGCAGACCGGTAGGAAACAGCCGCCCTGACGCCCGTCGCATCGCACCGGTCAGTTCGTCGACGGCCACTGTGGCCCCGGGTGGCAGCAGATCGGCCAGGATCGATCCGAAATGGTCGACACCCTCGTCGAATTCGAGGTACAGCGGGCCGTGCACATGATCGGCGGGAAGCTCCGAGTCGAAGGACGTGCCCTCCCGGAACGGCATGAACAGGTGCGGGTGCTCATCGTCGGCGAGCACCACCGCGATCGGCCGTTCGACATGGGACAGGCCGGCGTCCAGCAGGGGCCAGCTGGCACCCGTGGCGTACACCACGTTGCCGTTGCCGAGGAGCACCAGTGCGTCGACACCCTTCGCACGCATCGAGTCGCGTAGCCGCGCGCCGCACTCGCGGTACATCCTGGCGCGGTCGGGTAGGTCCGGGATGTCGAGCAGCGACGATCCGGCGAACGTCGCCGTCATGACGCGTCAACCGGAAGGCCGAGGAACTTCTTGACGTTGGTGCTGACGATCTTGACCGCGTTGTCCGCACCCACCGCGTCGACGACCGACGCCAGCGACTTCTCGGAGTACCCGAAGGTGCTCTCGTTGTGCGGGTAGTCCGAGGACCACATGACGTTGTCGACCCCGATGCGGTCGATCAACTGCAGGCCCAGCGGATCAACCATGAACGAGGCGCTCATGTGGTTGTCCCAGTAGTGATGAACGCCGTGCTCGAGTTGATGGTTGAACATGTGCCGGTAGGAGGCGAGCATGTGTTCGGCGTCCTGAAGTGCGGTCGGAACCCAGGCGATCCCGCCCTCGAACCAGCCGATCTTCAGCGAGGGATGCCGATCGAGGATGCCGGAGAACACGTACTTGGCGAACTGCTCACGGAACGAGTCGACGTTGACCATCATGCCGACCACGACGCTGTTGTTCTGGCAGGGCGTTTTCGGGGGCGTCTCGCCGATGTGATGGCTGACCGGCAACCCTGCTGCCTCGATCTCGTCCCAGACGGCGTCCATGGCCGTGCTGCCGTAGTCGTAGATGTTGCCGTCGTCGTCCTTGCCGGGATTGAGCGGCAGCAGGAATGTCCGCAGTCCCAGGGACTTCAGCTCCTCGAGGGTGCTTCGCGTGCCACGGGGATCCCACCAGTTGATCAGGCCGACACCGTTGAAATGCCCGTTGGAACGCTCCTGCAGGTCGGCGATGTGCTCGTTGTAGATCCGGAACACTCTCTCGCGCAGGGACTTGTCCGGATAGTGGAACAGCGCCAGCACCGCGTTCGGGAAGGCCAGTTCCTTGTCGATGCCGTCCTGCTTGAGCTCCTTGATGCGCGCGTCGATGTTGTTCGACGCGGCCCCGGCGAGGTCGTCGTACTGCATGAGCACCCGGCCGAAATCGCCGCCGGTCCACGCCTTGCCCTTCATGCCGACCATGTACGCGCCGTCCTCGTACCAGATGCGCGGGGCCGCGCCCTTGAGTTCCTCGGGAAACCGCTCATAGAAGATGTCATCGGCGACCGAGATGTGATTGTCCGCCGAGAAGATCTCGGTTCCTTCGGGGAGTCCTGCGATACCGCCACTGGCGTGGCCGTGGCGGTTCTTCGGTGCGCCCCATCCTTCGGGGGGATAAAGCGTCGTCACCGGACGGGTGGGCGAGGGAACTGTCGGAGTGGACATCGTTGGTGCTCCAATCGGGCTGTGGTGCAGGGCTGTTGATTTGCGCGGTGACTACCAGGCCACCGGAAGTTCGTAGACGCCGTAGGCGAGGCGATCGTGTTTGAACGGCACCTCGTCGAACGGGATCGCCAGCCGCATCGCCGGAATGCGGCGCAGCAGCGTGTGGAAGACGATCTGCAGTTCGGCGCGGGCGAGTTGCTGACCGACGCATTGGTGCCGTCCGTAACCGAACCCCAGTTGCTGGCCGGCGTCGCGAGTGAAGTCCAGCTTGTCGGGCTGCGGGAACGCGGCGGCATCCCAGTTGGCCGGAGCGAGGTCGATGATGATGCCCTCGCCCGCTCTGATGGTCTCCCCGGCGATCTCGATGTCCTCGATGGCCACGCGACGCTGACCGTTCTGGATGATCGACAGGTAGCGCATCAGCTCCTCGGCGGCGTTGGCGATGAACTTCGGGTCATCGGAATCTCGCAGTAGCGCAGCCTGTTCGGGGTTCTCCAGCAACGCCAGCACGCCGATGCCGATCATGTTGGCGGTGGTCTCGTGGCCGGCGATCAGGAGCCCGGTGCCCAACTGCGCGGCTTCCTTCACGCTGATCTCGCCGGCGGTCACCCGTTCGGCGAGATCGGACACCGCGTCCTCGGACGGCTCGGCCATCTTCTTCTCGACGAGGTCGATCAGGTACTTGTGAAGGCTCATCGCCCCCTTCTGCATGGCATCCGCGGCCGCAAAGCGTGCCAGTCCGACGTTGGCGTGATGCTGGAAGAACTCGTGGTCCTCGTAGGGCACGCCGAGCATCTCGCTGATCACCTTGGTCGGCACGGGCAGTGCGAGTTTGGCGACGATGTCGGCGGGCTGCGGACCCGCGAGGATGTCATCGATGCATTCGTCGGTGACCTCCTGAATAGCCGACCGCAGCGCCTCGACCCGCCTGAAGGTGAACGGCTTGGACAGCATCCGGCGGAACCGGGTGTGTTCCTCGGCATCGGCGGTGAAGACCGACCGTGGGCGCTTGTTCACCGTGGAGAGCATGTGCTCGTTCCAGTGTGGAAAACCCTCGCGGCGGTCGTCGACACTGACCCTGGGATCGGCGAACAGCGCCTTCGCCACCTCGTGGCCGGTGATCAGCCAGGGGGTGGTGCCGTTCCAGATCCGTACCCGCGACAGCGGCCGGCTCTCCCCCATCTCAAGCATCGGCAGTGGCGGCGAGAACGGGCAGCGGGCTTCCCGTTCCATCGGGTACTCGGGGACGTCAGCCGAAACATGCCCGGCGGCAAGGGTGTCTGTCATGTCTTCTCCGTCATTCCTCGATCTGGATGGCCAGGGCCGGGCAGGCGGCCGCGGCCCTGCGGGTTTCCTCGGCGTGGGCGGGTCCGGGCTCGTCGACCAACAGCACCACCACGCCGTCGTCGTCGCGCTGGTCGAACACATCACCGGCATTCATCACGCACATTCCGGATGACACGCACTTGTCCTGGTCGACGGTGACCTTCATGTCAGGGCAACTCCGTGACGGGGGCGTGCCAGAGTCCGACGATGGCGTCGATCAGGCCCGACGCGGCGGCCTGCCATGACGTCCGGGCGACCGGAGACCCCTGTGCCAGCAGCCGTTCGCGATCAGCGCAGCTGTGCATCAGCAGGTTGCGTCCCATGATGTTGCGCTCGATCCGGACGTCGACGGGAAGGTCCGGCAGGCAGGTGTTGATCCCGTCGAGCACCCGGACCAGCGACGGTGAGGACAACGCGTCTTTGACGACGATGTTGTGATACGCGGGATCGGTCATCACCTGCGCGGCGAAGCGCGCATACCACGTCGGATTACCCAGTGCAGCAAGGTGATCGGTCAACGGACAGACCAGCGCGGCGACCCAGTCCCGCATCTGCGTCGAGTCGCCGATGTCGGCGATACGCCGCTCCCGCAACTCCTCGATCGGCAGTCGATGCTTGTGCTCGATCGCACGCACCAGATCGGTCTTGGTACCGAAGTGGTATCCGACGGCCGCGTTGTTGCCCTGTCCTGCGGCTTCACTGACCTGCCTGTTCGACACGGCGAACACACCGTGTTCGGCGTAGAGACGCTCCGCCGCCTTCAGGATCGCCTCTTGCGTACCGGTGGCGCGATCGGCGCGCACGCTACGGGCTGTGGTCACCACTTCAGTGAACCCGGTCACACCGGCTAAGTCAAGCGACTGATTTAAAGAAGTTCAGGGCGCCGGTGCGTCGGACTTCGCGGACTTGCGGACGAGCACTTTGCCGGCGACGGTGCCGCCATCGATCGGCAGCACGGTGCCGGTCACGTAGCGCGACCGGTCCGTCGCGAAGTAGAGAGCCGCCTCGGCGACGTCGTCGACGGTGCCCTCCCTCTTGAGGGGTCGGTCGTCGCGCATCTGCTGGCGGATCTTCGCCTCGAACTGCTCGAGTTTCTCCAGATCCTCCCCGGCCGCCGACTTGCGCACGATTGCGGTGCGGATGTTGCCCGGAGCGATCGCATTCACACGAACCTCGTAGTGCGCCAACTCGATTGCCGCACACTTCGTGAACTGGATGACCGCCGCTTTCGACGCCCGGTAGGTCATCACCCCGCCACCAGCCTGAATGCCGCCGATCGAGGTCAGGTTGATGATCGAGCCGCCGCCGTTCTCGGCCATGTGCCGACCGGCGTCGCGGGTACCGGCCATCACTGCCAACAGATTGACCGACATGACCTTGTGGAAGTCGGCGAGGTCGTCGTCGAACAGGCGCCGGTGCATGGTGCCCGACACCCCGGCATTGTTGACCATCACCTGCAGACCCCCGAAACGGTCGACGGCCGTCGCCACCAGTCGGGCCACCTGATCGATGTCGGACACATCGGCCTCGACGAACAGTGCGTCGGCACCGAGTTCGGTCGCCAATGCCGTACCGCTGTCGCCGTCGAGATCGCAGAACACCACCTTTGCGCCCTCGGCCGCGAACCGTCGCACCAGACCGGCGCCCAGACCTGAGGCACCACCGGTGACGATCGCGACCTTGCCTGCGAGTTCAGTCATTCAGGATCCCTTCGAAGAAGTCCAGCAGCAGCGCATTGACGGCCTCGGGTTGCTCGATCTGCGGACAGTGACCCGCATTCTCGATCACCGCAGCACGGCCGTGCGGGATCTGCGCGGCGATCTCGGCCGACCACCCCCCAGAAAGTAGTTTGTCGCCCTGTCCCTCCACCACCAGGACCGGGACGGTGATGCGGTCGTAGGCGCGCGCGCTGGTCGGCGTCGACGGCGTATCCAGGCCGGGGCGGCGAAAACGTGCTGCCGCCAGGGACTCCCACGCTCCGGGAGCGATGCTCGACTCGTAGCGACGCTGCACGTAGGTATTGTCCTGCGGATAGGACGGGTCGAAGAACAGGGCCTCGACGATCCGGCGCATGCCTGCCACAGTGGCGTCGTAGTCGTAGAGCGCGCCGACGTGCTCGTTGCGCTGGATGTCCCCACCGCCACAGATCGTCACCAGACTGCGGGCAGGCAACAGAGGGCTCTCCGAGGTGGCGTCGACGAGCATGTTCACTGCGCCCATCGAGTTCCCCACGAAGTGCGCGGCCTCGATGCCCATCGTCTCGCAGAAGCGGGCGATGTGTCTGATCCGCATGCCCCGCCCATCGGTGAAGTCCACCACCTTGGCCGATCCACCGAACCCGAGCATGTCGGGAGCGAGCACACGGTGGCGGGCGGCCAGCGCGTCGACGGTGTGCTCCCAGCCGATCGCGGCGTCGGCCCCGAACTCGCCTCCGTGCAGCAGGACGATCGGATCACCCTGTCCCGCTTCCAGGTAACTGGTGAGCAGGCCGTCGACCAGCACAGTGTGCCGATCGGTCACGCCGTCGCCTTCGCGGTCCCCGCGAATGCCAGCAGCTGGGTGGCCAGCAGGTCGAGCTGAGTGCCGACGGCGGCGCCCTGTTCGGAGTCGGCGAGCCCACCCGAAGGGTCCCAGACGTTCTCGGCGGAGTTGATGGCCACCCCGAGCGGCGTCGGCCAGGCCCGCAGCGCGTGCCCGATGCCCCGCAACTGAGTCAACGTGCCGACCGCGGCCTGCCAGCCGTAGGCGCAGCTGATGCAGCCCCACGGCGTGTTGTCGAGGTAGACGCGCGGGTCCTCCCGAAGATCCTCGATGTAGTCGAGCGCATTCTTCACCAGCCCGGATACCGCGCCGTGGTATCCCGGGGAGCCGACGACGACCGCGTCGGCATCCCGCAGAGCCGTCACCAGTTCGAGCGCGCGCGGTGTGCGGTTCAGTTCGTGCGGCGCGTACATCGGCAGGTCGAGGTCCTCGGCCGCGAACAGCCGGGTTCGTCCCCCTTGGCGCTCCACCGATTCCAGGCAGAGACGCAACGCGCGTTCAGTCGACGAGTTCGCGCGCAGCGTTCCGCCGAGACCGACGATGAACGGTGTTCTGATACTGGTCAATTCATCACTCACTTGATCGCAATCGGACTGACAGGGGCTCCCACCGCACCAACAACCTTCAGCGGCGACGCGAGGAGCTGGAATTCATAGACGCCGTCTGCGGCACAGTCGGCCGCCAACGGGCCGAGGTCCCAGTACTCGCCGAGCATCAAGCCCATGTCGCGCAGACACAACATGTGCATCGGAAGGAACGTGCCCTCGACGCCCTGGGCCGGATCGGGGTCCTCGACCATCAGGTTGTCCGCGGCCACGGCGGCGACGTCGTGCCGGTGCAGCCATGACGCACATGTCCAGTCCAGGCCGGAGCCGGCTTCCGCGCCGTCGCCGGTGGACAGGAACCGCGTCCACCATCCGGTGTGCACGACGATGATGTCGCCCGACCGGATCTCCACACCCTGCCGGGCGACGATCTCGTCGAGTTCGGAGGGCGTGATCGGTGTACCGGGCGCACAAAAAGTCTCGAGACCGCGGTGCGCCACCACGTCGAGGAGCACACCACGCGACGTGATGCCCTTGGCGTCAACCTTTTCGATACCACAGTGGAAGGCGCCGAAGCTGGTCACCGAATCGGCGGGAAACCCGTTGTACAGCTTGTCCTCGTAGTAGACATGCGACAGGGCGTCCCACTGGGTGGCGGCCTGCAGCGGCATCACGATCATGTCGTCGTTGAAGCGGAACGGGTTGTCGGCGAAGAAGGCGCTGACGTCGGCGGCCACTGCGTTACGCAACCACTCCGGGCCGTACCGGACCAGCGTCGAAGCATCACCACCGTCGACGGTCATCACGTGGACCGGGTTCTGCCGGAACTTGAACGCGCCCTGCGGTCCCGCCGAGCCGAAGTCGCCGCCGAGCGAGATGACCTTGCCCTTCTTGACCATTGCCGCCGCCTCGGCGACCTTGTCGGCCGTGATCAGGTTGAGGGTGCCGACCTCGTCGGCGTCGCCCCAGCGACCCCAGTTGCGCACCTCGTCCGCCATCTGCCGGAAGTCGGTCATGCTACCGGCCATGATCAGCTCCCCTGGGCCAGTTGGGCAGTGCGAATGCCGGTGGACAATCGCTCCGCGAGAATACCGCCGTCGGTCCACAACACCTGCCCGGTGATGTACCCAGCGGCAGGGCTACCCAGATACGCCAGTACCACGGCCTGCTCCTCGGCGGTCGACACCCGGCCCAGCGGCGCGGTGAACGAGTCCAGATACTGCTGTCCATAGGCGGACCGCAACTGGTCGAGTATCGGGGTCTCCGTGACGCCAGGGGCGGTGCAGTTGATCCGGATGCCCAGGGAACCCAGGTCGGAGGCACGGCGCATTCCGTAGAGGATGATCGCCTCCTTGGAGAGGCGGTAGCCGCCATCGGCGAGCGCATCCGGATTGTCAGCGCACCAGACCAATCCGGAGTCGACCGAGTCTGTATCGAGCAGGCCCTGGGTGGTGTGGGCGTTCTCCCGGTACGACGCCGCCGCCAATGAGGACACGTTGCAGATCGCCGAACCGGGAACCAGCCGTCCGACGAGCGCTTCGGTGAACTGCCGCATTCCCAGGAAGTTGATCCGGACGACCAGCACTGGATCCCCGATGCCCGAGGACACCCCGGCCACGTTGAAGAGCACATCGACAGGGCCCTCGACACTGCCGGCTGCCGCGTCGACAGAGCCAGGATCCGCCAGGTCGACCGTGACGAACTCGTCTACCGCAGACTGTGATTCAGTCGGAGCGCAGCGATCCAGACCCGTCACCCGTGCGCCGAGCTCGTGAAGTTGGTGCGCCAACTGCGCGCCGATGCCCGAGGCGCAGCCGGTGACCACGACATGCTTGCCGTCATAGCGGACCAGGCGGTCGAGGGTGGTCACGCTCAGCTCGCGGCTTGCTTGGCCTTGGCGTCCTTCTCCGCTTGAGCGGCCTTGACCCTGCCTTCGTTGATCTCCGCCATCGCCTCAGGAATCTCGCCGGCGGTGAACTTGCCACCGCGGCCGGTGGGCAGCCCGCCGAATTCGTAGGTCTCGTCGAACAGCGGCGCGTCCCAGGCCTGTCGTCGCGCCTCGACCTTCTCGATCACCGGCTCGAGACGTTTGGCCTTGTCCGCGACCGCTTTCGCGTCACGCTCGATGAACTCGGGAAGGATCTCCCTGCCCATGATCTCGATGGACTCCATCGTGCCCTCGTGGCTGCGCGGGTTCAGCAGCAGGATGATCTCGTCCACGCCGCTGGCTTCATAACCGCGCAGGAACTCCCGGACCGTGTCCGGTGAGCCGATCGCACCGCGGCCCGGTCCGTAGGCCAGCGTCGGATCCTCCTTGACGGCCTCTTCGTAGCGTTCCCACACCTTGGTGCGGCCGGGGGTGTGCATACCGGTCAGGTAGTAGTGCATGATCCCGAACGAGAAGAAGCCGCCGCCGATGCCGAGCCGTTTGAGCGCCTCGTCGTCTGATTTGGCCACCATCATCGACAGGTCGCCACCGATCGCCAGCAGATTCGGGTTGATCGCGGGGGTGATCGGGGTGCCCTTCTCTTCGAACTCTGCGTAGTAACCATCCACCCGGTCCTTGAGTGCCTCCGGGCCCGTGTACGCGAAACTCAGTGCACCGATGGCCTTCTGAGCGGCCATCTGAACCGACGACGGCCGGGTGCACGCCACCCAGACCGGCGGGTGCGGCTTCTGCAGAGGCTTGGGGATCACGTTCCGGGCGGGCATCTCGACGTGCTCGCCCTTGAATCCGGTGAACGGCTCCTCGGTCATGCATCGGATGGAGACCTCGAGTGCTTCTTCCCACTGCGCGCGCTTGTCGGCCGGGTCGATGTCGAACCCGCCGAGCTCGGCGACCGAGGACCCTTCACCGGTTCCGAATTCCACCCGGCCGTTGGACAGATGGTCCAGCGTGGCGACCCGCTCGGCGATCCGCGCCGGGTGATTGATCGGGGGCGGAAGGTGCATGACCCCGAAACCGAGCCGAATGTCCTTGGTGCGCTGGCTGGCCGCGGCCAGGAACATCTCGGGTGCGGTGGAGTGGCAGTACTCCTCGAGAAAGTGGTGCTCGGTGAGCCAGACGGTGGAGAACCCAGCCTTGTCAGCGAGTTCCACCTCGTCCAATCCATGCTGGAACAACTGGTGTTCGTCGTCCTCCGACCAGGGCCGGGGCAACGGGAACTCGTAGAACAGCGAAATCTTCACTTCTGTTTACCTCCTTGACGATCCGGCAAGACCGGTGGCTGAATCTGGGTTGAATCGGCGATGTGTCTGGCGGCCACGTACCCGAAGGCCATGGCGGGACCGATGGTTGCGCCCGCACCCGCGTAGCTGCGGCCCATCACGGCAGCGGAGGCATTGCCGACGGCGTAGAGCCCACTCACGACACTGTCGTCGGATCGCAGCACCCGCGCGAACTCGTCGGTGCGTAACCCTCCCGACGTGCCGAGATCACCCAGGATGATCTGGAACGCGTAGTACGGCGGCTCGCCGAGCGGGTGCAGGTTCGGATTGGGCAGGGTCGGATCGCCGTAATAGTTGTCGTAGGCGCTGTCACCGCGACAGAAGTCGTCATCGTGGCCGGAGTGCGCCAGCTGGTTGAATCGCTCTGCGGTGGCGCGCAATCGGGCAGCGGGAACCCCGATCTGGTCGGCCAGTTCCTCCCAGGTGGCGCCCTGTTTCACCACACCCGACTCCAACCAGGCCGCCGGCACCTTCCGACCGGTGGGCACCGGTGCGAACGGGACCTTCGGAATCGGCAGATGCCCGGCGACGACGTAGCGGTGGAACGACCGGATGTCGGTGACGAGCCAGCACGGGATGTGTGTCACACCGGACCTCTGACCGTCGATCATGGCGTGGGCGAAGTCCATGTACGGCGCCGCCTCGTTGATGAATCGATCGCCGGCACCGTTGACGACAAACTGTGCCGGCATCATGCGCTCGTTGAGCATGAACTGCAGCCGACCGTCCGGCCAGCAGATCGCCGGGAACCACCAGGCTTCGTCGAGCAGTTCGGTGGCGGCGCCGACCTTCTGCCCGGCCCGGATCCCGTCACCCATGGCGGCGGGATTGCCGAAGCTCCAGTCCTTCTCGACCTCCGGCAGGTGCTCGGAACGCCATTGCATGTCGTGGTCGAAGCCGCCGCTGGCGATCACGACCCCACGGGCGGCCCTGATCCGGACTGCGCGTCCGTCCTTCTCGACCACCGCGCCGATCACCGCACCGTCGACATCGGTGATCAACTCGGTCATCGGCGAGCTGAGCCACAGCGGGATGTCCTGCTGCTTCATCGCCAGCCGCAGTCGGGCCGCGAGCGACTGGCCGATCGCGGCCATCCGGTCGCCGAACACCCGCGCCCGGAACATCCGCCAGATCAGCTTCACCAGCACCGCCTTGCCGCGCCACGACTGCCGAACCTGGTAGAACAGCCGCAAGTCCTTCGGACCGAACCAGATTCCCCTGGGGGCCAGAGCGAGCGGCGCCAGCAGGTTCTGCTCCTCGTCGCCCAGCACGCGCAGGTCGATGGCCTCCACGTTGATCGTGCTGCCCAGCTCGGAGCCTCCAGGGGCTTCCGGGTAGTAGTCCGCGTAGCCGGGTTTCCACACGAAATCCAGCCACGGACTGAGCTTCTCGAGAAACTCCATCATCTCGGGGGCGGTATCGACGTACATGCGCAGCCGGGCGTCGCTCACCAGACCGCCGGTGATCTCCTTGAGGTAGGTGAAGACGTCATCGGGGTCGGGCACATGACCCGCGCGCCGCTGCGACGGTGCACCCGGCACCCAGATCCCACCGCCGGACAGCGCTGTCGAACCGCCGAAGTGGGCGGACTTCTCCACCACCAGCGTGTCGAGTCCGGCGGCATCGGCGGCCAGCGCCGCCGTCATCCCGCCGCCACCGGAACCGATCACCAGGACGTCGGCGACGTGGTCGAAATCCGGATCGATTGCCGAGCTCATGGCGTACTCACCGCCGTCCTGATGGCAAAGCCCGCGATCAGCTCCGGTGCCGCGCGGTAGAAGCGATCGCCGGTCCGGTAGCTCCCCTGCGCAGCGAGTGCGGCGAAGGCCGCCACCCAGGTACGGACCTCATGCGCCGAGTTCCCCGCCTGCGCAGCTATCCAGGTGTTGTCCCAGGCGTCGACCTCGTCCAGCCTCCCGGTGTCGACGAGGTCCAGAAAGGCGTGATCCCATTCGGGATTGAGCGGAGCGAGGCCGCCCCTGCCCGAGGCGAATTCGCGGGCGGCATCGATCACCGCCACCTGACGGGCCTGCCGCTGCTCGCTGGTCATGGGCTTGCCGTGCACGATCCGATCCAGCGCCGCCGGCGGCGCGGTGGCCAGCGTCGGCACCGGCGGATCGTGGGACAGACCGCCGGATCCGATCACCAGCACCCGCTTGCTCAGTCCTGCGAGATGTGCTCCGACGGCGGTGCCGAGCGCGCGGACCCGGTGCATCGGGCCCAGCGGAGTGGCCACCGAATTGATGAACACCGGGATCACCGGTTTGGCCACGGCATCGCCGAAGAGCTTCTCCAACGGCTGCACGGTGCCGTGGTCGACGTGCATCGCCGCCGAGATGGCGACATCGACCCCGGCGTCGAGAACCGCTCGGGCACAGTCGGTCGCCAGGCCCGCCGGCACGTCGAGAGCACCTCGGTAGGTGCCGTAGTCACCCACACCCTCGGCGGCGGTACCGATGCAGAACGGCGGCATCACGTTGTAGAAGAAGCCGTTGTAGTGGTCCGGGGAGAACGTGACGACGAGTTCGGGATCGAAGGCGGCGACGAACTCCCGGGTGTTCGCGATCGCCGACTCGATGTCGTCAAGGAGTTCCTGCGATGGTCCCGGAAGATTCAGTAGCGGACTGTGCGACATGCAGCACAGCGCGATCTGAGTCGTGGCCATTCGAATCGGAGCCTCCTTCCTGGGTCAGATGGAGTACGTCGACAATCGCCTCCGACATCTCTGGTGCGCGCTGGGCGATGCACGCCCCGGCGATACACCGATCGGGGCGGATGAACAGCACCGAATCGGTGTACACGTCGAACCACGACTTGAGTGCACCCGAGCGGTCCCCGACGGTCGTCACATCGGCGTCGTCATGCCCGGTCCAATGCAACTGTGTCATCGGCCGTGCTTCGACGAACTTCGCTCCCAGCGCTTTCCACCGGTCGAATGCGGCTTCACCGAGAACAGCACGCAGATTGTTGCTCCAGCACAGCACGGCGAATCCAGAGCCGAGCACTTCGTCGAGCAGCACGTTCTGCCGATCACGGGTGTCCACGCGCGGCTGGATGAACAGCGTGCCGGTCGGCGAGCTCACCCCGGGCCCCGCGGCGTCCGCATGATGGACCGCGCCCTGCTGGTATCGGGGCATCGGCTTGAACCGCATCTCCAGCACATAGCGCTTCAGCGACGGCACCACCGACGCGGCGTGAATGACACGGTCCCGCAACGCGGCCACCCGACGATTCGTCGGGGAGATGACCCGGCCCACCATCGTGGACAAGTCGATCATGGCGCGGGCGTGTTTGCGACGCTCGACGTCGTAGGTGTCGAGCAGCGCATCGCCGGCCCGCCCGGTCACCACAGCGGCCAACTTCCATCCGAGGTTGGCGGCATCCCGGATTCCGCTGTTGTAACCCTGGCCCTGCCACACCGGCATCAGGTGCGCGGCGTCACCGGCCAGCAGGAGTCGGCCCTCACGGAAGGACCCGGCGATCCGTGAGTGGTGGGTGTACACCCGGTGGCGGATCATGTCGACGCGCTCGGGATGCGGAACCAGTTGCGCAAGCATGCGTCGGACGAAGGCCGGATCGTCGGCCAATTCGTCTGATTCGTCGGGGTGGATCAGGAACTCGAAGCGCCGGATGCCGTGGGCGATGGAGATCGAGACATACGGCCGCCGAGGGTCCGCCCCGACCTCGCTGTTCGGGTGACCCAGCGGATCGTTGGCCACATCGACGACCAGCCAGCGCGTTGATGACGTGGTGCCGTCGAACGACACACCCATCAGGCGGCGCGTGACGCTGCGGCCGCCGTCGCAGCCCACCAGGTAGCGCGCGCGTACCGGATCCCGGCCGTCGGTGAACTGCACGGTCACGCCGTCCGAGGTCTGCACGCACGTCTGCATCTGCCGACCGAACCGGACCTCGACATGTTCGAATCGTTCGAGACCGCGGCACAATTCGGCGTCGACCATGGGCTGGACGAAGCCGTTTCGCTTGGGCCAGCCGAATCGGGCGTCGGGCGGGGCCATCTGGACGAGCAGTCGGCGCTTGGCATCAAAGAAGCGCAGGATCTGATTCGGCACGGTGTGCGGCAGCACACGATCGACCAGTCCGATCGATTGGAAGGTGCGCAGCGCCTCGTCGTCCAGGCCGACACCCCGGGGATAGTCGATCAGGGTGTCGCGCTCCTCGACCACCAGAGTGCGAACACCCTGCAGGCCAAGGATGTTCGCCAGGGTCAGTCCGGACGGCCCGGCCCCGACGATGACGACGTCGACGTCGACGTCGTTGTCGGTGGTCATCGGCGCACTCGGTTCGTCGCGCGGGTGCTCATCGCACCCCCAGCAGGAAGTCCAGATGCAGCCGGTCGAACGTCTTGGGATCCTCGTACTGCGGCCAGTGACCGCATCCCGGCACCACCTCGAACCGGGCGCCGGGGATCATCGAGGCGATGCGGCGACCTTCGTCGACATCGGCGGTGGGATCGTCGCTGGTCCACAACACGAGGGTGGGCGCGGTGATCGCGCCGTACTCGTCGGGTCCGAGCAGATTGCGCGCGCGGATCTGCGGATCCTGCAGCGCCATGATGTCTTTCATCGCGGACACGAACCCGGGTTGCCGATAGACGCGCTGCCGACTGGCGACGATGTCCTCGTAGTCCTTCGACTTGTCGGCCATCAACCATTTGATGCGTGCCTGCACGGTTTCCCACGTCGGATCCTCCGCCGCGGCCATCGACAAACTGACGATGCGCTTCATCACCTCGGGATCGGCCTGCGAGCCGCCGGCGGTGTTGAGCACCAGGCGCCGCACCCGTTCCGGGTGATCCACCGCAATGCGGGCGGCGACCCAGCCACCCAGTGACTCACCACTGATGTCGGCGCGGTCGGCTCCGATCGCGTCGAGGAACGCGACCAGATGCTCGACGTAGTGCCTGATCTCGAGGTCATGTCCCGGCTTGTCGGTGTACCCGTGGCCGAGCATGTCGATCGACCAGGTCGAGAAATGTTCGGCGTGCGCCTGCAGGTTGCGGACGTAGGCCTCGGCGTGGCCCCCCGACCCGTGCAGCAGCACCAGCGCGGGATCGTGCGGGTCACCGGCGTGCAGGTAGCGGGTACGGATGCCCCCGGCGTCGAGATAACCCTGGGAGAACGCGACACCCTGCAGGTCGCTCCACACGCTCTCGAACTCCGCCACCCCGCGCCCCTTTCCGTGTGTTCGGACCTCGCCTCAGCCCTTGACGGCGAGAATCGAATTCTCGTATGTTGTAAGCACTCTGCTCATTTATCGCACATCTACGTGCAATATAGTCAGAGCATCACTCTCATGAGTGCGCCTGTCAAGGAAGGCCCGCATGACTCGACCGTTCGTCGAACCGGGGACACCTGCTGCGACCCCCGGTGCACCCGGATCGCAGACGCTGGCCCGGGGTCTGAGCGCTCTGCAGTTGGTCGCCAATTCGCCCACAGGACTGACCGTCACCCAGGTCGCCGACGACATCGGGGTGCACCGCACGATCGCCTACCGACTCCTCAGCACGCTGGCCCAGTTCCGGTTCGTGGCCAAAGGTGAGGACGGCCGGTACCGCTCCGCCGCAGCACTGGCCGTGCTCGGTGCCTCGTTCGACAACAACGTCCGCCAGCTGTGTGTGCCGACCCTGCGTGGTCTCGCCGACGAACTCGGCACCACCGTGTCACTGCTGGTGGCCGAGGGCGATCAGCAGGTCGCGGTTGCGGTCATGGTCCCCACCAACGTCTTCTACCAACTGTCGTTCCACGAGGGCAGCCGATACCCGCTCGAGCGCGGCGCCGCCGGAATCGCGCTGCTGGCGAGCATGGCGCCACGCCCGGCAGAACGCCCCCTGGTGCCACTGGCTCGCCAGCAGGGTTGGGTGATCACCCACGGCGAGATCGAACCCAACACCTTCGGCCTGGCGGTTCCGGTGCGCCGTAGGCCACCGTCGCCGCCCACCTGCATCAACCTGATCTCACATCGTGAAGACGTCGTCGTACAGGGTCGCGACTCAGTCATCAAGGCAGCCAACGAATTATCGGCTCTCCTCAGCTGAGGGCGGGAATGACCGGAGGGAGACAGTGGTGACCGATTGGGACCACGACGTCGATGTCGTCGTGCTCGGCACTGGCGGCGCGGGGCTGACCGCAGCGCTGACCGCGGCGGTCAACGGCGCCTCGGTGGCGGTGTACGAGAAAGCAGCGACCGTTGGCGGGACGACCGCGGTGTCCGGCGGGATCGTGTGGATCCCCGCCCACCGCCGGTCCTCCGACGGTGAGCTGACCGCCGAGGATGCGATGGCCTACCTGCGCGCCCAGTCCCTCGGCTACCTGGACGACGAACTCGTGGAGACGTTCGTCGGCACCGGGGCGGCGATGCTCGACTTCGTCGAGGCACACAGCGAGCTCGAGTTCGAGGTTGCCGCAGGGTTCCCGGACTACAAGCCGGAACTACCGGGCGGCCAACCGGCAGGCGGACGGTCACTGAACGCCCGGCCCTTCGACCTGTCGCGTCTCGGCGACTGGAGCAACCGGATCACCTCCTTCCCCGCCGATTTCAGCAATGTCGGCATCGACGCCGAGACGCGTGCTCGCATCCACGCCTCGGTCGAGGACATGTCCGGCGACTTCTGCGTGGCCGGGACGGCATTGATCGCCGGGCTGTTGAAGGGGCTGCTCGACGCAGGGGTGGTCCCCCAGACCGATTCGCGTGCAGTCGAGCTGATCGCTGATCCGCTGGGGATCGTCGGGGTTCGAATCGCTCAGGGTGAAAGAGAGTTTCGAGTGCGTGCGCGCCACGGCGTGGTACTGGGCACCGGCGGCTTCGAGTGGGACGACCGTCTGGTCGAGGCGTATCTGCGGGGTCCGATGCGCGGCGCGGTATCCCCACCCACCAACACCGGCGACGGATTGCGGATGGCGATGGCACACGGCGCCGACCTGGCCAACATGGGCGAGGCGTGGTGGGTTCCCATCGTGCAGATCCCCGGCGACACGTTCGCCGGTCACCCCCGCAGTCGCAGCGTCCGACTCGAGCGCACCCGCCCGAGAAGCATCATCGTCAACCGGGCCGGCAACCGGTTTCTCAACGAGGCGGGCGAATACAACTCGATGGCGGGTCCGTTCCACTTCCTGGACCCCAGACTCGGGTACGCCAACGACCCGGCCTGGATCGTGTTCGACTCGCTGCACCTCAAGCACTACGGCTTCCTCGGTGTCGATCCGGACGGACCCATCCCCGATTGGTTCTGCCAGTCCACCGATCTCGACGAACTCAGCGACAAGACCGGGATCGACGCCGACGGCCTGAGACGGACGCTGCACGCGTGGAACGCCGCCGTCGCCGGCGAGGTCGATCCCGAGTTCGGCCGCGGCGCAAGCGCATACGACGGTTACTGGGGCGATGACAAGGCGACCACCCCAGCCGGAAGGACCCTCGGCCCCATCGACACCGCCCCGTACTTCGCGGTACCGGTGTCCATCGGCGCCATGGGCACCAAAGGCGGCCCACGAACCGACCGCGACGGCCGCGTCCTCCATGTCAACGGCACCGCGATCACCGGTCTGTTCGCAGCGGGCAACGCCATGGCGGGAGCCACCGGGAAGGCCTACGGCGGCGCGGGCGGAACGCTCGGTCCGGCGATGGTGTTCGGCTACCGGGCCGGGCACGCCGCCGCCACCGGCACATCGGTGTCCTGACAACTCGGCGACGACGGTTGCCGGTCGGTTACCCTCGTCGCTGTGACGTCCACCCCCTCCGACATGCGGTTCGGCGCGATCACGCGCACCGCCGCGCAGACCAGGGTGCTCGACGCAGCGTTGAAACTCATCGCCGAGCACGGCGTCAGTGGGACGTCACTGCAGATGATCGCCGACGCGATGGGCGTGACGAAGGCCGCCGTCTACCGGCAGTTCAAGACCAAGGAGGAGATCGTCGTCGCCATCACCGAGCGGGAGATGGCCACACTGGAGGATGCGGTCGAAGCTGCTGAGGCCGCGGGGCACCCGGTACAAGCGCGCGAAGTTCTCCTCGCCCGGATGATCGACCAGGCCATCGAACGCCGCGGGGTGGTCAGCGTGCTGCAGTTCGATCCGGTGATCATCCGACTACAGGCCGAACACGAACCGTTCCAACGATTCATCGAGCGCCTCTACGCCGCACTGTTGGGCACCGAGGCCGGTGTCGAGGCACGGTTCCACGCGGCGATGCTGTCGAGCGCGATCAGTGTCGCGGTCATGCACCCGCTCATCGCCGACTTCGACGGCCCCACGCTCCGTGCCCAGCTGACGCAGATGACGCGCCGCATGCTGGATCTGCCTGAGTCGGGTCAGGATTCGGCAGCAGCACCGAAGAGTCGCTCCGCGGCGGTGTAGGGATCGTCGCGGCCGTCGGCGACGGCTTGCGCCAGTCGCTCCAGATCCGGGTGGCTTCGCAGCCGCGTCTGCGCCAGCGACAGAATCTGAGAACGCGCGCGGGCGATCCGCCGAGGCGCCGTGTCGGTCCGGTGGTACGCGTCGATCGCATCGACCAGTTCGCCGATGCCCTCACCTTGTGCGGCAACAAGTTTGAGGATCGGCGCCTCGGTCTCTGCATGCAGATCACGCACCGTCTGGTCGGCACCGTCACGGTCGGCCTTGTTCACGACGACGATGTCGGCCACCTCGAGAAGCCCCGCTTTGGCGGCCTGCACCGCATCACCCGCGCCGGGGTTCAGGATCACCACGGTCGGTTCGGCGACCGCCGCGATCTCGATCTCCGACTGCCCGACGCCGACGGTCTCGAGTACGACCAGGTCATAGGACAGCGCCGTCAGGAGTCTGATGGCTGCGGGTACGGCTGCGGCGAGGCCGCCGAGATGCCCGCGCGCCGCCACGGACCGGATCAGCACGTCGGGATCGTTGATGTGGGCGGCCATCCGAATCCGGTCACCCAGCAGCGCGCCACCGCTGTAGGGCGAGGACGGATCGACGGCGAGCACCGCGACCCGCATGCCCTTGGCGCGGTAGGCGCCCGCCAGGGCGCCGACCGTCGTCGATTTTCCGGCGCCGGGCGGTCCGGTGATGCCGACCACGCGCGCCGGGCCGACGTCTCCCAACGCAGCGAGCACGTCGTGCCGACGCGGACCCTCGACCAGGGTGAGCAGTCGGCCGGTCGCCCGAGCAGAGCCGGCTACCGCTGCCGCGATGAGCTCGTCGATGGTCACTCCAGACAGATTACGCAGCGGGATTCCTCACTGTTCACACGTTGATGCCGGTTCTGAGAATGTTATTCTCTCTCACTGAGAGTGTTAGTTTCAAGGAGGACGCACATGCAGATCACCGGTAGTTCGGCCCTGGTCGTCGGCGGCGCAGGAGGACTGGGCGAAGCGACGGTGCGCCGGCTGCACTCGGCGGGTGCCAAAGTCGTCGTCGCCGACATGGCCGACGACAAGGGCAAGGCGCTCGAAGCCGAACTCGGCGTGCGCTACATCCGCACCGACGCCACCTCGGAGGAGTCTGTGAACGCGGCGATCGCCGAGGCAGAATCCCTTGCTCCGCTGCGTATCTCAGTCGACACGCACGGCGGCCCCGCCAGCGGCGGGCGTCTCGTCGGCAAGGACGGATCGCCGTTGGACCTCGACGGTTTCAAGACCACCATCGAGTTCTACCTCACCGCGGTGTTCAACATCATGCGGCTCTCGGCCGCCGCGATCGCCAGATCGGAGCCGCTCGACGAGGGCGCCCGCGGCGTGATCATCAATACCGCCTCCATTGCGGGTTACGAGGGCCAGATCGGGCAGCTCCCCTACGCCGCCGCCAAGGGCGGTGTTTTGGGGATGACGCTCGTCGCCGCACGTGATCTGTCGCCGCTGGGAATTCGCGTCGTCACCATCGCGCCGG
Source organism: Mycobacterium sp. (assembly GCF_049683935.1). Lineage (GTDB taxonomy): Bacteria > Actinomycetota > Actinomycetes > Mycobacteriales > Mycobacteriaceae > Mycobacterium. Next base: position 17,880 of record NZ_JBAUJR010000234.1, on the reverse strand, counting down.
GGACCATCAACACCCCCGCATACGGAAAGGCGGCCGACCAACTCGAGCAGTACTGGTCCCCGCAGGTGCCCTTCCCCAAGCGAATGGGGCGCTCGACGGAGTACGCGCAACTCGCGCAGAGCATCATCGAAAACGACTATCTCAACGGCGAGATCATCCGCCTCGACGGAGCGCTCCGGTTCCCACCGAAGTGACAGGCGTCCTTTCGGGCAGGGTCGCGTTCGTCGCCGGTGCCAGTCGTGGCATCGGCGCGACCATCGCGTGTGCGCTGGCCGGCGCGGGCGCCTCGGTGGCCGTGGCCGCCCGCTCTGAAGAGCAGGGCAGGCTGCCGGGCACCATCGGATCGGTCGCCGACCGAATCACCGCCGCGGGTGGACAGGCGCTGCCGCTGGTGTGCGACGTCACCAGCGAGGAATCCGTCGACGGCGCGGTCGCCGCGACCGTCGCCGAGTTCGGCGGCATCGACATCCTCGTCGCGAACGCGGGTGTGCTGTGGCTCGGTCCGATCGAATCCACCCCGTTGAAGCGGTGGAAGCTGTGCCTCGACGTCAACACCACCGGCGTCTTCCTCGTCACCAAGGCCGTGATCCCGCATGTGCGCGCCCGCGGTGGCGGATCGTTGATCGTTGTGACGACGACCGGCGTCGCGATGACCGACCACGGTGCCAACGCCTACTGGGTGTCCAAGGCCGCCGCCGAACGGCTCTACCTCGGGCTGGCGGCCGACCTGAAGCCCGACAACATCGCGGTGAACTGCCTGAGCCCGTCCCGGGTGGTGCTGACCGAAGGCTGGCAGGCCGGCGGTGGCGGCCTCGAGATCCCGCCCGAGATGGTCGAACCGCCCGAAGCGATGGCCGAGGCCGCGCTGCTGCTCGCACAGCAGGACGCCGACGGCATCACCGGCACCATCCAACGCTCGGAATCCGTCGCCGCGGAATAGCGTTCCGGGCTGTGAATCTCACGCTCTGACGACCAGGAATGCTATTCCGCGGTGCAAGGTTACGTCTGCTTGGCGATCAGCCCGTCGACGATCTTGTTGAAGTCGGCGGTGCCGAACGAGACGTACTCCGCGAGGTTCGCGTAGTCCAGCGAAGCCATCACCGACCGCTCCAGTTGGATGTTCATCAGCCGCTTGGTGGCCTCGACGGCCTGCTGCGGCAATTCCAGGATCTTCTTCGCACACGCGGTCGCCTCGGCCAGCGGATCGGCGACGACATGGTTCGCGAGACCGAGTTCGACTGCCCGTTGGGCCTTGATCCGCACCCCGGTCAGCGCGAACTCCTTGGCCTGCAACAGGCTGATCTGCGAACCCCAGACCAGCGGGCCACCGTCGGCGGCGACCAAACCGATCTGGACATGCGGGTCGGCGAAGAAGGCGCTCTCGGCGATGTAGACGATGTCGGACAGCGCGGCGAGGCTGCAACCGAGACCCACCGCCGGGCCGTTGACCGCGGCGATCACCGGGATGCGGCACCGCACCATACCGACGACGAGGTCCCGGCCGTGCTTGATCGTCTTCTGGCGCAGGGCCTCGTTGCCACGCAGTTCGTCGAGATAGTTGAAATCACCGCCGGCCGAGAACGCCCGGCCCGCACCGGTGATCACCGCGGCCCGGGCGTCAGCATCCTCGTTGAGCGCCTCCCACACCTTGGCCAGCCCAACGTGCAGCGCATCGTTGACGGCGTTGAGTTCATCGGGCCGGTTCAGGGTGATGATCCGCAGACCACCGTCGGCGCGGACATCGATTTCGTCTGGCATGTCGTACATTTAGGCTCCCAACCCGAGAATCCGCTGAGCGATGATGTTCTTCTGGATCTGCGACGTGCCACCCATCACGCTCTGGGCTCGGCTGTACATGTAGGCATCGAACAATTCCGGGTCCTTGGTGCCCAGTGTAGCCAGCGTCGCATGTCCGACGGACTGCTCGACCCACGTCATCAGCAGCTTGTCCAGCGAACCCTGCGGTCCGTGAGTCAGTCCGTCGAGTTGTTCGGAGAGTCGCCTGCGCACGTGCAACCGCAGCATCTCGGTCTGCACCCAGGCCCACGACAGCTCATCCGGCGCCGCGTCCTCGGAGCGAGATGCCAACTGGCGCACCAGCTTGCCGTAGCGCGCCGAGAACCCCAGCGTCGACGGCTCACGCTCGTGGCTGACCACGGTCATCGCCAACTTCCAACCCTCGCCGGGCGCGCCGACCATGTTCCCGATGGGCACCCTGGCGCCGTCGAACTCGACCTGCCCGAACTCCCTGGTGACCCCACTGATCATCTTCAGCGGCCGCTGCACGATCCCGGGCTGGTGCATCGAGACGATGAACGCCGAGATGCCCTTGTGTTTGGGCACGTTCTTGTCCGTGCGCGCCAGCACCAGGCACCAGTCGGCGACGTCGGAGTAACTCGTCCAGATCTTGTGCCCATGGATCACGTACTCGTCGGGGTTGGAGTCGTCACGGGTGGCGGTCGTCGTCAGCGACGCCAGATCCGACCCGGCGCCGGGTTCGCTGAAACCCTGACACCAGCGCTCGGTGCCGTTGATCATTCCCGGTAGAAACCGTTGTCGCAGTTCCTCGTTGCCGTGGTGGCTCAACCCGACGACGAGATAACCCAGGCTCGGGCGCGCCGGCGCGCCGCCCTTGGCGATCTCCTCGTCGACGATCACGTCGTAAACCGGCGGCAGGTCCTGGCCACCGTACTCCTTGGGCCATGAGGTGCCGAAGAACCCGGCCCCGAACAGCGCCTGGTGCCACTCGCCTGCTTTGGCCCAGTACTCGTCACCCGAGGTCGGGAACTTGCCCTTCTGCTCGGTCAGCCAGCCGCGCAACCGGTCCCGGAACGCGGCCTCCTCGGTGGAATCACGAAAGTCCAATGGTCAGCTCCTCTAACTTCACGGGCCAGGTCTCGGTGGCGGCAAGCACCCGGCGTAGATACACGTGCGCCAGGCATTCCCAGGTGTTGCCGATGCCACCGTGCACCTGAATCGATGTTTCGCACACGGTCAACGCCGCACGCGCGCAGTAGATCTTGGCGACGCGCGCGGCCTCGAGCGCCTCGGCGACAGGTAGCTCGTCGACAGCCCACGCGGCGTGGCGGGACACGCTGATCGATCCCTCGATCAGAGCCAACGCCTCGGCCAGTAGGTGCCCCACCGCCTGGTAGGAACCGATGGTGGCACCGTACTGCTCGCGGACCTTTGCGTATTCACACGCGAGCGCATGGGTGCCGCGTGCGGCGCCCACCAGGTCGGCGCACGTCACTGTCAGCGCCAGCGCACGCCACCGGTCCGCGTCCTCCTCGGAGAGGTCGCTGAGGCCGGGCGGCGACTCGACCACTCCGGCCAGGCTTCCCGTCAGGTCGACCGATTCGAGAACCTGAGCGGCTGCGGCTGATTCGTGGCCGAGCCGACGGTTCAGATCGTCGCTGAGCAGCGGACCGAGAAACGGCACGTCGACCAGACCGCGGGCGAACTCCTCCGCGACGATTGCGACCTCGACACCGGAGGCACCGTCGGAGCGCAGTGTCCGGAAGCCGATGGCGTCCACGGCTTTCTCCAGCCGCGTCACCCGACTCTCGTCGTCGAGATCGGCGACCGACCCCGGACCGAGGTCGTCGGCAAGCTTGGCCGCGGAGTCCCTCAACTGTTGTTGTTCACTTGTCAGACGGACGTCCACAGACGCTCCTTCAGCACTCGGCGCAATACCTTCCCCGACGGCAGACGGGGTATCTCGGACACGAAGAACACTCGACTCAGGCGCTTGTAGGACGCCAACCGGTCCGCGACCAACGAGACCAGCACGTCGGGATCCACAGTCATGACGGGTCTCACGGCGGCCACCACGGCCTCGCCATTGGCCCCGTCGGGCACCCCGAAGACCGCGCAGTCCGCGACGGCGGGGTGCCCGTGCAACACCGCCTCGATCTCCGCCGGAGCGACCTGGAATCCGCGGACCTTGATCATCTCCTTGGCGCGGTCGGTGATCCGCAACCACCCGTCCCGGTCGAGGTAACCGACATCGCCGGTGCGGTACCAACCGTCGGCGAACATCTCGGCTGTCGTGTCGACAGGCAGATAGCCGGCCATCACCGACTCCGAGAGCACCTGGATCTCCCCTTCGGCTCCGACCTCCAGCGCCTCGCCGCTGTCCAGCGACACGATCCGCACCTGGACCCCGGGCACCGGCCGGCCGACGGTGTCCAGCCGCGCACCCTCGATCGTGTTGCACGAGATCACCGGCAATTCGCTGGCCCCGTACGCGGTGACCCACGAGACGCCGGACCGTTCGGTGACGGCGTCGGCCACACTCTGCGTGACCGGGGTGGCGCACCACATGATGTACCGCAGCGACGACAGGTCGTAGGACTCCAGACGCGGATGCGCGGACAGCGCCAGCGCGATCGGCGCGACCGCCATCTCGATGGTGATGCGGTCGGATTCGATGTGGCGAAGCATCGTGTCGATATCGAAGCGGAAGTGCAGCCGGATCCAGGACCCGGTGTCGAGCGCCGTCACGATGTTGAGCAGACCGAGGATGTGAGACGGCGGCGTCATCACCTGCATCCGGTCGGTCGCCGACAACTGCAGTGCGCCCCGCCAGTGACGCACCGCGACCGCCAACGACGTGTGCGTGTGACGCACCGCCTTGGGCATGCCCGTGGTTCCGGAGCTGAACACAAAAACCGCGTCGCCGTCTGTGCTGGGGTCGACCGCTGCCGCCCGACGGTGCGCCGGTGTGATCGGGTCGTCCAGGTGCACCATCGGCATCAACTCGGCGAGCACCGGATGATCGCCGACCGCGTGCGACGCCGTGGTCAGCGACAGCGCATGGCTCACCTCGGCCTGCTTCCAGGCGGGGCTCAACAGCACCGCGGCGGCGCCCAGTCGCCAGATCCCGCGCAGCGCGACCACGAACTCCGGACGGTTCGACGACATCACCGCGACCCGGCTACCCGGGCCGACGCCGCGCTGCGCGAGCACCAGAGCCATCCCGTCGGCCAGCGCGTCGAGGTCGGTCAGGGTGTATTCCTGATCCTCGAAGGCGAGCGCCATCGGCTCACTCACGTCGCGCGCGCCCCTTCCGGAAGTCATGGATGATGTGTGCGAGAGGACTAGCGTTTGTTCAGGAGAATAGTATTCTCCTGTTATCAGAATGACAATGTCGAAAGAGGGTCACATGACCGACCCGCAGCACCGGGATCTGGGGGCACCGTGACAGAGACGGACACCGCAACCGTCACCATCCAACTGGACGGCAGCACCGCGTCGGTCTCGCCCAAACCCGGCGAGACGCTCCTCGAGAGTGCCCGCCGGGCGGGGATGGGCCCGCCCTTCTCCTGCGAGGCGGGAAACTGCGGAACCTGCATGGCGCACCTGACCGAAGGCACCGCGACGATGCGGGTCAACGACGCGTTGACCGAGGACGAGGTCGCAGACGGCTACGTGCTCACCTGCCAGGCCGTTCCCGACACTCCTTCGGTGACGGTCAACTACGACGACTGATTCGCACGCACCGCTCCCCCGTCGAGGGCGTGGTGATCGTCGAGTCGCGGCGCGGGCCGGTAGGTGGGTTCGTAGCCCGCGATCCGGATCGGGCTGCCCACCAGGTCGAAGTCGCCGGCGGTGACCACCACCTCCGGGGTCGCGGCGAGCGCCTCCGGCAAGGTGCGCACAGCGGAGACGGGAATTCCCAACGGCCGCAGCCGAGTTTCCCAGTTGGCTGCGGTGTCGGCGGCCAGCGCGGCGCTGACGACCGCCAGCACCTCGTCACGGCGACCCGCGCGCTCGGCCATCGTCGGGAATCCCTCGATGCCGGCTTCGGCCGCGAATGCCGCCCAGAACGCGTCGTGGGTGATGAACAGTGCGAGATACCCCTCGGCAGTCGAAAACAGCTGCGCCGGAACATAGTACGAGTGCGCGCCGTCAGGGTACCGGCGCGGCTCGATGCCGTCGTTGAGGAACGCTGCGGCGCGGTAGTTGAGCTGGGAGAGCATCACGTCGCGCAGTGACACGTCGACCTGACCACCGCGCCCGGAGACGATCTTGGCCAGCAGACCCACGGCAGCTGTCAGACCGGTCGAGTTGTCGGCTGATGAGTACCCGGGCAGGGTCGGTGGCCCCTGCGGATCACCCGTCATGGCGGCCACCCCGGTGGCCGCCTGGATGACGTAGGCGAACGCGGGATCGTCTCCGCCGTCGAGGCCGAAACCGGTCAACGCCACACAGACGATGCGCTCGTTGAACTCACGCAGCGACTCGTAGGTCAGGCCGAGTCGCTTGATCGCCGACGGCTTCATGTTGACAAGCAGCGCATGGGAATCCGCGACGAGCTCGCCCAAGCGGGCGCGCCCCTGAGCCGACCGCAGGTCCAGGCACACACTCTGTTTGTTGCGGTTGAGGCTGGCGAAGTAGCTGTCGCTGACCTGCCGCGAGATCTCACCCCCGGGCGGCTCTATCTTGACCACGTCCGCGCCGAGATCGGCGAGCAGCATGGTGGCGTACGGCCCCGCCAGCATGACCCCGACCTCGAGGATGCGGATGCCCGCCAGCGGTCCCGGCGAACTCACCATGGTCTGCTCTTCGCGCACGCGCTCACCGGAGCGCCTTGGCGAGTTCAGCGATCACTTCTCTGGTGCGGTACTTCGACGCGATGAGCTCGTCTCGGGTGTCCCCGATGGGCAGCAGTCGCACCGACAGATCGGTTACACCGGCGTCCGCGAACTGCTTGAAGCGCGCGAGAATTGAGTCCTCGTCGCCGGCTGCGCACAGGTCACCGACATTGCGCGCATCCCCGCGGTCCAGCAACTTCTGGTAGTTGGGCGACGTCTCCGCCTCGGCCAGGATCCGGTTGGCCCGGTCCTTGGCCGCGTCGATCTCGGAGTTCGCGCACAGACAGACCGGGATACCCGCAACGACGCGCGGTGCGGGTCGTCCCGCCTCGGCGGCGGCTTTGTTGATCTTCGGCGCGATGTGCTCACCGATGGACTTCTCGTCGGCCATCCACAGCACGGTCCCGTCGGCCAGTTCTCCCGCGATCTGAAGCATCACCGGCCCCAGAGCGGCGACCAGCACCGGCATCGGGGGTTCGGCGCCCAGGGCGGTGGGGTTGTGCACGGTGAAGGAGGAGTTCTCCACGTCGACCGGACCCGGGCCTGCGGTCGCGGCATTCAACACCTCGAGATAGTCGCGGGTGTAGCCCGCCGGCTTCTCGTAGGGCAGCCCGAGCATGTCTCTGACGATCCAGTGGTGTGACGGTCCCACACCCAACGCCAGCCGACCGGCCGCCATCGCGTTCACCGAGAGCGCCTGCCGGGCAAGCGCGATCGGATGCTGAGCTTGCAGTGGCACCACTGCGGTGCCCAATTCGATGCGGGAGCTGTGTGCCGCCATCAGCGCCACCATCGTCAGGCAGTCGAAGTCGTCGGGCACCTGGGGCATCCACGCGGTGTCCAGGCCCGCCTCGTCGGCCCACTCGATGTCGGCGACCAGTTTCTTCACCTTGCGCGACATGTCGCCACGCTCGGCGCCGATCATCACGCCCAGTCTCATCGCTCCCCCACCCAGCTTCGCCCACCCGGCCTCATTCTTGATCGCCTTCTTTCTCGGTCAGCTCCCGCACGTCGCGCACCAGGGTCTCCAGCGAGGTGCCGGTCGGGAACACTGCGGCCGCGCCCGCGTCCAACAACTTCTGGACATCTCCCTGCGGGATCGTGCCGCCGACGACAACTGCGATGTCACCTGCGTCCGCAGCCCGAAGTGCGTCGACGGTCCTGGTGGTCAACGCGACATGGGCACCGGACAAAATCGAAAGCCCAACCAGTGCAACGTCTTCCTGCAGGGCGATGGACACGATGTCCTCGATGCGCTGACGGATGCCGGTGTAGATGACCTCGAATCCGGCGTCGCGCAGAGTTCGCGCGACGATCTTGGCACCCCGGTCGTGCCCGTCGAGGCCGGGCTTGGCGACCAACACTCGAGTGGCCACTAGAACACCACCGGCTGCTGGAACTCGCCCCACACCGACTTCAGAGTCGACACCATCTCGCCCACGGTGCAGTAGGCGTTGGCGCAGTCGATCAGCTTGTGCATCAGATTGTCATCACCCTCCGCGGATCTGGCCAGTGCCGCCAACGCCTGCGTGACCGCCACGCCATCGCGTTCGGCCTTGACCTTGGCCAGCCGCTTGAGCTGCAGGTCACGGCCTTCGGCGTCGAGTTCGTAGGTCACGATGTCCGGTGGGGGCTCGTCGACGACGAACTTGTTGACGCCCACGACGGGCCGGACACCCGACTCCACCTCATGGTGGATCTTGTACGCCTCGTCGGCGATCAGACCCTGGAGATAGCCGTCCTCGATGCAACGCACCATCCCACCGTGCTGCTCGAGATCGTCCATGATCTCGATGATCTTGGCCTCGGTGGCATCGGTGAGCGCTTCGACGAAGTACGAGCCACCGAGCGGATCGGCCACCTTGGTGACCCCGGTCTCGTAGGCGAGGATCTGCTGGGTGCGCAGCGCCAGCGTCGCCGATTCCTCACTGGGCAGCGCGAACGGCTCATCCCAGGCCGCGGTGAACATCGACTGCACCCCGCCCAGCACCGCCGCCATCGACTCGTAGGCCACCCGCACCAGGTTGTTCTGGGCCTGCGGTGCATACAGCGACGCGCCCCCGGCCACGCAACCGAAGCGGAACATCGACGCCTTGTCGGTGGTCGCGCCGTAGCGCTCCCGCACGATCGTCGCCCAGCGTCTGCGCCCCGCCCGGTACTTGGCGATCTCCTCGAAGAAGTCGCCGTGGGTGTAGAAGAAGAACGAGATCTGGGGCGCGAACTTGTCGATCGTCATCCGACCGCGTTCGACCACGGTGTCGCAGTAGGTGACGCCGTCGGCCAGCGTGAACGCCATCTCCTGAACGGCGTTGGCGCCCGCGTCGCGGAAGTGCGCCCCGGCCACCGAGATCGCGTTGAACCTCGGCACCTCCGATGCGCAGAACTCGATGGTGTCGGCGATCAGGCGCAGCGACGGCTCCGGGGGCCAGATCCACGTGCCGCGTGACGCGTATTCCTTGAGGATGTCGTTCTGGATGGTGCCGGTGAGTTTTTCCCTTGGCACCCCGGCTTTTTCGGCGGCCGCCACATACAACGCCAGCAGGATCGCCGCGGTGCCGTTGATCGTGAAGCTGGTGCTGATCTTGTCCAGGGGAATGCTGTCGAACAGCACCTCGGCATCGGCGAGCGTGTCGACCGCCACCCCGACCCTGCCGACCTCCTCGCCGAACTCGGGGTCATCGGAGTCATAACCGCACTGAGTGGGAAGGTCCAGCGCCACCGACAATCCGGTGCCACCCTGGGCGAGCAGATAGCGATATCTGCGGTTCGACTCCTCGGCGGTCCCGAAGCCGGAGTACTGCCGAAAGGTCCACGTCTTACCCCGGTACCCGGACGCAAAATTGCCTCGGGTGAAGGGATAGGTACCCGGCGGCGGCTGGTCGCCGGAACGGTCGGCCGGTCCGTACACAGGCTCCAACGGGAGCCCGGACGGTGTCTCCACTGGCTGATTGGATGGTGTGGTCATCAGGGGATAACGTACTTGCAAAAAATGAGAATGCCAATACCGCCTGAGGGAAAGATGCACTCGGGAGCGGGTGCGACACCGCGAACCCAACCGCCTAAGCCCCGCTACACAGCGATTATGGGATTCCCCTAAAATGAGAACCGCACTATCCTGGGTATCCGGGTCCGCCAGCCGAGGAGGCTTATGTCCAGCGAGTCATCATTCACCGATCGCACCCTGGTGGTGTCCGGTGGCAGCCGCGGGATCGGACTTGCCATCGCGCTGGGCGCTGCGAAGCTGGGAGCCAACGTCGTGCTGCTGGCCAAGACCGCGGAGCCGCACCCGAAACTTCCCGGCACCGTGCACACCGCCGTCGCCGAGGTCGAAGCCGCCGGCGGCACGGGCCTGGCAGTCGTCGGTGACGTCCGTAAGGAAGAGGACGTGCAGCGCGCCATCGATGCAGCGGTCGAACGCTTCGGCGGCGTCGACATCGTCGTGAACAACGCCAGCGCCATCGCGACCGATCGCACCGAGGATCTGTCCGCCAAGAAGTTCGATCTGATGATGGACATCAACGTCCGCGGCACGTTCCTGCTGACCAAGGCGGCGCTGCCGCATCTTCAGAAATCCCCGCACGCGCAGGTGTTGACGATCTCTCCGCCGTTGAACATGAACCCGTACTGGCTCGGCGCGCACCCGGCGTACACGCTGTCCAAGTACGGGATGACGCTACTGAGCCTCGGATGGGCCACGGAGTACGCCGAGACCGGTATCGGGTTCTGCTGTCTGTGGCCCCAGACCTACATCGCGACGTCGGCGGTGACCAACCTCGCCGACGGCGACGCGCTCGTGAGCGCCTCGCGCAGCGTCGACATCATGGCGGACTCGGCGGTGGCGATTCTGTCCAGGCCCGCCGCCGAGGTCAACGGCGAGTGCTTCATCGACGCCGACGTCCTCACCGCCGCCGGGGTCAGCGACCTGTCGCGCTACGGCGGCGGTGACGACCCGATGTGGGATATCTTCCTGGACAAGTCATGAGTATCTCGCTGCTGTTGGAAATGGCGTCCTCGGCCGAGCCGGACCGGACGGCGGTGGTCTCCGACGATGTCCGGCTCACCACCGACGAACTGAGTGCGCTGGCCGACGGAGCCGCAGGCATCATCGCGGCCTCCGGCGCACGGCACGTCGTCTATGTCGGCACCGGCGGCGCGCTGTTGCCGCTACTGCTGTTCTCCTCCGCGCGCGCGGCGGTGCCGTTCACCCCGTTGAACTACCGGTTGTCCACCGACGGCCTGCGGGCACTGCTCGACCGTCTGCCCGACCCACTGGTCGTGGTCGACGACGAGTACCGCGACGCCGTCGGCGGGGGTTACCGCACCATGGGTTCGGGTGAACTCCTCGACGCCGCCCGCACGGCAGAACCGGCGGCCGAGTTCGCGGATCCGGATGCGGTGGCGGTGGTCCTGTTCACCTCGGGCACCACCTCCAAGCCCAAGGCTGTCGAACTCACCCACAACAACCTGACGAGCTATGTCACCGGCACCGTGGAGTTCGCCTCGGCTGACCCCGGTGATGCCGCCCTGATCTGTGTGCCGCCCTACCACATCGCCGGCGTCGGCGCCGCCCTGTCGAACCTGTACGCGGGCCGGAAGATGGTGTACCTGCGGCATTTTGACGCCGCCGAGTGGGTGCGCCTGGTGGGGACCGAGAACGTCACGTCCGCGACCGTGGTACCGACCATGCTCGACCGGATCGTCACCGTCCTCGACGCCGACAAGGTGGCGCTGCCGTCGTTGCGCACCCTGGCCTACGGCGGCTCCAAGGTGGCACTGCCGCTGGTCCGCAAGGCACTGTCGCTGCTGCCCGAGGTCGGGTTCGTCAACGCCTACGGCCTCACCGAGACCAGTTCCACGATCGCCGTGCTCACCCCCGACGATCACCGCGCCGCGTTGGGAGCACCCGACGAGGGGGCCGCCCGGCGCCTGGGATCGGTCGGCCAACCGGTGCCGGGCATCGAGGTGCAGATCCGCGCCGAGGACGGCACCGTCCTGGGCGCGGGTGAGGCCGGCGAGCTCTTCGTCCGCGGCGAGCAGGTTTCGGGCAGGTACACCGACATCGGTTCGGTGCTCGACGAGCAGGGCTGGTTCCCCACCAAGGATGTCGCCTATCTCGACGACGAGGGATATCTGTTCATCGGCGGGCGTTCCGACGACACCATCATCCGCGGCGGGGAGAACATCGCCCCCGCCGAGATCGAGGACGTGCTCGTCGAGCATCCGCACGTGCGCGACTGTGCGGTGGTCGGCGCCGACGATCCCGAGTGGGGCCAGATCATCGTGGCCGTCGTGGTACCCCGGCCGGACGCCGAACCCGATGTCGAGGATCTGCGAACCTATGTCCGCTCGCAGCTGCGTGGCTCCCGCACCCCCGACCGGGTGGTGTTCCGGGCCGAACTGCCCACCAACGCGACCGGCAAGGTGCTGCGCCGCGAACTCGTTCACGAACTGAACTCGACGTCGAGCAAGGAGCCCGCATGATCAAGAACGGCAGCCGCCTGCAGAGCCAGGTCTGCGACACCCAGGTGATCGTGGTGCGCAGTGCAGACAGCCTCGACGACCTCCGCGCGGGGGGCGCACCGATGGTCCCGATCGGCGATGAGGTCGACGCCGGGCTGTCGCTCGACGACGCGCTGGCCGACGGAAACCTGATGGGCAAGCGCTACGTCGACGACGCGGGCGCCGAAGTACTGGTCACCAAAGCCGGAAAGGGGACCCTCAGCGTCGGGTCCACCCCGCTGGCTCTCAAGGAAGCCAAGCCGCTGCCCGCCAGCGACTGATACCTTCGGCCGTGTGAGGCCACGCCGCCTGCTGATCCGTTATGCCGCAGGTCTCACCTCTGCCTATGTGCTCACGGTCGCCGAGGTGGTGCTGATCGTCCGCTCGCTCGTCGGACCGAGTGTGATCACCTCCGCCAACGTCCTCACACTGGGTGTGGTCGGCGTGGTCGGGACCGCCTTCGTCGCCGGGGGCGCGGTCCTGATCCTCAGGCCCACGCTCACCTGGCTGAGCGCCGGCGTGACGCCGACCGACGCACAACTTCGCACGGCGACGAGGATGATGCGGCGACAATCGGCGATCACGATCGCGCCCTGGGCGGTCGCCGCCGCCGTCCAGGTACCGCTCTACCTCGACACAGGCCCGGTCGCTGTCATCGTCATCGCCTCGACCATGCTGTTCGGCGCCGTCGCCACGGTGTGTACCGGATTCCTCTTCACGATCCGCACCCTGCGCCCGGTGCTGGCGGCGGTGCCCGCCCACCTCACGCGCCCTGCCGCGCCGGGGGTACGCGCGCGACTGCTGCTGATGTGGACCGTCTGCACGGCGCTGCCGGGACTTGCCATCGCTCTGCTGTTGATACTGCGCTCGAACGGCTGGCTGCTCGACGAGTCCGCTCCGATCGAACTGGCGCTCATCGTGCTGGCGCTGGTGGCCGTGGTGCTCGGACTGCGTGCCATGATCCTGGTGTCGATGTCGATCTCCGATCCGGTCAACCAGGTGATCGACGCGATGGCCGATGTCGAGAGGGGCCACATCGACCGCACCATCGAGGTGTACGAGTGGTCCGAGATCGGGCGGCTGCAAAGCGGTTTCAACCGCATGGTGACAGGCCTGCGGGAGCGCGACAGGTTGCGCGATCTGTTCGGCCGCCACGTCGGTGAGGAAGTCGCCCGCCGAGCCGTCGAGCAGAACGAGTCGCCGGCCGGCGATGAACGCGACGTCGCGGTGTTGTTCATCGACCTGGCCGGTTCGACACAACTGGCCATCGTGCACGAACCGCATGAGGTGGCCCGTGTCCTCAACGACTTCTTCCGGATCGTGGTGGCCGCGGTCGACGAGCAGCACGGGCTGATCAACAAATTCCAAGGAGACGCGGCGCTGGCGGTGTTCGGCGCCCCGCTGCGGATCGACGGACCCGCTACCGCGGCATTGTCGACAGCACGCGCGCTGGCCTCGGAATTACGCAGGCTGCCGGTCGATTTCGGTATCGGGGTGTCGGCCGGTCCGGTGTTCGCCGGGAACATCGGGGCCGAAAACCGTTACGAGTACACAGTGGTCGGTGACCCGGTGAACGAAGCGGCGCGACTGGCCGATTGCGCCAAGGAGTTCGACGGCAGGGCACTGTGCTCGGGAGCCGCGCTCGAGAGGGCCGACCCCGCCGAGCGGTCCCGGTGGGTGCCCCGCGGCAAGACCGGCCTGCGCGGCCGGACCGACGCCACCGAGATCTACGAGCCGACCACCGGCCGCTGACTCAGCCACCCACCGTCCGGACCAGCACCGCGGTGAAGCGCCGCTTCGCCAGACGCCAGCCCACATCGGTCCTCACGAACTCGTCGTCATAAAATCCTGCCGCATTGACGCCGGAACCGTTGTCCTGCGCCATGATCAGCGCGTCGACGTAGGCGCGTGCGGTGGCGGTGTCGCCGTCGACGGTGACCGCCGGATTGGTGATCCGGTGCATCGTGTGGCCGGCCATCTCGTGTGCCGCGACCATGAATTCGGTGACCGCGTCCACGCCTCGCCAGACGCCGATCTCGCCGTAGTCGAGTTCACAGTCGTCGGTGAACACCGTACGGAACAGTGGCCAGTCGCGCCTGTCGATACCGGTGGCGTAGCGCACCAGCACCTCGCAGATGGCGTCGACGTCGGACATATCGGTCATTGCCCTCAGCTCGCAGCCGGCTCGTAGCGCAGCATCGTCACGTCGTGATCGGGATAGTCGCAGAACACCGGCTTGACCCGCATCCCGACAGTGATGTCGTCGGGAGCGACATTGACCAGCTCGGTCGAGAAGCGAGGGCCCTCGTCCCATTCCACGATCGCGAGCAGTTGGGGCACGGCGTCGGCGAAGTGCGGACCGACGGGGCGGCGGGCCACCGTGAAGGCGTAGACCGTGCCCATACCGGAGATCTCCCGCCACTCCAAGTCGTCGGCGAACGTCTTCGGCGCCCGCACCCGCGGGTAGAACACGTAGGACTGCGACGACGGCGAGTATTGGATGAGCACCCGATGTTCGGCCAGCGCATCCCAGAACGGTGCACTGGTCGGAGTTTTGACCGGCATCGGTCGCTGGAACATCGCGCTGCTCACCGTCAGTCCCCTTCCAGTACGAGAGTCGTCTGTTCGGACAGAATGCCACCGTTGCCGGAGACAAAGGCACGGTTGCAGTCGGCTACCTGAGCGGCGCCGGCGCGGCCCATGATCTGCCGGGTGGCGTCGCAGACGTGGTGCATCCCTCCGGCGTTTCCGGCCTGCCCGAATCCGAGTTGCCCACCCGCGGTGTTGAGCGGGAAGTCACCGCGGAATGTCAGGTCGTGCCCGGAGACGAACTCCATCCCCTTGCCCTTCTCGCAGAAGCCCGCATCCTCGAGGCTCAGCAGCACGGTGATCGTGTAGCAGTCGTAGATCGAGACCATGTCCATCTGTTGGCGACTCAACCCCGCCATGTCGAAGGCGGTGTCGGCGGCGCGGATGATCGGCGTCTGCAGCAGATCCTCGGCGTACGTCGGCGTCTTGTAGGGCACCTGCTCCCCGAAGCCCTTGATCCACACCGGACGGTTCTTCGCGCGGGCCGCGGCGTCGGCACTGGCGACCACCACCGCTGCGCCCCCGACGCACGGCATCACGATCTCGAGCATGTGCAGTGGATCCGCGATCACCGGGCTGGCCAGCACCTCCTCGATGGTCAGAGGCTTGTCCTTCCAGATCGCGCCATCGGTGTGGTTGGCGTTGAAACGCTGGTCCACCACGATCTTGGCCATCGCGCGCTCGTCGTATCCGTACACGGACGCATACCGTTGGGCGACCTGACCGTAGGGTCCGTTCTGGCCGAGGTTGCCGTAGGGAATCTCGAATTCCGCCTGTGGGGAGCCGTATTGGTTGCTGGACGCACCGAAGAACATCGCATCGATCAGCGGCTTGGGCTTCTTCTCCGACGTCGGGGTGATGTAGCGCGCCGGAATCGCACACAGCACCACATCGCAGATTCCCAACTCGATGGCCGCCGCGGCGCGCCACACCATGCCCACCGCGCTGGCGCCGCCGAGATCGACCAGTTCCGCGAAATTCGCCCGCACGCCGAGGTATTCGGTCACCGTCGACGGTACGAAGATCTCCGACTCGCTCAGGTGCGAGGTGACGATGCCGTCGACCGACTCGCCGGGCAGCCCCGCATCGGCCAGCGCCGCGGCTCCCAGTTCAGCCCACTGCTCCAACGTGAACGGGGCGGGGGTCGCCTTGTTCAACCGTTCCGGAGGCAACTCCACGTAGCCGACGATCGCGGCATCCCCGCGCAACCCCATGTGCACTCACTTTCGTTGAATTCACCCGCGTCACTTGCGGGGCAGCCCGAGGATCATCTGGGCGATGATGTTGAGCTGGATCTCCTTGGTGCCGCCGCCGATCAGCTCGGCGGGCAGGTGGAAGTACGGCTCGATGATCGCTGGTACCGGCGGCATAGGGTCCTCGACCAGCGCCGCCGGCGCGGTGAGCTCGAGGGTGGCCTTGAAGGTTCGGCGGAGCATCACGTTCATCGCGACCTTGGCGATGCTGGAGGCCGGGCCCGCCATCTGCCCGTCGAGGAGTCGGATGACCTCACGCACAGCCAGCACCTTGATCGCATTGGCGTAGGCATCGGCCGCACCGAGCGCCGACAACGCCGATTCCTGCTCGGGTCCTTCCTGGTTGGCAAGCCGACGCAGGATGCTTGCCCGGTCGAAGTTGACGTAGCCGCTGATCGCCACTCGCTCCTGGGCCATCGTGGCGATCGCCAGGCTCCACCCGTCGGTGGGACCGCCGAGCAACAGCTCGTCGGGGACGAACACGTCGGTCAGGAACACCTCGTTGAAGTGCGCCTCCCCGGTCGCCTGCCGGATCGGCTGCAGCTCGATGCCCGCCGCGCGCATGTCGACGATGAAGTAGCCGATGCCGCGGTGTTTGGCTACGTCGGGGTCGGTGCGGGCCAGCATCGCCCCGTAGTCCGCGGTATGCGCCGAGGACGTCCAGATCTTGTGGCCGTTGACCAGCCAGCCACCGTCGACCTTGGTGGCCCTGGTCGTCAGTGAAGCGAGATCCGAGCCGGCACCGGGTTCACTGAACAGCTGACACCAGCCGAGCTCGCCGCGCTGTGTCGGCGGGATGAACTTCTGTCGGATGTGCTCCGGCGCCGAACTGATCAACGTCGGCAGGATCCACTCGGCGATACCTAGGGAGGGCCTGACGAGTTCTGGCCGGGCAGCGAACTCCTCGTCGAGGATCAGCTGCTGCAGCTGTGTGGCGTTGACGCCCCACGGCCGCGGCCAGTGCGGGGCGATCAGGCCGGCTTCGGCCAGGAGGGTGCGCTGAGGGCCGGACGCGAGGTTCTCGTAGTCGCCCTGCCGGCCGGGGCGGTCGTTGCGCAGCGTCTGCGCCTCGTCGAGAACGGCAGCCACGCCTCGCCGGAACTCTGCGTCGACATCACCGAGTTTCACTGCCACATTACGGCTTTCACTGCAGGTCAGGCCGCCCAGTGTTCGGGCGAACCGCGGCGTCGGCCCGATCGAGGCGGCCAGGCTGGTGGCCTTCCGCCAGTACAGGTGCAGGTCGTGCTCCCAGGTGAAGCCGATCGCGCCGAACATCGTGAGCGTGTCCAGGACCAGATCGGGCGCGGGGGCCACCGCCATCAGGGCCGCACCCGCCGCCGCGATGCGGTTCTGCGACACCACTTCCGACGCCGACCTGACGGCATCCCACGCCGACGAGGTCGCCAGCTCACTGTTCACCAGCAGCATCGCCGCCTGGTGCTGCAGTGCCTGGAACGTGCCGATCGGCTTACCGAACTGTTCGCGGGTGCGCAGGTGGTCGGTGACGGCGTCGACACACCACCGGATGGCGCCGGATGCGGCACTGGCGGTCAGGGCCACCGTCAAGCAGTGTGCGCGTTCGTCATCGATGCCGTTCAGAAGCGAATCTGATTCGCACACATAGTCGCTCAGCCGCAGCACCCCCACGTCGGTGGTCTTGTCGGTGCTGTTGAGCACCTCGATGCCCACCCCGGGATGAGAAGGCTCGAGGGCGAACCACACAGTGCCGTGATCAGCGTTGGCGGCAACCAGGATCACCTGCGCCGAGCAGATCCCCAGGATGGCCGGCGATTCGCCACGGACGGTCCAGCCGGTGCCGGATCGTGTCGCGCGGAGGCGGTTGCCACCGGGTCCGACCACGGCTGCCGATGCACCCTCGGCGAGTCGCCCCAGCAGCGCGCGTTTTTCGGTCGTGTCGTCGGCGAGCAGCACAGCCGCGC
>NZ_JBAUJR010000233.1:0-4715 GCF_049683935.1 Mycobacterium sp. | reverse complement strand
CCGATGCTCCGGCCCTCGCCGCCGAGATGCCGATGACAACCATCCCGAACGACGGACTGCACGGGTTGATGGTGCCGGCGGGGGCAGGCTCATGACGCCCACGATGCGGGTCCGCGCCGGTGTCGGTGTCACGCTGCTCGCTCTGACACTGGTCAGCTCGGGATGTGGGTGGCGCGGCCTGAACTCGATTCCCCTGCCGGGCGTCGAAGGCATGGGACCGGGGTCGTTCACGATCCAGGCGCAGATGCCCGACGTGGACAACGTCGAACGCAACTCCCGGGTCCGCGTCGGCGACGTCAACGTGGGCACCGTCACCGAGATCGAGCGTCAGGGCTGGAACGCACTGGTGACGATGTCGCTGGATGGTGATGTCGTGTTGCCCGCCAACGCAACCGCCAAGATCGGCCAGACCAGCCTGCTGGGCTCACAGCACATCGAGCTGGCGGCGCCCGCCGACGAGCCTCCGGAAGGCCGCCTCGACGGCGGCGCGCTGATCCCGCTCGCCTCCTCGGGTGCGTTCCCCACCACCGAGCAGGCGCTGGCCGCGGTTGCGCTGCTGCTCAACGGTGGTGGTCTCGGCAACATCCAGGACATCACCGAGGCGCTCAGCGTCGCCTTCACCGGGCGTGAGAACGACCTGCGCAGCCTGATCGAGCAACTCGACATTGCGATCGGGCACCTCGACGATCAGAAGAACGACATCATCGACACCGCGGAGAGCCTCGACAGCCTGGTCGGGCAGATCGCCGAACAGAAGCCGGTGCTGGACCGGGCGCTGCAGACGATCCCCGATGCGCTGTCCGTACTGCGCGACCAACGTGATGCCCTCTCCGAGACGCTGGTGCAGCTCGGCAGGTTCAGCGCGCTGGCGGCGGACTCGGTCAATCAGACCCGGGAATCGCTGGTGCAGGAACTCAAGGATCTCGGCCCGGTGCTGCAGTCGCTGGCCGATGCCGGCCCTGCGCTCACGAGGTCACTGAGCTTCCTGCCGACGTTCCCGTTCCCGAAGGAGACGCTGACCAACTGGCTGCGCGGTGACTACGCCAACCTGTCGCTGATCGTCGACCTGACGCTGAGTCGGATCGACGCCGGGTTCTTCACCGGAACCCGGTGGGAGTGCGACCTGACGTGGTTGGAACTGCAGTGGGGCCGAACCATCGGCCAGATGCCCAGCCCCTGCACCACGCCCAACTCGCCCTCGGTGGCGTGGAAGTCGCCGGGGACCACCCAGGGGAACCCGTTGCTCGCGCCGTACCGCTGGGATCAGGGGCCATGACATGCGTGTGACAAGACAGATGCTGATCCAGCTGGCGATCTTCTCCGTGATCGCCGTGACAGCGCTGGGAATCATGCTCTTCGGGTACATGAGGCTGCCGGCGCTGATGGGCATCGGCCAGTACCGGGTGACCCTCGAGCTGCCTGAGACCGGCGGGCTCTATGAGCGCAGCAACGTCACCTACCGGGGATCGCAGGTCGGCATCGTGGACAGCGTCGAACTCACCGAATCCGGTGTGGAGGCCAATCTTTCGCTCAATTCCGACGTCCCGATCCCCGCCGACCTGATCGCCGAGGTGCGCAGCCAGTCGGCGGTCGGCGAGCAGTTCGTCCAGCTTCTGCCGCAGAGCGGCGACGGCCCGGAGTTGCGCGACGGCGACGTGATCCCACGGGACCGCTCGTCGGTGCCCGTCGATGTGAACACCGTGCTCGAGCTCACCAATACTGGCTTGCAGGCCATTCCGCAGGACAACCTCCGCACAGTGGTCGACGAGGCGTACCTCGCGGTCGGCGGGCTCGGTCCGGAGTTGCGGCGGTTGGTCAGCGGTTCCACACAATTGGCGATCGACGCCAGGGCGGACCTCGATTCGCTGACGACGGTGATCGACGATGTCCGCCCGATCCTGGACTCCCAGATCGACACCTCTGGCTCGATCCAGGCGTGGGCGGCGAACCTGGCGAACGTCACCGGGCAGCTGCGGAACGAGGACGCGTCGGTGTCGGGCCTGCTCAGCACGGGTCCCGGCGCCGCCGAAGAGGTGCGGGCGCTGTTCGACCAGCTCCAACCCACACTGCCGATCGTGCTGGCCAACCTGGTGAGCGTCGGTGAGGTCGCCGTCACCTACCAGCCCAACCTCGAGCAACTGCTGGTGCTGCTCCCGCAGGGCACCGCGGTGACCCAGGGTGTGGGCGTGGCCAAGAACGGGACCAAACAGGACTACATGGGTGACTACCTGACCTTGAATCTGAACCTCAACATTCCGCCGCCGTGCAGCACCGGCTTCCTGCCCGCCCAGCAGCAGCGGGCGCCGACGTTCGAGGACTATCCCGACCGCCCGGCGGGCGATGTGTACTGCCGCGTGCCGCAGGACGGTGCCTTCAACGTTCGAGGTGCCCGCAACATCCCGTGCGTCACGAGGCCCGGCAAACGCGCGCCGACCGCGAAGATGTGCGAGAGCGATGAGAACTACGTACCGCTCAACGACGGGTACAACTGGAAGGGCGACCCCAACGCGACGATCTCCGGCCAGGCCGTTCCGCAGCTACGGCCGGGGTCACCACCTGCAGAGGCGCTTCCGCCAGCGGCTCCGGCGCCGCCTCCGATCGCAGCCGCCGAATACGACCCGGCGAGCGGCACGTACGTTGGACCGGACGGACATGTGTACACACAGTCCAACCTGGCCCGCAGTGCCGAAGAGGAGCAAACATGGCAGTCGATGATGCTGCCCCCGACGGGGAATTGAGCAAGCAGACCTCGGAGCCGAACCATGAAGCCGGGGTGGACGAGTCCGGCGCCGTGGAACCAGAGTCCACAGCCGTCGAGGAGTCAGCGGTTGAGGTGACGGCTGCCGACGAGACCGACGCGGGCGAGTCGGACGCCGGGGACGAAGCCGAGGGCACCGGCGTAGTGGACACCGACGTAGTGGACACCGACGTAGTGGACACCGAAGCCGAGGACTACGAAGCCGAGGCTGACGAAGCTCCCCTGCGCACCCCGATCTCGCACGTCAAGCTCGCCCTCATCGGTGGCCTCGCCGGCGTTCTGGCCTTGGCAGGGCTGACCGGCTGGCTGGGATTCCGGGCGTACGAATCGCACCAGGCCGCGGCAGAGAGCGCGCTGTTCCTTCAGGTGGGACGGCAGGGCGCGTTGAATCTCACCAGCATCGACTTCGAGAACGCCGAGGCCGATGTCCAGCGCATTCTGGACTCCGCGACCGGCACGTTCTACGACGACTTCCAGCAGCGTGCCCAGCCGTTCGTGGAGGTCGTCAAGCAGGCGCAATCGAAGTCGGTCGGCACCATCGCCGAGGCGGGCATCGAATCCGAGAGCGACAACGAGGCGCAGGTACTGGTCGCGGTCACGGTGCGGACGTCGAACGCCGGTGCGCCCGAGCAGGAACCGCGGGCGTGGCGGATGCGGATCCTGGTGGAGAAGATCGGTGACGAAGCCAAGGTGTCCAATGTGGAGTTCGTCCCGTGAGCAAGGACAACGAGGACAAGGCGACTGTGAGCTTGGAGAAGGACAACACGGCTGTGGGCACTGAGACCGAGGTCGATGACACTGCCGAGGACACCGCGGAGAAGACCACAGAGTCCGACAGCGAAGACACGGCCGACGCGGCCACTGCCGAGGAAGCCACCGAGGTCGGGCCCGACGACGTCGACCAACCCGAGGCCGAACCGGATGCGCCCAAGCGCGGCATCCAGTGGTCGCGAGTGGTCGCCTTCGGGCTGCTGCCCGCACTGGCTCTGGTCCTCGCTCTGGGCGCCGGATACCTGAAGTGGCGGGACAACTCGGTCCGCAGCGCTGACCTGGCGGCCTCGACCTCGGTGCAGGCGGCACGGGACATCACCATCGCGCTGCTGTCGTATGCACCCGACACGGTGGAGCAGCAGCTCGGGGATGCGCGCGAGCTGCTGACCGGAGAGTTCCGCGACTCCTACACCGCGCTGACCAACGACGTGGTGATTCCCGGTGCGCAGCAGCGGCAGATCTCCGCCGTCGCCTCGGTGCCGGCCGCGGCGTCGGTGTCGGCGTCCCCGACCGAGGCGGTTGTGCTGGTGTTCGTCAACCAGACCGTCAGCGTCGGCCAGGACCCGCCCACGGATACGGCGTCCAGCGTGCGGGTCACGCTGGACAAGGTCGACAATCGCTGGCTCATCTCGCAGTTCGACCCCGTATAGGTTCGCGCGTCGATGACGGTGCGCCGACTCGCCGCGATCGATGCGCAGACCTACTGGATGTCCGCTGCGGTCCCCAGCGACCAGTTCCTGCTCTACGCCTTCGGGCCGGGGTCGGCCGAGACCGATCACGCTGTCGAGGTGGTGGCGGATCGGGCGCGGGGTTGTGCCGAACTGGGGCTGCGCATCGCCGAAACCGGCTTCTGGACCTACCCGGCGTGGGTGCCCCGCAGGATCGGTGAGGACCAGTTCGTCGTCCACGAGTTGGCTGACCGCACCTGGGCGGCCTGTCTGACCGCGGTGACGAATCTGGTTGACCGGCAGCTCGATCCGCGGGAGATGACCTGGCGAGTGCACGTGTTCCCGGATATCGACGGCCTTCCCGGCGCCCGCGGCGCCACCGTGGCCGTCGTGCAGATCTGCCATGCACTCGGTGACGGAGTCCGGTCCGCGGCGTTGGCCGGCTATCTTTTCGGCCGCGCCGGCGAGGTGGATGCCGTCCCGGCGCCGCAAGGTTCCGCGGCCGCGCTCCCGTGGCG
>NZ_JBAUJR010000232.1:0-4809 GCF_049683935.1 Mycobacterium sp. | reverse complement strand
CTCCCTCGGTGCGGCCAGACCGGCCGACCGGCGACCTCAACGCATTCGCCGCCGCAGCGGTGATCGGCGCGCTGCTGCCCGAGGCCGCGATCATCGTCGACGAATCCAACACCGGCGGCGTGGGACTCGCGACATCGACGGCGGGTGCGCCGGCCCATGACGTGTTGACGCTGACCGGTGGCGCGATCGGCTACGGGATCCCCGCGGCAGTCGGTGCCGCGATCGCCGCTCCGGACCGGCCGGTGCTGTCGCTGCAGGCCGACGGTTCGGCGATGTACACCATCGCCGGGTTGTGGACCCAGGCCCGGGAGAATCTCGACGTCACGACGGTGATCTTCAACAACGGCGCCTACGACATCCTGCGGATCGAGTTGCAGCGTGTCGGTGCGGTGAGCGCGCAACCGCCGGGTCCCCGGGCGTTGGAACTCCTCGACCTCGGTGGCCCGGCAATGGATTTCGTCAAGATCGCGCAAGGCATGGGCGTTCCCGCCCGGCGGGCCACCACCGCTGATGAGTTGGCGGCCGCGCTCATCGAAGCATTGACCGAGCCGGGGCCGCATCTGATCGACGCGGTGGTCGGGTCGCTCGCCGGCTGACCGGCCGTCCGCTCAGGGCGTGATGACGGTGTCGTCGTCGATGATGTTCGTCGCGGTGGCGACGATGTCCATCTGACTCTCCAGCCCGTCGGCGTTGAGCTGTAACACGTACACGGCGTCGCTGCCCGGGATCACGACGGTCTTCTGCGCGATGATCTTCGCCAGGCCGTCCTGCTCCCAGGTGCCGCCGAGTTGGAACGCCGGGAAGCCGCTGAGTGTGCTCTCCCGGCCGTTGCTCATCGGACTCCAGCCGGGCAGGTTGGTCAATTCACCCGGCGCATGGTCGAGGATCGCCTGCGGATCCACATCGCCATCGAGCCTGGACACCAGCGCGACGATGCTCGGCGTGTACTCCTCGGCCCCGGGACCGTCGTAATAGATGGCGCCGTAGGCCCACTCGGGCGTCTCGGGACCGGCGTCCTGCCAGCCTTCCGGGAAGGGCAGATCGATGAACGGTGCGTTCGGATCGCCCGGACTGACCGGGGTCTCCTGGATGCCATTCGCGACGATGTAGTCGGCGATCGTCGGGGCCGGACCTTCCGGGGCCTCCTCCCGCGGGGCGATCCTGGCGGTCGACGGTGCGGCCGCCGCACTGGTGGTGGTCGTCTCGGACGTGGAGGTCTCCGACGACTCCGATGCCGTGGTGCCCGAACCGGTCGTGGTGGTCGAACCGCAGCCCGTGGCGAGGACGGCCAGCGCTGTGGCGAGCGCGGCGGTCCGAGTGACGGCCGAGAGCTTCATGGCTGAACTCCTGTCGGGATGACATTCGGGTATTCAGCGAAGCCTAGATCAAGATCAGGAATTTGCTGTATGGGTACTTGTACTCAACTTGGGCTGCGGGCCGCCAGGTTCTCGGCGACCTCCTGCTGCCACAGATCGTTGGCGTGGGTGGTGTCGACCTCCTGCTCGAAGCGGTCGGTCATGTCGGCGGTGACATCGGCGGCGTCGACATAGAACTGCTCGTACCACCGGCGGTGCTGGTAGACCGGCCCGTCCTCCTCGGTGAGCAACGGGTTGTCGATGCGGGTCTTGTTCTTCCAGATCTCGACGTCGTCGAGGAAACCTTCGCCGAAGCTGCGGTTCATCGTCGCGGCGAGCTTGGCGGCCTTGTCGGCGGGCAGCCCGGGCATCTCCTGGACGGCGACGCCCCACTGCAGCACGAACGAGTTGTGGCTGACCGGATAGTGGCAGTTGATCAGAGCCACCTCGACGGTGAACCCCGGAGCGAGATCGTTGTGCAGCCAGTTGATCATGTAGGCCGGTCCGAAATAGGTCGCCTCCGACCGCAGATGGGTTCCTTCCCAGAGCTTGTCGAAGTTGGGAGTGAAGTCGGGCCGCGGCTTGGACTCCATGAACTGGCTCGCGGTGTGGCCCTCGATGACGTTCTTGAAGTACGTCGGGTAGGCCTTGTGGATGTAGAAGAAGTGCGCCATGTCGACGTTGTTGTCGACGATCTCGCGGCAGTGCGAACCCTCGATGAGGATCGAGCTCCACTGCCACGGCGACCACCGGCCTTCGTCGAATCCCTCGATCGTCGGCGGGGTCAGTTCCGCTGGGGGAGTGGAGCCCTCGGGATCATGCCAGACCAGCAACTGGCCGTTCACCTCGGTGGTCAACCACGCCCTGGTGCGTGCCAGGCGCGGGGTGCGCTTGGCATAGGGAACCAGGGTGCACTTGCCGTCGCCACCCCAGCGCCAGTCGTGGAACGGGCACGCCAACTGGTCACCCTTGACAGAGCCCTGGGACAGATCGCCGCCCATGTGCCGGCAGTACCCGTCAAGAACCTTCAGGGCGCCGTCGGAGTCGGCGAAGACGACCAGCTTGGTGTCGAACGCGTTGATGCCGTGCGGTTGACCGTCCCGGAAGGTGTCGGCCAGCCCGAGGCAGTGCCAGCCGCGGGCGAAGCGCGTCATCGCGGCGCCGGTGTCGATCTCCCGCACGGACTCGGGCGCTGCTCTATTCACGGTGTGCTCCTTCTGCCATGTTCAGCACGGCCAGGTGGCTGAAGACCATGCTCGTGCCGATCGGGTTGCCCCCGCCGGGATAGACGGTTCCGCTGGGTGCCGCCATCGTGTTGCCGGCCGCATAGAGTCCGGCGATCACATTGTCCGCCGAATCGAGCACCCGCGCGGCGGTATCGGTGCGCAGGCCACCTTTGGTGCCCAGATCCGAGACGCCGAACGCGGCGGCGTGGAACGGGCCCTCGTCGATCGGGTACAGCGGTGGCGCACCCCCGGAGAAGGCGCGGTCGTAGGGTTCGTCGCCGCGGCCGAAATCCTCGTCGCTACCGCGCCGGACAGCATCGTTGAACCGCGCCACCGTGTCCACGAGGTTCTGCGGTGGCACGCCGATCTCGACGGCGAGTTCTTCGAGCGTGTCGGCCGTGCGCCACAGACCGGCGGCGACGTACTTCTCCGGTTCCACCATCGAAACGTTGGTGGCTTTCACCGGAGGGACAACACCCGCTCCATCGCCACTGTCGTCGTAGACCATCCAGTACGGCAGCGTCACCCGTCCGTCGGCCATCGCCGCCAGCACCGCCCGGCCGAGACGATCGTAGGCCGCCGATTCGTTGACGAACCGTTTCCCATCGTCGTCGACGAAGATCCCGCCGGTGAACCACAGGGCGAACGCCGACGTCCCGTCCGGGTGCGTCAGGCCCGGCGACCACCATGCCTGGTCCATCAGGTCGGTGTCAGCACCCGCAGCCATCGCGGCGAGGTGGGCGAGGCCCTGATTCCCCCACGGCCCCATGGTGTCTCGCGAAACACCCGGAACGCCGAACCTCGCGCGCATCTCGTCGTTGTGCTCAAAGCCGCCGGCGGCCAGCAGGACACCGCGGCGTGCGCCGATCCTGCGGCGCTGCCCGGCCGTCTCGACAACGGCCCCGACGACCGCACCGTCGGAGACGACCAACTCGGTCAATGCGGTGTTCAACCGGGCCGAGGTGTGCGGATACCGCCGGGTCGCGGCCAGGAATCGGGCGATCAGCGCGCGGCCGCCGACAAAATAGTCCTGAGGTTGTGGATGCCCGAGGCGGTCGGAGTCCAGCGGGCCGCGGATCAGTTCGGCAAGATCGGGAGCGGCCGACACCCTGAGGGCTTTGGCGGCGATGTGCCGCATCCCGTCGGCGCGTGCCTTCGGGGCCTTGCCGAAATAGTCGGGCCACGGCAACAGCGTGAACTTCAGCAGCTCATCGGATTCGAGATACTCGATCAGTGGGGCGCCGCTGCGTACGTAGGTTTCCTGAAGGGCGCGTGGCGTACGGTCGCCGACCACCGAGGTGTAGTACTCGAGCGCATCGTCGATGCTGTCGTCGGTGCCTGCGCGCAGCAGCACCGGGTTGCAGGGGAACCACATTCCGCCGCCGCCCGAATACGCAGTGGTGCCGCCGAACTTCTCGGTGGCCTCCACCAGGATCACCTCGAGTCCCTCCCGCGCGGCGGTGTAGGCCCCGGTGGCCCCGCCCGCGCCGGACCCGGCGACCAGCACATCGGTCACCTCGTCCCAATCAGGCATGGGGCCTCCTTCCATACTCGGCGAACTCCGCGTCCAGGGCGCGGCGGTCCTCGTCGGTCATCCGTCGGTACTGCGGTCGCCCGCGACCCACCCAGTGGTACACCGGCTCGTCGGTGTGCCAGCACTGGGCCTGCAGATCACGTTTGAGCACCTTGTTGGATCCGGTGGCCGGCAAATCGGCCGACACCCGGAGGAAACGGGGAATCCCCTTGGCGCCCAGATCATCCTGAGCCTCGAGGAACGCTGCAAAATGCTCGACGTCGAATGCTGCCGGGTCGGCGACCTCGACGGCGGCCATCACCTGATCGCCTGACCGCGGGTCCGGGACACCGTAGACCCCGGCGGTGATCACCTCGGGGTGGCGCCGGACGACACGTTCGACGGTCAGCGCCGAGGTGTTCTCGCCGTCCACCCGGATCCAGTCGCCGCGCCTGCCGGCGAAGTACAGGAAGCCCTCTGAGTCGAGGTAGCCGAGATCGCCAGACCAGTACCAACCGTTGCGCACCCGTTCGGCGTCCGCGGCGTCGTTGCGGTAGTAGCCCTCGAAATCGCGGGCGCCTCGCCGATCGACGATCTCCCCGATGCTGTCGTCAGGGTTGAGCACCCGTCCCTGCGCATCAAGAATCGCTGCAGGACGGCGCTCCAGGGACTCGGGGTCGACGATCACGACATCGGGATGCGCCGGTCGGCCCAG
>NZ_JBAUJR010000231.1:0-2853 GCF_049683935.1 Mycobacterium sp. | reverse complement strand
CGCCTGACCCGGCGCGCCTGGCCGCGCTCGCGGCTGCGTCCGATCGCAGGCAGTGGTGGATCGACCGCGTCGCGGCCTGCTTCCCGCTGTTGTCCTGATCTGTGGGATCCATGGCCTAGACGCCATCGGTGCAACGGCGAACACTGGGTCCATGCCCCGCACCGTGTTGATCCTCGGCTTCGAGGGAGTGCAGGCACTCGACATCGTGGGCCCGTTCGAGGTGTTCACCGGCGCGTCGATGTACGTCGCCACCCGCGGCGCGGGCGACGGTTACGCCGTCCGCGTGGTCTCGGTCGACGGCGCTGCGGTCAGCACCGGCACCGGACTCACACTGGTCGCCGATCCACTGCCCGACGCCGGCGAACCCGTCGACACGGTGGTGCTCCCCGGCGGGTTCGGCACGGATATGGCGCGCCGCGACCCGGTGCTGATCGATTGGATTGCCGCGACGGCCGCGCACGCCCGCCGGGTGGTGAGCGTCTGCACCGGAGCGGTGCTGGCCGCCCAGGCCGGCCTGCTCGACGGCTGCGTGGCCACCACGCACTGGGCCTTCGCCCCTCACATGGCCTCCGAATTCCCCTCTGTCACAGTCGATCCCGATCCGATTTTTGTCCGAAGCTCGCAGCAGGTCTGGACCGCTGCGGGGGTGACCGCCGGCATCGACCTTGCCTTGTCACTGGTCGAGGACGACTACGGCACCGAGGCCGCGCAGACCGTCGCCCGCTACCTGGTGATGTATCTACGACGTCCGGGCGGCCAGACGCAGTTCGCCGCACCGGTCTGGATGCCGCGTGCCCGGCGGACTCCGATCCGCGATGTCCAGGAAGCGATCGAGTCCGAACCCG
The DNA here is from genome assembly GCF_049683935.1 of Mycobacterium sp. Lineage (GTDB taxonomy): Bacteria > Actinomycetota > Actinomycetes > Mycobacteriales > Mycobacteriaceae > Mycobacterium. The sequence continues at coordinate 2,008 of NZ_JBAUJR010000231.1, read as the reverse complement.
GCGGCGCACACAGCGTCGCCGAACTGGCGAGTCGCGCGTCGATGAGTCCGCGGCACTTCACCCGGGTGTTCACCGACGAGGTCGGCGAGGCCCCCGGTGCCTATGTCGAACGGATCCGCACCGAAGCGGCCCGCCGCCAACTCGAGGAGAGCGACGACACCGTGACGGTGATCGCCGCGCGCTGCGGCTTCGGCTCGGCGGAGACGTTGCGCCGCAACTTCGTTCGACGCCTGGGAATCTCGCCGGACCAGTACCGCAAGACATTCGCCTGACACCAGAAGGAGATCGACCATGCAGGTCGCCATCATGTTGTACCCGGGTTACACCGCGCTGGACTTCATCGGTCCCTACGAGAGCCTACGCTGGCTGCCCGACACCGAGGTCCGCTTCGTCTGGCACGAGACGGGGCCGATCGCCGCGGACTCGGCGGTGCTGCTGATCGGCGCCACCCACTCCTTCGACGAAACGCCCTCTCCCGACATCGTTCTGATCCCCGGCGGGTTCGCCACGATGGAACACGCCCGCGACGAGAAGGTGCTCGACTGGGTGCGGCGCGCTCATCGGACATCGACGTGGACGACGTCGGTGTGCTCGGGATCGGTGATCCTCGCGGCCGCTGGCTTGCTGGACGGCAAGCGGGCGACGTCGCACTGGGCGGCGCTGCCGGTGCTGCGCACGTTCGGGGCGCAACCGGTGGGTGATGAGCGGATCGTGCCCGCCGGCGACAAGATCGTCACTTGCGCCGGCGTGTCGGCCGGCATCGACCTCGGGCTGTGGCTCGCGGGCCGCATCGGCGGCGAGGCCAAGGCCAAGGCCATCCAGCTGTCGATGGAGTACGACCCGCAGCCACCGTTCGACTGCGGGCACATGTCCAAGGCGTCGGCGAGCACCAAAGCGCTGGCCACCGCGATGATGGGCAAGGAGATGGCCAAACCCGCCGCGCTGGCCGCCAGCACCGGCCTGCTGTGGGACGCCGCCCTTCGCGCGGTGCGGTCGCGGCGTGCCAAGCGACCCGCACCCCGTTGAGGCTGCGCTGACGGCGGAGGTTTCCGGCGATTCAGCACCCCTGGTGCAGTCTCAATGGCAATCGAAGTACCGTCGTCGGGGTGAATTTGGCTTACGACGATCGCGGCTCCGGCGACCCGGTGGTGTTCATCGCAGGCCGTGGGGGCGCCGGACGCACCTGGCACCTGCACCAGGTACCGGTGTTCACCCGTTCCGGTTACCGCTGTGTGACCTTCGACAACCGCGGCATCGGCGCCACCGAGAACGCCGAGGGCTTCACCACCGAAACCATGGTCGGTGACGTCGCCGACCTCATCGAGGAACTCGGGCTGGCCCCCGCCCGCCTGGTCGGACTCTCCATGGGCTCCTACATCGCCCAGGAACTGATGGTGGCCCGGCCCGAGCTGGTCCGCTCGGCAGTGTTGATGGCCACCCGCGGCCGCCATGACCGCACCCGCGACTTCTTCTTCACCGGTGAACTCGCGCTGGCCGAGTCCGGCCTGCAGTTGCCCGTCGAGTTCGAGGCGAAAGTGCGCCTGCTGGAGAGCTTTTCGCCGAAGACCTTGAACGACGACAACGTGGTGCGGGACTGGATCGAGATGTTCACGATGTGGCCGCAGAAGCCGACACCGGGCATGAAGACACAGCTGTCGATCGGCCCGAACGGCAGCAGGCTGAGCGCCTACCAGAACGTGACCACGCCGACGTTGGTCATCGGTTTCGCCGACGACGTCGTGCTGCCGTCCTACCTCGGCCGCGAGGTCGCCAACGCGATGCCCAACGGGCAGTTCCTGGAGATCCCCGGCACCGGTCACCTCGGCTTCATCGAGAAGCCCGAGGTCGTCAACACCGCGATCCTGAATTTCTTCGCCGATAGTCTGTAGTGATGAACCCTTCGACGGCGCAGGCCCGCGTGGTCGTCGACGAACTGATCCGCGGCGGGGTTCGCGACGTGGTGCTGTGCCCGGGCTCGCGCAACGCTCCGCTGGCGTTTGCGTTGCAC
>NZ_JBAUJR010000230.1:0-23827 GCF_049683935.1 Mycobacterium sp. | reverse complement strand
TCCACCGCGACAAGGTGGCCTCCTACATCGACGCCGGCGAAGCCGACGGCGCCAAGGTCGTGGTTGACGGCCGCACCGTCCAAGCCAACGGCGGCGCTGAGGGTTTCTGGCTCGGCCCCACGCTGCTGGACAACGTCACCCCCGAGATGAGCGTCTACACCGACGAAATCTTCGGCCCCGTCCTCTCGGTCCTACGCGTCGACACCTACGACGAGGCCATGGATTTGGTGAACTCCAACCCCTACGGCAACGGCACCGCCATCTTCACCAACGACGGCGGCGCCGCCCGACGCTTCCAGAACGAAGTCCAGGTCGGCATGATCGGCATCAACGTCCCCATCCCCGTCCCCATGGCCTACTACAGCTTCGGCGGCTGGAAAGCCTCCCTGTTCGGCGACAGCCACGCCCACGGCACCGACGGCGTGCAGTTCTTCACCCGCCAAAAAGCCATCACCAGCCGCTGGCTCGACCCCAGCCACGGCGGCATCGAACTCGGATTCCCCCAAAACGCCTAGCACGCGCATCGAGAGGAGTGGCCCGTGTCCGGTCTCGTGGCCACGGCATGGACCAGCGCCGGTGACACCTCTCCGATGCACCCGCCTTCGGTGAGTTCGGTACCGATCGCCGAACGGGTCGCCGCGGTGGCGGACGCGGGCTACTGCGGCATGGGCCTGATCGCCGATGACCTCGCCGTCATCCGGGACTCCATGGGCTTCACAGGTCTGCGCGATCTGCTGGCCGATCACGGATTGATCCACGTCGAGATCGAGCTGATCGAACGCTGGTGGATCCCGAGAGGCGACGCCGGCAACAGCTATGCCGTCCGCGACCTGCTGTTCGACGCCGCCGACGTCCTCGAGCCCGCGTTCATCAAGATCGGCTCGGACAGGGGTCCCCGCACAACGCACCTGGAAACTCTGGTGGCGCCGTTGTGTGAGCTCGCCGATCAGGCTGTCGCCCATGGTACGCGGATCGCGCTCGAAACCATGCCCTTCTCGATCATCGCCACGGTGCCCATGGGAGCCGAAATCGTCGCTGCTGCCAGGCATTCCGCGGTCGGCCTACTGGTCGACGCGTGGCATGTCTTCCGCGCGGGCACCTCGCTGTCCGAGCTCGACGCCGTCCTGCAGCCACAGATGGTCTTCGGCGTGGAGCTCGATGACGCCGCACCCGAGATCGTCGGCACACTCTTCGAGGACACAGTGCAACGCAGATTGCTGTGCGGTGACGGCTGCTTCGACCTCGCCGGGTTGATCGAGGTGTTGCGCAACAACAACTTCGACGGACCATGGGGTGTGGAGATCCTGTCGGAGTCCTTCCGCGAGCTGCCGGTGGCCGAGGCACTGCAGCGGGCCGCCGACACCGCACGGAAGGTTCTCTAGCCGCAGGCCTTCGTCCGTGCTCCGGCGGAGCGCAACTCGGCCCTTCAGTCGGCCGAGGGTGTTCGGCGTCGACCGGAGCCCGGCAGGCGATCGACGAATCGGCCGAGCCGGACGACCGTGTTGTCGAGGGGATCAACGATCTGGGTCAGTCGGTGCAAAGTGGGCAGGATCGCCACGAGTTCGTCGATGCCCGTGGACAGCTTCTCGGCGTGCGTGTCGATGCCCTGCGCCGCCACGCTCAGGCCGGAGATCTCCTCGGCGATCATTCCCGCGTTGCGGTCGATGCCCGCCGCGCTGTCGCTCAGCTCAGACAGACTGTCGGCGATGATCTTGGCGGAGTGACGGAGCTCGGCGATGTCGTCGAGCGTCGAGCCGGCCCGATCTATCAGCGACGCCAACGCCCCGGCGCGGCGAGCGGTGCGGCGGGCATTGGCTTCCGCCCAGCTCAGCACTCCGACAAGTCCCGGCACCGCGTTGACGCCCACCTGCGGCACCTCGTAGCCATTCAGTTGCATGCTCCGATTGTGCGCTACATCACCCACCACGAGGAGGCCGCCACCACGCGTCGCCGCACCCGACCGTGATGTCCGAATTCTGACGGCCCGAGCCGAGTGGGTCTTGATAGCGACGGCAGGGGTAAACCCGGTACATGACTCTCAGGATGCTGCTCCTCACCCTGATCCTTGTCGTCGCCGGCTGCGGCAGCCAAGACAGCAGCTCCGATCCCCCGGAATCGTCGCCGACGGCCGCCGCAACAACACCGACCACGACGGGACTCCTGCCGTCCGGAGTGCCGACCGAGGGCAGCCGCCCACCCGCCGACGATCTGCCGCCGCCGGCCGAGCCGCAGCAGGCGCCGCCGCAGAACGGGCAGATACCGGGTCGGATCGTGCCTGTCGGTGCGTCACCTGAAGGCATCGTCGTCGACCCGGTGACCCGCACCGTCGCCGTGGCCAAACGCGACCCCGACGAACTCGTCCTGATCAACGCGGACACCGGCGAGATCACCGGACGTACCGCTCTGCCGGGCTTCGTCCGTCACCTGCAACTCGCCGCACCTGGCGGCCCGGTGCTGGTCCCGGTGGAAAGTGCCGATGCGCTGGTGCGAGTGGAACTGCCGGGCGGAGGCTCGGAATCACAGATCCTCACAGGAACTTTTCCCCATGACGCTTCACAAGCCCCCAACGGCACCGTGTTCGTCGCCAACGAACTGGGTGGCACCGTCTCCGCAGTCCGTGGTGAGGAGATCGTCAAGGTATTCACCGACAGCGTGCAGCCGGCGGGCCTGGCTCCGGTCGGCTCGGCGATGGGACTGATCGACGTCCGAAAGAACGACCTGACCATCTATGACAGCGACGACCTGACCATCGTCGGCGCGACGCCGGCCGGTGAGGGTCCGACGCACCTCGTCGCCGACAGGCATGGCCGGATGATCGCCACCGACACCCGCGGCGACGCCATCAGGGTCTTCGACACCGAGCCGCGTCAGATCGCTGAAATCGCGCAGGCTGGAGGGCCTTACGGCATCACCTACGACCCCACCAGGGACCGGCTCTGGGTGGCTTCGTCGGGGATCAACGAAGTCATCGGGTACGACATGACCGACCCGATGCCTCGTGAGGTCCAGCGGATCCCGACCGTGCAGAACCCCTACACCGTGGGCGTGGACGCGACGACGGGGCGGCTGTTCATCGCCGGCGTGACCGGCGGCGTCGTGCAGATCGTCGACCCGGACTGACGCTCACGCCGCGGTCGCCGACCGCGAGCGTGCGCATGTGTACACAACACGCACGCTCGCGGGACTGCGTCAGAGGATGTAGAGCATCTCCTGGTAGGTCGGCAGCGGCCACAGGTCGTCGGCGACAACACCTTCCAGCGTGTCGGCCGCCTCACGCACTGCCTCCATCAACGGCAGCAAACTCTGCGCGTGGGCAGCTTCCTCGCCCGCCGAGTCGCCACCGTGCACACCCATCGCCGTCTTGAGCGCCGACAGCGCCGCCGTCAGGTCTGCGATCGGCGCGGACACCGTCGACAGCAGCGTCATGTCCGGCTCCAGGCCGGCCGCCTTCAACGTCGCCACGTTCTGAGCCAGCTCGGTCTGGTAGCGGACCGCCGCAGGCAGAACCACGGTGGACCCCACCTCCAGCGTCAGCTTGGCCTCGACGGCCACCGTCAACGCGTACATCTCGTAGCGGACCTCGACGCGGCTCTCCAGCTCGCGCGCGCTGAAGACGCCGTACTTCTCGAACACCTCGACCGCTTCGGGCTTCACCAGCTCCGGGATGCAGTCGATGGTGGTCTTGAGGTTCGGCAGGCCGCGTTCGGCTGCTTCGATCTGCCAGTTCTCCGAGTAACCGTCTCCGTTGAACACCACGGCGCCGTGCTCGGTGATGATCTCGGTGAGCAGCTTCTGCACGGCCATGTCGAAGTCGTCGCCGTCGCCGACGGCCTTTTCCAGCACCGTGGCCATGTAGTCGAGCGAATCGGCCATGATCGTGTTCAGGATGATCATCGGCACGTTGATGGTCTGCCCGGATCCCGGCGCGCGGAACTCGAAGCGATTGCCGGTGAACGCGAACGGGCTGGTCCGGTTGCGGTCGCCCGGGTCGGTCGGCAGCACCGGAAGTGTGTCGACACCGATCATCATGCTGCCCTTGCCCTTGGACGACGTCGCAGCACCCTTGGCGATCTGCTCGAACACGTCGGCGAGCTGGTCGCCGAGGAAGATCGAGATGATGGCCGGCGGGGCCTCGTTGGCGCCGAGCCGGTGGTCGTTGGTGGCCGAGGCCACCGACACCCGCAGCAGACCGGAGAACTTGTGCACGGCGCGGATGACGGCCGCGCAGAAGACCAGGAACTGGGCGTTCTCGTGCGGGGTGTCACCGGGCACCAGAAGGCTGCCGAACTGCGCGTTGCCGAGCGAGAAGTTGACGTGCTTGCCCGATCCGTTGACTCCCGCGAACGGCTTCTCGTGGAACAGACATTCCATGCCGTGCTTCTTGGCGATGGTCTTGAACGTGGTCATCAGCAGTTGCTGATGGTCGGCGGCGATGTTGGCGCGCTCGAACATCGGGGCGATCTCGAACTGCCCGGGGGCGACCTCGTTGTGCCGGGTCTTGGCCGGGATGCCGAGCTTGAACAGCTCACGCTCGGTGTCCATCATGAAGGCCAGCACCCGGTCGGGGATGGCGCCGAAGTAGTGGTCGTCGAACTCCTGGCCCTTGGGCGGCTTGCAGCCGAACAGGGTGCGGCCGGCGTTGATCAGATCCGGACGGGCCAGGAAGAAGTGCCGGTCGACCAGGAAGTACTCCTGCTCGGGACCGCAGAACGACACGATATTGTCAAAATCCTTGTGGCCGAACAACTTCAGAATGCGCTCCGCCTGAGCGCCCATGGCCTGCTGGCTGCGCAGCAGCGGCGTCTTGTAGTCCAGCGCCTCACCGGTCATCGAGACGAACACCGTCGGGATGCACAGCGTATTGCCGTTCGGGTTCTCCAGGATGTACGCCGGGCTGGTGACATCCCAGCCGGTGTAGCCGCGGGCCTCGAAGGTGCTGCGCAGGCCGCCGGAGGGGAAGCTCGAGGCATCGGGCTCACCCTGGATCAGGGTCTTGCCGGCGAATTCGGCGAGCGTGGTGCCGTCCCCGACCGGATCGAGGAAGCTGTCGTGCTTCTCAGCGGTCAGTCCCGTCATCGGGTAGAAGACGTGCGCGTAGTGGGTGGCACCCTTCGACAGCGCCCAGTCCTTCATCACGGAGGCGACCGAGTCGGCGATCGCCGGGTCCAGCTTGGCGCCCTTCTCCATCGTCGCGACCATGGACTTGTAGACCGACTTGGGCAGCCGCAGCCGCATCTCGGCCAGCGTGAAGACGTTGGCACCGAAGATCTCGCCGGGGGCCTCGCCTGGATCGAAACTGATGGGGGGAGGCACATACGCCTCGACGCTGTTGATCGCCTGGAGGCGTACTGAATTTCCGCTCAATGGAGTTCCTATCACTGCTGGTGTCCGCGGATTTCTTGACGGACATTGACCGGCCCACAGTAGGGAGGCCGCGTTCCGGGACTGTTACGTCCGCGTCAACGCGGTGATTCAGCTGGTCGGGGTGCGTCTTCACGAATTCGCGCGCGCTCCGGCCGAACCGCGGATCGCCGCTGACGCAGGACCTCCCGCCGCCAGCCCGATTCTCCGTAAACCATTGCGTCACTGTGGTTTCAGGAGCCACATCCAGGCGAATTTGTCGGTGGTCGAATGTATGTTCGAAGTATGTCCGGGGTGGCCGCACAGGAAGCGATGAGCGCATTGCTGACTGCGTACGACGCGGTGGCCGACTGTGATCTCGGCGCCCTGACCGCGTCAGGGCTTCTGGATTTCATGGACGGACTCGAAACTCTGACCTGTCAGCTGCCCACTCAGTCCCACCGCGCTCTGGCCAGGCTGCAGGCTGAGACCACGCCGCAGAAACTCGGCGCCAAGTCATGGAAAGACGTGCTGGCGATCCGGTGGCGCATCACGACGAGCGAGGCCCACCGCCGACTCAACGAAGCCGCCGAGATGGGGCCGCGACAAGCGTTGACCGGCGAGCCGTTGTCACCGCTGCTTCCCGCAGTGGCTGCCGCGCGGGCCGGCGGGCTGATCAACGGCGAACACGTCACGGTGCTCCGCAAGGCGATCAAGGCCCTGCCGGCATGGGTCGACGCAACCACCCGTGGGCAGTTCGAAGTCGATTTGGTGCGCGTCGCGGTCGGGGTCGGACCGAAGGAACTCAAGGAGACCGCCGCGCTGCGGTTGTTCCTGCTCGATCAGGACGGCCCCGAACCTGATGACACCGAACGCGCCCGCACCCGCGGCCTCTCGGCAGGTAAACAACAACGCAACGGGAACATCCCGGTACGCGGGGAGTTGACCCCCGAGGCGTGGGCGACTCTGGAGGCGATCTTCGCCAAATACGCCGCCCCCGGAATGTGCAACCCCGACGATGCCGAACCGTGCACCTCGGGCACACCGAGCCAGGCCCAGATCGACAACGATCACCGCAGCCTGGCTCAACGCCAGCACGACGCGCTGGTGGTGGTCGGGCGGATCGCGTTGATGAGCGGCCTGGGCGACCTCAACGGGCTTCCGGTGTCGATCATCATCCGCACCACCCTCCAAGACCTCGAGAGCAGAGCCGGGGTCGGTGTCACCGGCGGCGGCACCATCATGCCCATCAAAGATGTGATCCGCCTCGGCGCCCACGCCCACCACAGCCTCGCCGTCTTCGACCGCGCCACCGGCTCCGCCCTGGACCTGTTCCGCACCAAACGCATCGCCTCGCCGGCCCAACGGCTCATGCTCGCAGCGCGCGACGGCGGCTGCACCAAACCCGGCTGCACCGTCGGCATCTACGGCACCCAGGTCCACCACGCCGCCGCCGACTGGAACGACGGCGGCAACACCAACATCGACGACCTCGGCCTGGCATGTGGACCCGACAACAGAATGGTCGGCCCCAACGGCTGGACCACCTCCATGAACGACCGCCACGAAGTTGAATGGACACCACCAGCGGGACTGGACACCGGCCAAACCCGGATCAACTACTACCACCGACCCGAAGCCTTGCTGCGGCCGCCTGAAGAGCCGGAACCTGAGTGCCCCGAATCGCGCCACCTCGAGTCGGCCGAACCCGATTCGCCCGACCCCGCATCGGTCGCCCCGGAAAAGCTCGACCCCGAGCCGATCACCCCCGGACCGCTCGACCCCCAACCGATCGACCACCCCAGCGAACCCGGCGAACCCGGCGGACCCGCACCACCCGACAACCAAGCGGCCTGAGCGCTGCGAGCTTTCGCAGCCCGCGCGGTTTACCTCACCGCCTACCCGTAGGCGGGGTAACGGTTCTCCCAGATCGCGAGTTGCTCTGCGCGGTGGTCCCGTGCGACTCCGGTCTCTGGACCGAGCAGCATCGTGGACCCGCCGACGCCGTCGTAGGGTTCCCAGGGCTCTCCCCCACGAACGAATTCCAGCCACAGATCCTGAACTACGTCTGACATGTGGCGCGCCCCCTCATCGTCACCAGCCAGCACAGGTGCAGCGTGCAGGTTGCCGAAGAGCAGGGGCAGGCACGAATCGTGACATGCGCCCAATCCGGCACGCGAAGAGGGCCATTGCAATTCGTAGCGGAATACCGCGTTGCCACGCTCGGCGTGTGCCCGGACGAATTGCTCTGTCGGCGCGGTGAAGTGGTAGTCGCTGACCATCGCGCTAGCGACGTCACGAAGCGTGTGGTGGTTCGCGCGATAGGTCGCCACCACTGCGTCGGCGTCGTGACCATCACCAGCCAGTGCGTGCGCCCTGTCCCGCACGTACTGATCGGTGAAGACGCCCTCATCCAGCGCCGCGTCGAAGATCCGCCACTCGTCGCGCGTCGTCCCGGCGAGGACGGGGATCGCCCGCATGGCGCGAGTCCGCGCGACCACCAACGGATGCTCCTCGATGACGTCGCCGTCGATGCAGGGATGGAACGGGCCCTGCGGCGGCACGAATCCGGTGTCGATTCGGCGCTGCGCGGCAAGGATTTCCGCGACACCCGGGTCCCGCGGGACGGCAGACATGACTTGCTCGGCCACCGCCGACACGGCCGCCGTCGACCGGACGCGCTCCAAGCCGCCGCTCTGCAGAATCGCACGGTCGAAGAGGTCACACCCTCCGGCGAGCAAGGCCGATATTGCGATCGCGCCGGAGGACTGGCCCGCCACCGTGATGGCGCCGGGGTCGCCGCCGAACGCGCCGATCTGCTCGCGCACCCACTGCAGCGCGTGCCTCTGGTCGCGCAGCGTCAGGTTGGTGGAGTCGGCTCCGTGCCAGTCGGGCGCATAGAGCGCACCCAGCGCGCCGAGCCGGAAGTTCATCGTCACCACCACGATGTCGCCACGCCGGGCCAGTCGCGAACCGTCGAGGAGCGGAGCGGATCCGTAGCCCTGGGTCTGCCCGCCGCCGTGCAGGAAGACCAGCACGGGCCGGCGGTTGTCGTCGGCCGCAGGCGTCCAGATGTTGAGTGTGAGACAGTCCTCGCTCATGGTGAGGCCGCGCTTGGCCAGCCGCTCGGGCGAGATGTCCTGCGGTGCGATCGCTCCGAAGGCGTTGGCCGCACGCACTCCCGTCCAACCCTGCATGGATTGCGGTGGACGCCAACGACGCTCACCCGTCGGCGCGGCCGCGTACGGGACACCGCGAAATGCGACGACATCTCCTGTTGCGTCACCCCGCAGCGCTCCGTACGAGGTGTGCGCGACGGCGATCACGGCCGCTCGGTCAGGGGGTATTCGCGCGCCATCTCACCGTCGAGCACCCGGGTCATGAAGTCGCGGCCCTTGAAGCTCACCACCTCCACACGAAGACCGCTGTGCGGGTCCCGTAGGAACGCGACGCCGGCACCCGTGCGCTCCAATTCCCAACCGTCGTCCTGCAGTCGCGCCACGTCGTCGCGCCAGCGCTGAGCGTAGTAACCGACGTGGTGCATACCGCCGATCTTCGGTTCAGCGAAGATCGAGTCAGCGTCAGCGACCACCTCGATGAGCTCGAGGTACGGCGGACCGGAAGTGGAGAACGCGATGCGGACGGTCTGGTCGTCAGCGGATCCGTCCGGACGGACGAAGCCACTACGCATCTCGAAAGGTGGCGCCCACGTGATCTGCATGGCGCCGGCGAGCGTCCGCATGGCCGGCAACAGGTCGGGCACGAGGTGGCCCAGGTGGTAAACGTTGTCGAACGCCGACGCGGCGAGCGTCTCGAGTTTCGGGTCCATGTCAGATCCTGTACCTGCGGCGGATGGCGTCGAAGCGTGCGTGCAGTTGGGCGGCCCGCTGCTCGGGGGTGACGTGCTGGGTGTCGGCCGGCAGCACGGTGTCCAGCTCGGCTGCGCTGACGACGGTGGTGCTGACCTCGGGCAGTTGGCGACTGCCGATGACGCGCATCGTCAGGTAGCCCTCGCTGAAACGTTGGGTGTCGATCCAGTTGTGCACACCGGGGTCGTTGTGCGCCAACACCATTCGAATACGGCCATCGGAGTCGATCGCCGATCTGTTCGGCGTGTAGCTCACCGGCCGATACAGGTAATCCATGCTGTTCCAGAACGCGCCCATGTTGGTCAGCATCCAGAACTCCCCGCCGTCGGCGAACTCGAAGATCAGCACGTCGTCCGGCTCCAGACACCAGGGCATGGTGACGATGAGCCGGCCGCGGCGGGCGTCACGTTGCTCCGCCGTACCGGCGAAGCGCGCACCGGGAAACACGTTGGGCTCGGGTTCGCCGAACAACGAGCCGATCTGCAGTTCGCGATCCGGCCAGTCCGTCATCACCCCGGTGAGGAAGTCTCCGGCCCACTGCATCGACGCGACGAGATCCTGCGGTGTCGGCACCGGACGTGGCTCATCCATGTCGACACGCTCGATGCTGAACTGCGCCGAGCGCTCGCCCCAGGAGTCGAAACCCTGCCGCATGAACAGTTTTCGTGAGCCCGCAGTGGTGGGCAGCCAATTCGGTCCTCGCCGCGCGCCACCGACGTAGAGGACGAAGCTGCCGTCGGGGTCGGTAGCCAGGTCGTCGCCGGTGATGTTCGCCTCGGGGGTGTCGCCGAAGGGTTCGTGCAGGTTGGGGTGATCGGCGCCGTAGTACACATCCTTCTCGGGACGCGGTCCTTGGACGGTGAAGTTGAGGAACCGCGCTGTGCCCCGGTCGCCCGCGATCCGGTACGTCGAGGCGCCGTCGATCCACGCCTGCAGATAAACGAAGTCGGCGTTGTCACCGCCGAGCTTGCGGCTCGGCCCGCAGAACGGGTGGATCACCGGATAGCGGGTGTTCTTGGTCTCCAGAGCCAGGTCGTAGGCTTGCCCGAGATTCTGCGTCAGGTAGCGGAACGCGTCGGCGCGCTGCAGGGCATTCGCCGGCGAGGTGTCTTTGAAGGCGAGATCGCCTGCTGCCTTGAGCCTTTCGCAGAAATGGTGCCACGCCCCGCGCAACGCCTCGTCGTCTGCGCTGTCACCGAACGCCATCAGCGCCTCGTTTCGATGTCGATGCCGAATCGCTCGCGATAGGCGGCGAATTCGTTGTGCAGCTGCTCTACGGGAACCGGCAGGATGTCGGTGGAGTACGTGAACTTGCCGTACCGATCGCTGCGGTTGGTGACGAGGTAATCGCGCATCGCCTTCTCGGCTTCGCCAGTGAACGGAAGTTCGGCGAAGTCGTAGAACCCGCCGATCGTCGCTACCGGGTCCGCGACGAAGTCACGGTAGCGGACGTGGTGGATGCGCGGGTCGTCGACGAGCGGGTCGGTCAGGTAGGCGTGGAAGTTCGCCCGCGACCCCGCGATCGTGTCTTCGGCGTACCGAGTCCAATCCAGCGTTCCGGCCAGGCTCTCGTTGATCTGCCCGAAGGCCACGATCTGCGAGGCGAGCACCTGGACGGGGTCGCGGTGTACCCAGACGATCCGGGCGTCGGGATAGGTATCGAAGAGCGCCCCCAGGCGTCGACCGTGAAACCCTTTGAGCACCCACCGCTTCGGCGGTCGGGTGTATTGGATGTGCTGCAGCATCATGCGGTGCAGGGCGTACTGCGCGTGATGGTCCTGCGGAAAGTTCTGGATGATCAACGGAACCCGCCACCACGCGCTCGGGTTCGTCGCGCGGAAGTCGAAGGCCCACGTGCGTTCACACTCGGGCAGCCCGGCGCCGAGGAGATCGTTGTAGGGGTGGCTGACGATCCACGGTGGGATGCGCTCGAGGATCTCGCGCCAGTCGGCGTCGGCCTGTGCCCGCCGCGGGTCGTCGACGACCGCCGGGCCGGGTGGTGGGGAGGGGTACATGACCTCCCAGAACCGCAGTGCGCGTGAACATTCGTCCTCCGCGAGCAGCGCATGCAGCAGCGTCGTCCCCGACCGCGGCTCTCCGGTGGCGAACAGCGGTGCCGTGATCCGTTCTGAAGCCAGCGGCAGGCGTGCGTGATCGGCCACGAAGTACAGGCGACTCGCCAGCAGTCCGGAGATCGTGTGTGCGGCGGCCCGCGAACCTGTGTCGTCCAGTTCCGCGCTGTTGAGGCGGTCGACGACGAGTGCTACGCGCGCGGGCAGGGTGTCATCACCGAAGTCGGTGAGCCCCGTCGACTCCTGCGCATCGGCGATGAGGACGTTCCCGTCCAGGATTGTCATGGCGTGCTTCCGGTGAGCTGCAGCAGTGCGTCCTCGACCTCACGAACTTTGTGTGCCGACTCGCCCGCGTAGGCCTGCCCGGCCATTCCGCTGTAGTCGAGCACCGACACGACCCGGGCACCCGCCTCGCCGAATTCGGCGATCTGCGCGGCGACCTGCTTCGGTGTCCCGTGCGGAACAACAGACAGGACCGCGGCGGGGTCGACCTGCTCGAAGAGCCGGAGCAGTCTGTCCCGGCTCAACACCCGCGGGTCGATGTCCTGGATGCCGCGCCAGTGCTCCCCCATCGGATGACGGTGACCGGTGGCTGCCAGTGCGTCGGCCGTCAGTTGCAGCACCAGCGACTTCACCAGCGGAGCCTGCATGACATCGCGCAGTTCGTCGGGCTCGCCGATGAGGCAGACCACCATCTTCGCCGGCGTGATCGCCTGCGGATCGCGGCCGGCCTGTTCGGCCGCCTCCCGGATAGCCGCCAGCTGAGTGGCGTAAGTCTCTGGCCCGGCACTGCCCGTCGGCCACCACCCGTCGCCGAGTTCACCGACCAGCCGCAGCATGCGGGGGCCGTTAGCCCCGATCCAGATTGGTGGTGGGCCGGTGTGGTGTAGCTCGGCGTCCAACCGGGCGTGCTCCAGCGTGAAGAACTGCCCGGCGAAGTCGATCGGCCCGTCGGTGGTCCAGAGCAGCCGGATCAGCCGCAGCGCCTCGGCGAACCGGCTCACCGTGCCCTCGTGGTCGAAGCCGTACGGAGCCAGGTTCTCGCGCTCGCCGGCACCGAGTCCCAGGATGAAGCGGCCGTCGGAGAGGTGGCTCAGGGTCAGTGCCGACTGCGCCAGCATCACCGGGTGGCGACGGACGGTGTCGAGAACGCTCGTGGCGAGCTGCGTGCGCGTGGTGCGAGCCGCGACCGCGCCGGCGAGGGTGAGAGCGTCCAGGTAGCGGTGCGGCGACGGCGACACCTCCGCGAGGTCGGTGAACTCCGGCGTCCAGATCGAGTCCGGCCAGAAGCTGACGAGGTGATCGGGCAGCCACAGGGAGTGGTAGCGGCCCTGATCGAGGACATCCAACCGGCTGAGGTCGAGCGGCAGAGTGGTCCGGAAGAACGAGGCCAGCTCCAAGGGCATGCAGCGCAAGCTACCCGAGGGCGGCAGCTAAGTCAGCAGAATGCTGTGCATCTGCTCAGCACAGTCCGTTGAGGCGATCACCGCAACAGCCGAAAACCGCCCGGTCCGTCGTGAACGGTCCGGGCGGTTTCGTTGCCGCAACGGTCGGGCTCAGAAATATGTCGTTGTCGCCGTGCTGGTTCCGTTGTCACAGGCGATGGTGACGTTCCAGTTCCTGAACCGCGGAACCGCCGGGACGATCCGCAGGTCGTACTGGGAGTTCGCGGGCAAGGCGAATGCCCGGTTGAAGTTGTCCGCCGTGTACGTGCACTGCGACGACACCCCACTGCGATCCGTGATGTGCGCGACCAGGCCACCCAAAACGGTGTCGAAGGACACCGTCGGACCCAGCTTCGGCGCCGGCGGCGGTGGCGGATCATTCGGCGGCGGCGGTGGGGTGTTGCCATTCGAGCACCCCGACACGATCACCTTCGCACCTGTCTGGTTCTGCAGCTTGGCCAAGGCGCTACTCGAGGCGGCGGCAATCGTCGAGCCTGTTGCCCCTTCCCTTTCGCCGTAGTCATTGGAGGCGGCCGCCGCGCACTGGTTTGTGGCGATGACCACGGTGACGCAGTGACCGGCACCGTTGTTGGAACAGTTCGTCAGCGCCCCCTGGGCAGCCTGGTCCTGGTTGCCCCCGATCGACGAACCGCCTGCCATCGTGACGGGCGGATTCTCGTTGACATATCCGAGCGCCAACGCGATGTACTGATCGGCAGCCTGCGCCGATGCGGGCGTGAGTAGGCCGACGGCGGCCGTACCCGCAGCCACCAAGATGGCGGCCGCGGTGCGGCCTTGCCAGCTCACACGGTTCGTGGAAGTGGTGTTCATGATTGCTCCTGTGAGGTTGTCGCTGCCCTGGGTCGGGCGCGTGTTGGTCGTTCGGCCGTTCACTGCGGGTCTGTATGTGGTCTGCCGAGCTTTCGGCCGTCTCCGGTTTTTCCCGCTGCAGCAATAGTCGTGCGCCGCAAGCGGCTGCGTAATCGCCGGGAAGCCAGAACACGACGCCAAAAAGCCAGGGTTTCCTGTCCGCCAGGCAAGGCCGACGGCGTGCTGCGCTGACTGCAGGATCGTCGCGGTGGGGGCCTGACCTCTAGTTGCGTGTGGGTCAGACAGAATCAGGACAAATCATCAGCACAAATCGCCCCTCTAGCGCCCACCACAGCGAACAAAAATCCGCTCCGACCTATGGCCGAAGCGGATTGTCGAGAGTGGAGCTACCGACGGGCACAACCCCTGAGCCGACGTTCGGTCGTCACGCGCTATTTCGCTGGACGGAAATAAGGTTCAACCGTGCCGCTGAGCTTGACGACCATCGGGTTTCCGCGACGATCCTTGGCGGTGGGAACCTCAACACGCACCCAGCCTTCGGCCACGTCGTATTCGAGAACATTGGTCTTCTCGGCGCCGTTGAAGCGGATACCCACATCGCGGCGGAGCACCTCTTCGCTGTAGAAAGGGCTGCTCGGATCGATGGAGAGGTGGTTCGGTGGAACGTCGGTGACCTGATCCTCAGACATGATGGCTTTCGTCGAATGCGGCGTGCGTTTCGTGGTGGAGCTAAGGGGATTCGAACCCCTGACCCCCACACTGCCAGTGTGGTGCGCTACCAACTGCGCCATAGCCCCTAGATGTTGTGCTCATCGAAGTTACACCACCCGCGGGGGCCGTTCAAAATCGCAGGTCACGGCACTTCTCCGCCGGCTTCCGGGCCCAGCGGACGGACCTGCGTGTGCTCGGTGTCGGTCCGCGGCCGGGTTTCCGGGGCGAAGATCCAGCCCACCGCCGCGATGCCGAGGATCAGGCCACTGACCAGGAACGCCCACCCGAACGAGGTGTACTGGGCAATGAGCCCCACCAGCAGCGATCCGCCGATCGAACCGAAGTCCGCCATCATCTGGAAGGTGGCGACCGCCGACCCGCCCCGCGACTTGTTGCCCAGCACGTCGGCGACGGCGGCTTGCTGCGGTGAGATGAAGATGCCGGTCGCCGCACCGGCGATGACGGCAGCGGCCAGGAACACCGGCAGCGAAGTGGTGAAGCCCACCAACGCGGTCGACACCGCGGCCAGTGCCAGACCGAAGATCATCAACTTGCGCCGCCCCAGGCGGTCCGACAGGTATCCACTGGGGATGACGACCGAGATGTTTCCGACCGCGAAGGCGGTCAACGCGAGACCGGCCGCGCCGGGTCCGCCGCCGAGCACCTCCACGACGAACAGCGGCACCAACGCTATTCGCAGACCGAACGACGCCCACCCTGTCGCGAAGTTCGAGAACAGCGCGGCTCGATAGGCCCGGTGCTTGAAGACCGTCCGGAAGGGGACCGGCGGCGTCACCTCCTCATCAGCCTGGGCGACCACCGCGGAATTGCGCAGGCTGACAAAAACGACGGTCGCGGCGACCAGTAACGCAGCGCCGTAAATCAGGAACGGTGCCGACAGGCCGAACCCGACGGTCAGGCTCCCCAGGATGGGTCCGCCCACCGAGCCGAACATGAACCCCGACGAGAACAGCCCGGCGACGCGGCCACGAGCATCGGGCGGGGAGATCCGGATCATCAACCCCAGTGACGACACCGTGAACATCGCCGACCCGACTCCGCCCAGGGAGCGGAAAAACAGCAGTTGCCAATAGGTTTCAGCGAACGCGCACGCCGCGGTCGACAGCGCGACGATGACGAGACCGCTGATGTAGACCTTCCGCTCCCCCAGGCGCTGGACCATCCAGCCCGCCGGCGGCGCCCCCACCAGACGCATCACGGCGAAGGCGGTGATGACGAACGTCGCGGCACTGATGCTGACCCCGAAGTGGCGCGCGTACTGCGGCAGCACCGGCGCCACCACCCCGTAGCCCAGCGCCACGACGACGTTGGCGACTACCAGGACCCAGACTTCACGGGGAAGTCGGCGTTTGGTCTTGTCCTGACACTCGCCCTCCGGGCGCGAACTCAAGCGATGACCTTGTTCACCACTTCACGTGCAGCGTCCTGCACCTCCGCGAGATGCTCGGCACCGCGGAATGATTCGGCGTAGATCTTGTACACGTCCTCGGTTCCCGACGGACGCGCAGCGAACCACGCGTTCTCCGTCGTGACCTTCAGTCCACCCAGCGGGGCACCGTTGCCGGGCGCGGTCGTCAACTTCGCGGTGATCGGCTCACCGGCCAACTCGGTTGCGGTGACCTCCTCGGGCGACAGCTTGCCCAGACGTGCCTTCTGCTCACGGTTGGCGGGCGCGTCGATCCGCGCATACGTCGGCGCACCGTATTTGTCGGCCAGCGCCGCATACCGCTGCGACGGCGTCGATCCTGTCACCGCCAGGATCTCCGAGGCCAACAGCGCAAGGATGATGCCGTCCTTGTCGGTGGTCCACACCGATCCGTCACGACGCAGGAAGGACGCCCCGGCGCTCTCCTCGCCGCCGAAACCGATGGTCCCGCCGATCAATCCGTCAACGAACCACTTGAAGCCCACCGGAACCTCGACGAGCTTGCGGCCCAGACCGGCCACCACCCGGTCGATGATCGACGAACTCACCGCCGTCTTGCCGACTGCGATCGAGGCGGGCCAGTCCGGACGGTTGGAGTACAGGTAGTCGATCGCCACGGCGAGGTAGTGGTTCGGGTTCATCAGACCGCCGTCGGGGGTGACGATGCCGTGCCGGTCGGAGTCCGGGTCGTTGCCGGTGGCGATCTGGTAGTTCCCGATCCCGCCGATGAGTGAGGCCATGGCGTTCGGGGAACTGCAGTCCATCCGGATCTTGCCGTCGGTGTCGAGCGTCATGAAGCGCCAGGTCGCGTCCACGAGTGGGTTGACGACGGTCAACTCCAGGTTGTGGCGTTCGGCGATGGCACCCCAGTAGTCGACGCTGGCACCGCCGAGTGGGTCCGCGCCGATCCGGATGCCCTGCGCGCTGATCGCGTGCATGTCGATGATGTTGGGCAGGTCCGCGACGTAGGCGTCGAGGTAGTCGTGGTGCTGCGCGGTGCTCAGCGCCTTGGCCAGCGGCACTCGTTTGACCGCCTTGAGGCCGTCGCGCAGGATCTCGTTGGCCCGGGCGGCGATGACGCCGGTCGCGTCGCTGTCGGCAGGCCCGCCGTTGGGCGGGTTGTACTTGAACCCGCCGTCGCGGGGCGGGTTGTGCGACGGCGTGACGACGATCCCGTCGGCGAGGTCACCCGCACGCGAGGAGGATGAACGACCATTGTCGCGGCCCCGGTTGAACGACAGGATGGCGTGGCTGACCGCAGGCGTCGGCGTGAACCGGTCCGCCGAATCGATCATCGCGACAACGTCGTTGGCCGCCAGCACCTCCAGCGCCGAGACCCACGCCGGCTCGGAGAGCGCATGGGTGTCGCGGCCGATGAACAGCGGTCCGGTGGTGCCCTGCGCGCGGCGGTACTCGACGATCGCTTGCGTTGTCGCCAGGATGTGGGCCTCGTTGAAGGCCGCGTCCAGGCTCGATCCGCGGTGCCCCGAGGTGCCGAACACCACCTGTTGATCGACGTTGTCCGGATCGGGGGCAACGGTGTAGTACGCCGTCACCACCGCGGCCACGTCGATGAGGTCCTCGGGTTGCGCCAACTGACCGGCACGGGGATTCGCCATGGGGTTGATTCTGCTACGTCGGCGGCGCGCAAAGAACCCACCCGGGTGTGCATACTTTCCGGCATGGCCTTCGACCGGCGGGAACTCGCCGCGGTATTCGTCGGCGGGGCGTTGGGAGCGGTGTCCCGCGCCGCTTTCGAGACGCTGGCCGCCCCTGATCCCGGGCGGTGGCCGTGGCCCACGTTCGTGGTGAACATCGTCGGCGCGTTCCTTCTCGGGTACTTCACCACCCGACTGCTGGAGCGACTGCCTCTGTCCAGCTACCGCCGGCCGTTGCTGGGCACAGGATTGTGCGGCGGCCTGACGACGTTCTCGACGATGCAGGTCGAGACCATCTCGATGATCGAGCACGGGCACTACGGGTTGGCGGTGGGCTATACGGCGGGCAGCATCACCGCGGGCCTCATCGCTGTCTACATCGCCACGATGCTGGTCCGGCGGGTCCGGGTGGGGCGGCGATGAGTGCTCGCGCGAAGAGCAGAGGGCAGCGATGAGCGTCCTGGTCTGGAGCGGCGTCCTGCTTCTCGGCGGGGTGGGCGCGGTAGCCCGCTTTCTGGTCGACCGGACAGTGGCCCGTCGCACCGCGGGCTCGTTCCCGTTCGGCACCCTGGTGGTCAACCTCAGCGGCGCACTCGTGCTCGGCTTCCTCACCGGCCTCGCGCTCCCGCCGGATGTGGCCCTGCTGGCCGGCACAGCACTGATCGGCTCGTACACGACGTTCTCCACCTGGATGCTGGAGACCCAGCGACTCGGCGAGGAACGTCAGGCCAGATTCGCAGCGGCCAACATCTTTGTCAGTGTGGCGCTCGGTCTGGTGGCGGCGTCCACCGGCATGTGGTTCGGGAAATCGCTGTGACCGACAACTGTCTGAAGTTGACCGCCTACTTCGGCGAGCGGCAGCGCACCGACGGGCACTTCCTCGCCGAACGACTGCTGGCGCTGTACGGCCGGGAACAGGTGGCCACCAGCATCATGCTGCGCGGTTCCGCCGGCTTCGGACCGCGTCATCAACTGCGCACCGACAGCTCCCTGAGCCTGTCCGAGGATCCCCCCGTGGCGGTCGCGGCGGTTGATACCCGCGCCAAGATCGAAGGACTGGTCGACGCGGTGGTGGATCTGACGCCGCGTGGTCTCGTCACGGTGGAACGAGCGCATCTGATCGACAGCGACGTCGCACCCCGCGTCGGCAGCGACGCGGTCAAACTGACGATCTACGTCGGCCGCCAGGAACGTGTGCAGCGCTCACCGGCCTACCTCGCCGTCTGCGATCTGTTGTTCCGACACGGACTCGACGGGGCGTCGGCGTTCCTGGGTGTGGACGGCACCGCCCACGGAACCCGCCGGCGCGCCCGATTCTTCGGACGCAACGTCGATGTGCCGATGATGATCATCGCGGCCGGCGACGCCGATCACGTCGGGCGTGCGGTGTCCGAACTCGACGGCCTGCTGCGCCGTCCGCTCATGACGATCGAGCGTGTTCGGGTGTGCAAACGCGACGGCGTCGTCCTCGCTCGCCCCGACACGCTGCCCGGCGCCGACGACCGGGGCCGCCTCCTTCACCAGAAGCTGATGATCTACACCTCCGAGGACTCCCTCGTCGACGGGGTGCCTGTTCACCGCGCGCTGATCCGGCGGCTACGCGAGACGCAGAATGCCAGCGGCGCAACAGCATTGCGCGGAATGTGGGGATTTCACGGGAGTCGGCCGCCGCACGGCGACCGGCTTCTGCAACTCACCCGACGGGTGCCGGTCACCACGATCATCGTCGACACCCCGGCCAGCATCGCGCGCAGTTTCGACGTCGTCGACGAGGTGACGAGCCGGCACGGCCTGGTGACCAGCGAGATGGTGCCGGCGTTGGCGTCCATCGACACCGGGACCCCGCGGCCGCGCATCGAATTGGCGGACTGGGCATACTGAGCAGCAAAGCGAGGTAAGCGTAGCCTACCTTTACCTCCCGGTGTAATCTCCCACCGCATGGAGACGTCTAGCCCGGAAGCCGTCAGCGCGGCCGTCGAGGAGATCCTGCGCGATGACCTCAAAGTCGATATCAGCCGCGTGACGCGCGACTCGCGCCTCATCGACGATGTGGGCCTGGACTCGGTGGCGTTCGCGATCGGCATGGTGGCCATCGAGGACAAGATCGGCGTGACGTTGTCCGAAGTGGATCTGCTGACCTGTGACACGGTGGGCGATCTGGAGGACGCCATCCTGGCGAAGGCGCCGGCCGGCCGATGAACGCGCTCGCGACCGCGATGTCGCAGACCATGACGACGGCCACGACGGACCTCGTGCTGCTCGACCGCGCGGGCACCCAGTGGACCCGGCATCCGTGGCAAGAGGTCCATGCCCGGGCGGAGAACATCGCTCAGCGCATCGTCGACGGCCCCGCCGGTGCCGTCGGCCTGGTGGGTGAACCCACGGTGGAGTTGATCGCGGCGATTCAGGGGACGTGGCTGGCGGGCCGTTCGCTGTCGATCCTTCCCGGCCCCGTCCGTGGCGCGGACGACCGGCAGTGGGCCTGCGCCACTGCCGAGCGGTTCGCGGGCATCGGCGTCACCCAGGTCTTCAGCCTCGACAACTATCTGAACCTGTTGCGCGACAATGCAACAGGTCTCACAATCCACGACGTCGTCGACGCCGGCCACCCCCGACGGTCGTCGACGTTCGAACAGCAGACCACGCCCGACGGCACCGCGGCGGTCCTCCAGGGCACCGCAGGATCCACCGGAACCCCGCGCACCGCCCTGCTGTCACCCGAGGCCGTGATGAACAACGTCAGGGGGTTGGTGGCGCACGCCGACGTCCGCACCGGCCACGACGTGGGGTGCACGTGGCTGCCGCTCTACCACGACATGGGCCTGACATTCCTGCTGACCGGCCTGCTCGCCGGCGGCGAGATGTGGCTGGCCCCTACCGCGGCCTTCGCCGCCTCACCGTTCCGCTGGCTCAGTTGGCTCTCGGAGAGTCGCGCAAGCATCACCGCCGCACCTAATTTCGCGTACTCGGTGCTCGGCAAATACGCTCGCCGGGTACCCGAGGTCGACCTCGGCAGCCTGCGCTACGCGATCAACGGCGGCGAGCCGATCGACTGTGCGGGCTTCGATCTGTTCCTGACCGAGATGGCGCGCTTCGGGCTCGATCGGCGAGCTGCCGCCCCGTCCTACGGGCTGGCCGAATCGACCTGCGCCGTCACCGCACCGACCCCGCACACCGGGTTGCTGTTCGACGAGATCATCGACCCGGCAACCGATTCGGTCACGCGACACGCCCTGCTCGGTACGCCGATCCCCGGCATGGAATTGCGGATCACCCCGACCGAACACGCCGAGCCCTCGCGCGCAGCGAGCACCGAGATCGGCGAAGTCGAGATCCGCGGCACGTCGATGACGACGGGCTACCTCGGCCAGGATCCGCTGGTTCCCGGCGACTGGTTTCCCACCGGGGATCTGGGCTATCTGACCGACGCCGGACTGGTGGTGTGCGGACGGATCAAAGAGCTCATCACGGTCGCGGGGCGCAATCTGTTCCCCAGTGAGATCGAGCGGGTCGCCGCTCAGGTGCGTGGGGTGCGGGAAGGCGCTGTGGTCGCGGTGAGCACCGACGGGGACTCGGCCCGGCAGGGCCTCGTCATCGCCGCGGAGTTCCGTGGCCCCGACGAGGCCGGGGCGCGAAGCGATGTGGTCCAGCGGGTGGCGTCACAGTGCGGCGTGGTGCCCGCCGAGGTGGTGTTCCTGACTCCCGGATCGCTGCCCCGCACGTCGTCGGGCAAGCTTCGCCGGCTCGAGGTCAAGCAGAACCTGGTTGCGGTCCGCGCGTGATCACATCCGTCCCGCGCGCCGTTGTCCGGCGACCCGACTAGCGGGCCGTCGGGGCGTCGGCCGCGGTGCGGGGCAGCGCGTAGAGCGCCATCCTGCGATTGGCCATCTCGTGCTCGCCGAGGAACGTGCAACCGGCGAACTCACACACCCTGCGGGCGCCGGTGTTGCGGTGGTCGGGGTCGAACATGATTCGGCGACAACGGGGTTCGACTTCGAAGAGACTGGCGACCACCTTCGGCAGCAACAGCGGCATCAGACCACGATTGAGTAGCTTGAGGTCGGCCACCGCTGCATGAAGACCGAGGTCGTGGGGGTCCGCCTGGTAACGCGGAGCAATGGAATCCTTTGCGGCCCGGTATATCTCGATGTAAGCCACATCCCGGCCGCGGAAGCTGCCGATGAACGGCCGGGAGTACTCACCGTCGATCTGGGCTTGCAGGTAGCGCTGCCACCGCTTCGCCGGCCAGGGGTATTCCCAGGCCTTCACCAGGTGCGGGCGATTCATCCACTCCGACACCATCTCCGCGTCGGCGGCCGGGTCGACGAGGCGGAGCGCGTACGGTTCGCCGATCTGCGGGGTGGGCGGCCCCGGCACCGCCGCAACGTCGTCAGGTACCGAAGTGAGCTCGCGCGGGAGGACAGTCGGGGCCTCGTCGATGTCGGTCATTTGTCCGACGAGCCTACCCGAGGAGGTAAGGGCAGGGTTACCTACTGCTGTTCGCCGTCCCGGTCAGGATCCTGTGGAACCTGCGCCACGCGCCACCCGGGCCCCGTGCGGGTAACCTTCCGTCCATGACCGCAGCTGCGATCACGGTGACGCCATGAGCGCAGGTCTGTTCGCGCTCCTCGACGACGTCGCGGTGCTGGCGCGCCTTGCCGCAGCCTCCGTCGACGACATCGGCGCAGCCGCCGGGCGGGCGACCGCGAAGGCGGCCGGGGTGGTCATCGACGACACCGCCGTCACGCCGCAATACGTCCACGGCCTTGCCGCCGAACGCGAACTGCCGATCGTCAAGCGCATCGCGATCGGATCGCTGCGCAACAAGATCCTCTTCATCCTGCCCGCCGCGTTGCTGCTCAGTCAGTTCGTGCCGTGGCTGCTCACCCCGATCCTGATGCTCGGCGCCACCTACCTCTGCTTCGAGGGCGCCGAGAAGGTCTGGGGCAAGCTCCGCGGACACGAGGGACACGGCGCACCCGTCGCCACCGTCGGGCCCGACGCAGAGCGCCTGATGGTCACCGGCGCCATCCGCACCGACTTCATCCTGTCGGCCGAGATCATGGTGATCGCTCTCAACGAGGTGGCGGACCAGTCGTTTGTGCCGCGCCTGATCATCCTGCTGGTGGTCGCCGTGGTGATCACGCTGGTGGTGTACGGCGTCGTCGGCGGCATCGTGAAGATGGACGACATCGGCCTGAGCCTCACCCAGCGGTCATCGCAGTTCGCCCAGAAGGTCGGCCGCGGTCTGGTCGCCGGCATGCCCAAGCTGCTGGCCGCGCTGTCGGTCGTCGGCACGGTGGCGATGCTGTGGGTCGGTGGACACATCCTGCTGGTCGGTACCGACGAACTCGGATGGCACGCACCGTATGGGCTCGTCCATCACGTCGAGGGGTTTGTCGACCACATCGCAGGGGTCGGCGGCGTATTGGCCTGGCTGATCAACACGGCAGCCTCGGCGGTCATCGGGCTTGTTGTCGGTCTCGTGGTCGTCGCGGTCGTGCACGTGCTGCCGTTCGGCCGCAAGGACAAGCACACCGCCGACGCCTGACCGGGTCAGAGGTGCTGGTCGCCGCTGCCGTTGCGGTCGCCGACGAATGCCAGCAGGCTGGCATCACGACTGGTGAATCGCCCCATCTCCTCGCCGCCGTCACAGCGAAGCAGCGCTACCGTCACTGTGTCGGCGGTACGTCCGATCACCTGCCACAGAGCTCCGGAGTCTTCCCAACGCTGCAGTTCGGCGACACGATCGACGTCCACTTCTCAACGATGCCACCGTAGGCTCCAGCTGTGCATCCCGGCTCCGCTGTCGCCGCCGCCGCACTGTTCCTCTGGCTGGGAATGGTCCTTGCCATCTCGTTCGTCGAAGCGCCGTTGAAGTTCCGCGCCCCAGGCGTCACCCTGCCGATCGGGCTGGGTATCGGCCGGTTGGTCTTTCGCGCTCTGAACCTCTGCGAAGGGGTGCTGGCGATCGTCATCGCCCTCGCGTTCGTGGTGTCGCGGCCCTCTCCTGGCGCCGCGGCCGCGGCGGCCACCGCCGCCACAGCGCTGCTTGTCCAGGTGCTGGCGGTTCGGCCCGCTCTGGGCCGGCGCTCCGACGCGGTGCTCGCCGGGGCGGAAGGGCCGCGGTCCCGGGCGCACCTCTGGTACGTCGGCCTGGAAGTGGTCAAGGTCGTCGCGCTGATCACCGCGGGTGCGCTGCTGCTGTCGGCGTGACGCGTTTTGGGTCGGCACCGCTCGGGTACCTGCCGGGGACACCCGAGAGTCAGGTTTTGAATGAAATCGCATGTGCGAACCACGGTCGCCCTGTTCGGCGGTGCCACGCTGCTCACCTTCGCCGTCGGCTGCGGCAGCAGTGACAGCGGCGAGTCGACCACCACGACGACGCCCACCACCAGCGAGACCACCACCACGACCACGACGACGCCGCCGTCCACGACACCGGTGGCGCCGA
>NZ_JBAUJR010000229.1:0-43601 GCF_049683935.1 Mycobacterium sp. | reverse complement strand
GTTCCGGCGGCCGCAGGCAGCGCGCTCGGCGGCGCCGTCGCGGGCACCCAGCCCCTCTGGGTGGTGGCAGCGTGGGTGCTCGGGATTACGGCAGCGGCGATCCCGGCGGGTGTGCATTTCTGGCAGGGTCCGCTGGTAGTGCTCGTCGCCCTGCTGTGCAGCGCGGCCCTGGTGTCGCACTGTGTGCGCCGGTTCGGCGGCATCACCGGCGACGTGCTTGGTGCCGCGGTCGAAATGACGACGACCGTTGCCGCGGTCGGGATGGCGATCAGCTGAGCCGGGCCATCCAGCCGTGGGTGTCGGCGAAGGTGCCGCGCTGGATGCCGGTCAACGTGTCGCGCAGCGCCATGGTGATCTCGCCGGGCTCGCCGTCGGCGATGGTGAACTCACCGTCACCGTGCTTGACGTGCGACACCGGTGTGATGACTGCGGCGGTGCCGCACGCGAACACCTCGGTGATCTCCCCTGCCGCGGCCTTCTTCTGCCATTCGTCGACGTCGATCTTGCGTTCCTCGACCGCGAATCCCGCATCGGTTGCCAACTGCAACAACGAATCCCGGGTGATGCCCGGCAGCAGCGAACCGGACAGCTCCGGGGTCACCAGACGGGCGGTGCCACCGCTGCCGAACACGAAGAACAGGTTCATGCCGCCCATTTCCTCGACATAGCGGCGTTCGGTCGCATCCAGCCAGACCACTTGATCACAGCCCTGCTCAGCGGCCTCGGCCTGCGCCAGCAGCGACGCCGCATAGTTGCCGCCGAACTTGGCGGCGCCGGTACCACCGGGACTGGCTCGCACATATTCGGTGGACAACCACACGCTGACCGGTTTGATGCCCCGCGGGAAGTAGGCGCCGGCGGGTGAGCCGATGACGAGGTACCGGTATTCGTTGGCGGGGCGCACCCCCAGCCCGGGTTCGGTGGCGAAGATGAAGGGCCGCAGATACAGCGACTCCTCACCACCGGCCGGCGGCACCCAGGGCTCGTCGACGGCGATCAGCTGCCGCAGCGACTCGATGAACAGCTCGGGAGGCAGTTCGGGGATCGCCAACCGCCGCGCCGATCTGCACAACCGGGCGGCGTTGGCGTCGGGCCGAAACGACACGATCGAGCCGTCGGACCAGCGGTAGGCCTTCAGACCTTCAAAAACCTCCTGCGCATAGTGCAGGACGATCGCCGACGGGTCGAGCTCGATCGGGCCGTACGGAAGGACCTTTGCGTCGTGCCATCCCTGTCCGGCGGTGTAATCGATCGAGACCATGTGGTCGGTGTGGAACTTGCCGAAGCCGGGATTCGCGAGGATCTCGGCCCGTACCCCGTCGCTCGCCGGATTCGCGTTGCGATCGACGGTGAACTCGAGGCCTGCAGTCATGAAAGCGATTGTATAACCGGCAGGCTAGCGATTTAGCGGGTGCGCGTGTCCACGAACGGTGGCTTGACGACCTCGCATTCGATCATGCGTCCGCGGACGTCGACGGCAACCTGCTGACCGTCGGCGATGTCGGCCGCAGTGTCGATCAGCGCCAGTGCGATCCCGATTTTCAGCGTCGGGGAGAACGTGCCCGATGTGGTCACACCGATCGGAGTATCGCCGTCGAGCACGGTGAGATCTCCTCTCAGCACCCCGCGGCCCACCGCCCGCAATCCGCGCAGTGTCCGTCGCGGCCCGGCTTCCTTCTCCGCGAGCAACGCCTCGCGACCCCAGAACGCCTGCTTCTTCCAGCCGACCGCCCAGCCGCAGCGCGCCTGCAGCGGTGAGATGTCCAGCGACAGTTCGTGTCCGTGCAGCGGATAACCCATCTCGGTGCGCAGGGTGTCGCGCGCGCCGAGGCCCGCGGGTTCCCCACCGGCCGCGGCGACGGCCTCGACCAGCGCGTCGAACACCACCGCAGCCTCGTCCCAGAGGGGTAGCAACTCGTAGCCGTGCTCTCCGGTGTAACCGGTGCGGCAGACCCGGACCTCGACACCACCGAACACCGCATCGGCGTAGCCCATGTAGTCCATGTCGGTGGGCAGACCCAGCCCGCCGACGACGTCGGCCGACTTGGGTCCCTGTACCGCCAGCACGGCGCGCGATCGGTGCTCGTCGGTGATGGTCAGGCCGTCGGGGGCATGCTCGATCAATGCGGCGACGACGGCCGCGGTGTTGGCGGCGTTGGGCACCAGGAAGATCTCGTCGTCGGAGACGTAGTAGGCGATCAGGTCGTCGATGACGCCGCCTGATTCGGTGCAGCACAGCGTGTACTGCGCCTTGCCCGGACCGATTCGGCCCAGGTCGTTGGTGAGGGCGGAGTTGACGAACTCAGCTGCCCCCGGCCCTTTCACCAGAGCCTTTCCCAGGTGGCTGACGTCGAACAGGCCTACCGAGGTGCGAGTCGCGGTGTGTTCGGCGACGGTGCCGACGTAGGACACCGGCATGAGCCAACCGCCGAACTCGGCGAAGCTCGCGCCGAGGTCGCGGTGACGGTTCTCCAGAGGGCCCTGCAACAGGTTGTCGGTCACGCCCAACCACACTAGTAGCCCAGTGGATAGGGTGAACCACCGTGAGCACTCCTGCCGGTTACCAGTCCCCCACCGTCACCGTCGCGAGCGCGTTGCCGAAGCGCAACGTCGCCTCTTCGGTGCTCATCGTGCCCGTCGTCGCCAGCGGTGCAGACCAAGATGGCACCGAAGCGGCGGCCAAGGTCGTCGCCAACCCCTACCTCGATGCCGAGGTGGTCGGCGAGATCGAGGCCGCCCTCAACGCGTTGGGCGCCAAAGGCGGTTCGGAACAGTTGACCCGGGTGGTGGCACCGTCGCTACCGCTGCGAAGCGTGCTGGCGGTCGGCTTGGGCAAAGAACGCGACGAGTGGCCGGCCGAGACGATCCGCCGGGCCGCCGGTGCCGCCGCGCGCTCGCTGACCGGCGTCGAGACCGTCTTCACCACCCTGTCGGATCTCGACCTGGAGGCGGCGATCGAAGGCCTGATCCTGGGCGCCTACCGGTTCACAGACTTCCGCAGCGAGAAGACCGCTCCCAAGGACGCGGGTCTGCGCAGGATCACCGCGCTCACTCCCGACACGAAGTCGGCGACGAAAGAGGCAGCCGCGCGCGCGGAGGCGATCGCCACCGCGGTCGCCACCGCCCGGGATTTTGTGAACACTCCGCCGAGCCACCTGTATCCCGCCGAATTCGCCAAGCGCGCCAAGGCTTTGGGTGATGCGACGGGTCTCGAGGTGGAGGTGCTCGACGACAAGACACTCGCCAGGGACGGCTACGGCGGCGTCGTCGGCGTCGGCAAGGGGTCCTCGCGCCCGCCGCGGCTGGTGCGCCTGACGCACAAGGGCGCCAAGAACAAGAAGTCGAAGAGGGTCGCGCTGGTCGGCAAGGGGATCACGTTCGACACCGGCGGCATCTCGATCAAACCCGCCGCCAACATGCACCACATGACCTCCGACATGGGTGGCGCCGCGGCCGTCATCGCGACGGTGGCCCTAGCTGCCAGACAGCAGTTGCCGATCGATGTCATCGCGACCGTGCCGATGGCCGAGAACATGCCGTCGGCCACCGCGCAGCGGCCCGGCGATGTTCTGACCCAGTACGGCGGCATCACCGTGGAGGTTCTGAACACCGACGCCGAGGGCCGGTTGGTCCTGGCCGATGCCATCGTGCGGGCGTGTGAGGACGAGCCCGACTACCTGATCGAGACCTCGACGCTGACCGGCGCGCAGACGGTGGCACTGGGAGCCCGCACCCCGGGCGTGATGGGCAGCGACGAGTTCCGCGACCGCGTCGCCGAGATCAGCCAGGGTGTGGGCGAGAACGGCTGGGCGATGCCGCTGCCCGAGGAGCTCAAGGACGACCTCAAGTCAACGGTCGCCGACCTGGCCAACGTCAGCGGCTCCCGGTACGCGGGCATGCTGGTCGCGGGAACCTACCTGCGGGAGTTCGTCGCCGACGGAGTGCAGTGGGCCCACATCGACGTCGCGGCCCCTGCGTACAACTCCGGCGGCCCCTGGGGTTACACACCCAAGGGCGGCACCGGGGTGCCGACGCGGACGATGTTCGCGGTCCTGGAGGACATCGCCGAAAACGGCTGATGGGCAGAGCCGAGAACGGCTGATCGGCAGAGCCGAGAACGGCTAGCAGCCGAGCGGCCTCACATCACGCTTCCGCCGCGTGCGGCGCTCCGCATCGCAGGCGGCAGCGCGTGAGCGGCGCCGTAGACGAAGTATGCCTCGGGGGTCACCGGCCGGATGGCCTTGTTCGCCGTCACCGCGGCGACGATCGCGCTGGCGACCTTCTCAGGTCCGTAGCGGCGTGCCCCGAATCCCTTGCGCGCCCGTCGGCGAACCGTTTCGGCGTCGTTGCTGCGGGACTCGGGCAGCGAGAAGCGGGTGGTCTCCACGATATTGGTGCCGACGACGCCGGGACAGATCGTCGTCAGCCCGATGCCGGCCGTATCCAATTCCGCACGTAGGCAATCCGAGAACATGTAGACCGCCGCCTTGGACGTGCAATAGGCGTTCATGACGTTCACCGGCGCATAGGAGGCCATGGACGCGACATTGACGATGTGCCCTCCGGTCCCCCGTTCGACAAGTCGCTTGGCGAACGACCGGCAGCCGTTGACGACCCCGCCGAAGTTGATGTCGAGCACCCGATCGAATTCCTCGGCCGGGGTGTCGAGGAAGAAGCCCGCATGGCCGACGCCCGCGTTGTTCACCACCACGTCGGGAACGCCGTGCTCGGTACACACCCGTTCGGCGAACGCTTCGACGGCGACCGGATCGGAGACGTCGAGGGTGTAGCTGTGCACCGCAGCGCCGGTGGCGGCGACCAGATGTGCGGTTTCGTCGAGCCCGGCTCGGTCGACGTCGCTGATCACCACGTCGGCCCCCTCCCGGGCGAAAGCCACCGCTGTTTCTCGACCGATGCCACTGCCGGCGCCGGTCACCGACACCAGGGTATCGCCGAAGGCTTTACGTTGGCGACCGACCTTGGCGCGCAACAGTTCCCGGCTGGCGGGAGCACCTTCGAGGTGTTCGACGAGTTGGCTGACCGAGCGCGCCAGCACCTGCGGGTGCGTAGCAGGCGCACGGTGTCCGGCGATGATGTCGCGGCGCCACAACCGCGGCGCCCACGTCGCGATGTCGTCATAGAAGTGCGGTCGCAGGTAGGGATCGTCGGCACCGACGATGAGCTGTACCGGCACGTCCACCCGGTGATCGGGACGGGCCCTGTTGAGCGTGGTGCCGAAGTTGGCGCGGTACATCTTCACCGGAACCGAACGGGGCACCATCAACACCAATCGCCCGGCCTGGCTGAGCCCCTTCAGGAACCGCCGGGGACGGTACGGCCGGCTCAACGTGTCGACGAGGTAGCGATTGACGTGATCGTGGCTCGGTCCCGAAACCGAGGTGAACGAGGCGACGCGCTCGGCGGCCTCGGGGCGGGCGAGGAACTCCCAGACTCCTGTTGACCCCCAGTCGTGGGCGAGCACGTGCACGGCGTGCCCGTCGGACACGGCGTTGACGACAGCGGCGAAGTCGTCGGCGAAGCGCGCCATGCGATACGCCGAAGTACGTTTGGGCGCAGAGGAACCACCCGCTCCACGGTTGTCGTAGCGCACGATCCGGAAACTGTCGGCCAGTAGCGGCACCACCGCATCCCAGAGCACATGGGAGTCGGGGTGGCCGTGGACCATCACCAGCGTGGGTCCGTCAGGGTTGCCCTCTTCGTACACGGCGATCTCGACGCCGTCGCTGCTCTCGACACACCGCTGGGTCATGACACCTCCGCGAGCGGACACTACTAGCGGTCGTCGAGCTCCTCGCGCAGGGCACGCTTTCGCTGCACCCGCGCGCGGGCGTCGTAGTCGCGCATGCGCTGCGGGTATCCGACCTTCTGGACGTCGTACACCGGGATCTTCAAGCGGTCGCTCAGCCGACGCGCTCCGCGGTCCCCTCCGGCCTTGCGCCGAGTCCATTCACCGTCGGCGGCAACCAGGACGACGGTGACCTCGGTGACCGTCGTCTTCGGTTCGATGAACGCCTCGACGCCCTTGTGCTCCGCGACCCACTGCTGCAGATAACGGAGATCGGAAGCCGGGCCCCCGGATGCGGCGCCACTCCCGCCGCGTCGGCGTCGAAGCTTGTCGAACAGTCCCACCTGGGTTGGCTCCTTCCGGCTTATCCGCGCTCAGTGCTTTCATTGCATTCTTTTCGATAGTGCCAGAGCAGCCAGTACCCCCGTCCGCGACGAAACGTGAGAGCGGACGTGACAGGATGGGAACCGACACTTCGATCACCTCAGACCGTGCAAGGGAGCCACGACACAATGGCCATCTCCGTCCAGATGCCCGCACTCGGTGAGAGCGTTACCGAGGGGACAGTGACCCGCTGGCTCAAGCAAGAGGGAGACACGGTCGCGGAGGACGAGCCGCTGCTGGAGGTGTCGACCGACAAGGTCGACACCGAGATCCCGTCACCGGCCGCGGGTGTGTTGAAGAAGATCGTGGCCCAGGAGGACGACACCGTCGAGGTCGGCGGCGAGCTGGCGGTGATCGGTGATGCCGACGACGACGGCGACAGCGGTGACGGTGATGACGCTGCCCCCGCCGAGGAGCCGGAAGCCGAACCCGAAGAGCCCGAGGCTGAGGCGGAACCCGAACCCGAACCGGAGCCGGAGCCGGAGCCGGAGTCCAAGCCCGCCGCGAAGAAGGCCGGCTCGTCAGGTTCGGCCACCCCGGTGAACATGCCTGAACTCGGCGAGTCCGTCACCGAGGGAACGGTGACCCGCTGGCTGAAGAAGGTCGGGGACAGCGTCGAGGTCGACGAGCCGCTGGTCGAGGTCTCCACCGACAAGGTCGATACCGAGATCCCGTCCCCGGTGGCCGGGACCCTGGTCTCCATCACCGCCGAAGAGGATGACACCGTCGAGGTCGGCGGCGAGCTCGGCAAGATCGGCGATGCGGATTCTTCGAGCGCTGACGAGCCGGAACCTGAGCCCGAGCCGGAACCCGAGCCCGAGCCGGAACCCGAAGCCAAGCCCGAACCGAAGTCCGAGCCCAAGCCCAAGCCCGAACCCAAGCCCGAACCCAAGCCCGAGCCCAAGCCCGAGCCCGAGCCGGAACCCAAGTCCGAGCCCGCGCCCGCTGCGGCCGAGAGCTCGTCGAGCGGGGACAGCGGTCCGTACGTCACCCCGCTGGTGCGCAAGCTGGCCAATGAGCACGGCGTCGAACTCACCTCCGTCAAGGGCACCGGCGTCGGTGGCCGGATTCGCAAGCAGGACGTTCTCGCGGCAGCCGACGAAAAGAAGGCTGCAAAGGAAACCCCCAAAGCGGAGCCTGCCACCGAAGCCCCCGCCAAGGCGGCCTCGGCCGCACCTCCTCCGGAGGCGGCGTTGGCTCATCTGCGCGGAACCAAGCAGAAGGCCAACCGGATCCGTCAGATCACCGCGAAGAAGACGCGCGAATCGCTGCAGACCACAGCGCAGTTGACGCAGACCCACGAGGTCGACATGACGAAGATCGTGTCGCTGCGATCGAAGGCGAAAGCGAAGTTCGCCGAGCGCGAGGGTGTCAATCTGACGTACCTGCCCTTCATCGCCAGAGCGGTGATCGATGCGTTGAAGATCCACCCGAACGTCAACGCGAGCTACGACGAGGACGCCAAGGAGCTCACCTACTACGACGCCGAGCATCTCGGCTTCGCGGTCGACACCGAGCAGGGTCTGCTCTCGCCGGTGATCAAGAACGCCGGTGACCTCTCCCTGGGTGGGTTGGCGCGGGCCATCGCCGACATCGCGGCGCGGGCTCGCTCAGGTGACCTCAAACCCGACGAACTGTCCGGCGGAACCTTCACCATCACCAACATCGGTAGCCAGGGAGCGCTGTTCGACACGCCGATCCTGGTTCCGCCGCAAGCGGCGATGCTGGGCACCGGGGCGATCGTCAAGCGGCCGCGGGTGATCGTCGACGAGTTCGGCAACGAGTCGATCGGCGTGCGGTCGGTGTGCTACCTGCCGCTGACCTACGACCACCGCCTCATCGACGGCGCCGATGCCGGTCGCTTCGTCACCACGATCAAACGGCGCCTCGAAGAGGGTGCGTTCGAGGCGGATCTGGGTCTGTAGCGCGCTGTGTCGATGCCATCAGATTCGGTCATCGCTATCGCGGGATCCTCGGGTCTGATCGGTACGGCCCTGGTCTACGCGCTCCGCGCCACCGACCGCCGCGTCCTGCGCATCGTGCGACGGGCACCGTCGAACGCCGACGAGGTGTACTGGGATCCCGACAGCGGCGAGTTCGATCCGGGTGCACTGCGTGGGGTGGGTGCCGTCGTCAACATGTGCGGGGTGAACGTCGGCCAGAAGCGATGGTCGGGGGCGTTCAAGCAGAGTCTGCGAGACAGTCGCATCGGCCCCACCGAGGTGCTCTCGAGCGCCGTCGTCGACGCCGGAGTACCCGTGTTGATCAATGCGAGCGCGGTGGGTTACTACGGTGACGCCGGCAGCCATCCGGTCGACGAGACGGCGCCTCCCGGGCGCAACTTCCTCGCCAGGCTCACTGTCGACTGGGAGGCCGCGACCGCTTCGGCCGCACGCGCCGGGGTGCGGGTGGTGCTGACCCGCACCGGCCTGGTGATGGCTCCGTCCGGGGGCATGCTGGGCCGACTCAAACCGCTGTTCTCGCTGGGTCTGGGCGCGCGACTCGGGAACGGGCGTCAGTACCTGCCCTGGATCAGCCTCGAGGACCAGGTGCGCGCTCTGCTGTTCGCCATCAGCCACGATGACCTGGCCGGCCCCGTCAACTTCACCGGACCTGCGCCGGTCACCAACGCCGAGTTCACCACCGCGCTCGGGCGCACCACCAACCGTCCCACGCTGCTGGCGGTGCCCGGCTTCGCGCTGCGAACGGTGTTCGGCGAGTTCGCCGACGAAGGACTGCTCGGCGGTCAGCGTGCCATTCCCGCGGAGTTGGAGCGCGCCGGGTTCCAGTTCCACCACAACACCATCGGCGAAGCCCTGGCTTTCGCCACCGCCCCCAAGGGCGACTGAGGAGTACCGTCGATATCCATGGCGGAATCGATCCGGTCCGGCAACGGAACCATTGAGGTCAGGCGGCTCGGCACCGTCGACTACCAGACGGCGTGGGACCTGCAACGCGAACTGGCAGACGCTCGCGTCGCGGGCGGTCCGGACACCCTGCTGCTGCTTCAGCATCCCCCGGTGTACACCGCCGGTCGGCGCACCCTGGCCGAGGAGCGCCCTGCCGACGGCACCCCCGTCGTCGACACCGACCGGGGCGGCAAGATCACCTGGCACGGGCCCGGACAACTCGTCGGATACCCGATCATCGGCCTGGCGGAACCACTCGATGTCGTGAACTTCGTTCGCCGCCTTGAAGATTCGTTGATGACAGTATGCGAGGAGCTGGGCCTGCCGACGGTCCGTATCGAGGGCCGGTCCGGGGTGTGGGTCCAGGGCGACCGCCACCGACCCGCACGCAAGGTCGCCGCGATCGGCATCCGGGTGGCCAGGGCGACGACGCTGCACGGCTTCGCGATCAACTGCGACTGCGACCTCGGCGCGTACGGATCCATCGTGCCGTGCGGGATCGCTGATGCCGGGGTGACGTCGCTGACCGCGGAACTGGGCCGCAGGGTCGGGGTCGAGGACGTCACCGACCGCGTCGCCGATGCGGTGTGTGACGCTCTCGACGGACGACTCCACCGAGACCTCGACGCAGTACCATCGATGCAGTGAGTGTCGAACCCGGTAACCGTAAGCTCCTGCGGCTCGAGGTGCGTAACGCCCAGACGCCGATCGAGCGCAAGCCCCCGTGGATCAAGACCAGGGCCAAGATGGGCCCGGAGTACAAAGAGCTCAAGAACCTGGTCAAGCGCGAGGGTCTGCACACGGTCTGCGAGGAAGCCGGCTGCCCCAATATCTTCGAGTGCTGGGAAGACCGCGAGGCCACCTTCCTCATCGGCGGCGAGCAGTGCACCCGCCGCTGCGACTTCTGCCAGATCGACACCGGCAAGCCCGCCGACCTGGACCGCGACGAGCCTCGCCGGGTCGCCGAGAGCGTGCAGGCCATGGGGCTGCGCTACTCCACCGTCACCGGCGTCGCCCGTGACGACCTCCCCGACGGCGGCGCCTGGCTGTACGCCGAGACAGTCCGGCAGATCAAGGCGCTGAACCCCAACACCGGCGTGGAACTGCTGATCCCGGACTTCAACGCCGACCCCGCACTTCTCGCGCAGGTCTTCGAATCACGCCCGGAAGTGTTGGCACACAACGTCGAGACGGTCCCGCGGATCTTCAAACGGATCCGACCGGGCTTCCGATACGACCGCAGCCTCTCGGTGATCACGATGGCGCGCGAAGACGGATTGGTGACCAAGAGCAACCTCATCCTCGGCATGGGCGAGACCCCCGAGGAAGTCCGCGACGCGCTGCGTGACCTGCACGAGGCGGGCTGCGACATCGTCACCATCACCCAGTACCTGCGACCGTCGGCCCGTCATCATCCCGTCGAGCGGTGGGTCCACCCGGACGAGTTCGTCGAGCACGAGCAGTTCGCGACGGGCATCGGCTTCGCCGGCGTACTGGCCGGCCCACTGGTCCGATCCTCGTATCGGGCGGGCAAGTTGTATGCGCAGACGGCGGCGTCCCGGCCCGCCGTATCCTGAACGAATGGCGAAAACGCGTAACCCCGCTGAGGTGAAGGCGGCCAAGGCCGAAGCGAAGGCCACCCGCAAGGCGGCCTCCAAGCAGCGCCGCAGCCAGCTGTGGCAGGCGTTCCAGATCCAGCGCAAAGAGGACAAGCGGCTACTGCCCTACATGATCGGTGCGTTTGTGCTGATCGTCGGCGCGTCGGTGGCTGCCGGGCTGTTCGCCGGCGGGTTCACGATGTTCATGATGATCCCGCTCGGCGTGCTCCTCGGGGGCCTGGTGGCGTTCATCATCTTCGGCCGCCGCGCCCAGAAGGCGGTGTACCGCAAGGCCGAGGGACAGACCGGGGCCGCGGCGTGGGCGCTGGAGAACCTGCGCGGCAAGTGGCGGGTCACTCCCGGAGTCGCGGCCACCGGTCACTTCGACGCCGTGCACCGCGTGATCGGCCGCCCGGGCGTGATCTTCGTCGGTGAGGGTTCCGCCTCCCGCGTCAAGCCGCTGCTCGCCCAGGAGAAGAAGCGCACCGCTCGACTCGTCGGCGACGTCCCGATCTACGACATCGTGATCGGCAACGGCGAGGGTGAGGTGCCGCTTTCCAAGCTGGAACGACACCTGACGAAGCTGCCGTCCAACATCACCGTCAAGCAGATGGATTCGCTCGAGTCCAAGCTCGTCGCGCTCGGGAGCAAGATCGGCCCGGCGGCGATGCCGAAGGGGCCACTGCCTGCGCAGGCCAAGATGCGCGGGGTCCAGCGCACCGTCCGGCGCAAGTGACGACCTTCACCGCCTGACAACGGCGGTCTTGGTCGCCAGATCGTGCAGGCCACGCAGATCGGAGTCGGTGAACAGGGCCGGGATGACAAGCGTGAGCAGCAACCCGCGGCCCAGCGCCCGTCCCGAACCCACATGGGCGCGGTTGTCGACCGACACCACCTTCAAGCCCAGCGCCAGCTGACCCGGGGTGAATCCGAACAATCGCACCGAGATGACGCTCAGCACCAACCAGACGACCAGGACGGCAGTCGAGAGCATCGACAGGCTGACCAGGCCGGCAGTCATCGCCAACGCCGCCAGCCCGTAGCAGACCAGCCAGTCGACACACAGCGCGCCGATGCGCCGGCCGAACCGGGCGATGGAATCCGACCCCGTCTGCGGCAGCCCGAGGCGCTCACCCGGGTAGGCCCCGGGCTCGGGGGTGCTGGGACCCGACAGAGACGAACCCAAACCGGAACCAGTTGCGCGGGCCATGCAGCCAGGATAAGTGTGCGCCGGAAGTGCGCTGGCAGAGGTACGGAGAAGGCCATGCGTAACGTCGGCGCAACATATGGTTGACAGCAGTGCAACATCGACTCCATAGCGTCGACCCGGGCCTACCACAAACAAGGAGACCAATCAGTGGCTGAAAAGACTGCCGACGACATCATCAAGCAGATCAAGGACGAGAAGGTCGAGTACGTCGACATCCGGTTCTGCGACCTGCCTGGCGTCGTCCAGCACTTCTCGATCCCGGCTTCGGCGTTCGACGAGAGCGTTTTCGAGGACGGCCTCGCATTCGACGGTTCGTCGGTGCGTGGGTTCCAGTCCATTCACGAATCGGACATGATGTTGCTGCCCGATCCCGAGACCGCACAGATCGATCCGTTCCGTGCCGCGAAGACGCTCAACCTCAATTTCTTCGTCCACGATCCGTTCACCCGCGAGGCCTACTCGCGCGACCCACGCAACGTCGCCCGCAAGGCCGAGAACTACCTGGCCAGCACCGGCATCGCGGACACCTGTTTCTTCGGTGCTGAGGCCGAGTTCTACATCTTCGACTCGGTGGCCTTCGACTCGAAGATGAACGGCACGTTCTACGAGGTGGATTCGGAGTCGGGTTGGTGGAATTCCGGCGAGCCGTTCGAGGCCGACGGAAGCCCCAACCGCGGATACAAGGTGCGCCCCAAGGGCGGCTACTTCCCCGTCGCCCCGTACGACCACTACGTCGACCTGCGCGACGAGATGGCCACCAACCTGATCAACGCGGGCTTTGTGCTCGAGCGTGGTCATCACGAGGTCGGCACCGCCGGCCAGGCCGAGATCAACTACAAGTTCAACACGCTGCTGCACGCGGCCGATGACGTGTTGCTGTTCAAATACATCATCAAGAACACCGCGTGGGCCAACGGCAAGACCGTCACGTTCATGCCGAAGCCGCTGTTCGGTGACAACGGGTCGGGCATGCACGCCCACCAGTCGCTGTGGAAGGACGGCAAGCCGCTGTTCCACGACGAGTCGGGCTATGCCGGCCTGTCGGACATGGCGCGCCATTACATCGGCGGCATCCTGCACCACGCGCCGTCGCTGCTGGCGTTCACCAATCCGACGGTGAACTCCTACAAGCGCCTGGTGCCGGGCTATGAGGCACCGATCAACCTGGTGTACAGCCAGCGCAACCGCTCGGCGTGTGTGCGTATCCCGATCACGGGCAACAACCCGAAGGCCAAGCGTCTCGAGTTCCGCTGCCCCGACAGTTCGGGCAACCCGTACCTCGCGTTCGCGGCGATGCTGATGGCCGGCATCGACGGCATCAAGAAGAAGATCGAACCGTTGGCTCCGGTCGACAAGGATCTCTACGAACTGCCGCCCGAGGAGGCCGCCAACATCCCGCAGGCGCCGACGTCGCTCTCGGCGGTGATCGACAAGCTCGAAGAGGATCACGAGTACCTCACCGAGGGAGGCGTGTTCACCAACGACCTGATCGAGACGTGGATCTCGTTCAAGCGGGAGAACGAGATCATGCCGATCCAGATCCGGCCTCACCCGTACGAGTTCTCGCTGTACTACGACGTCTAGTCGACACCACCGACGCGACGTTCAGTCGGACAACGCGCGACGAGCCCATCCCTTCGGCGATCTCCGCCGACGAGGTGGGCTCGTCGGCGTTTCAGGGTGCCGGTGGGTAGTCGGGTAGCCGCATGCCGTCGGCCGCGACGTGGACGAGTCGCTGGCCGAGCAGATTCATCACGGCTCGACCGGCCGGGCTTGCGACGATCCGCGCCCCCGCATGCAGAGCGCCGATACCTTTGCGGGACTGCGGATTCGCCCGGCGCAGCACGCTCATCCGAACGGGTGGGGTGGCGTCGGCCTGTCGACGCATGAATGCTTCGTAGCGATCGAGGCCGACGCGCAGATCGTCGGTGCGGGCCAGTTCTCCCGCCAGGACGTAGGCCCCGATGAGAGCCAGACTGGTGCCGCCACCGCCGAAGGTCGCGTTGCAGAACGCGGCGTCGCCGAGCAGTGTGACGCGGCCCCTGCTCCATTCGGCGGCGCGTACCTGGCCCACCGCCGAGAAGTACATCGGGGCGCCTTCGTCGAGTTCTGCGAGCACCCGCGGCGCCGCGCCGCCGACATCGGCGAAGGTTCGCTTGAGGATGGCGATCTGGTCGGTCGGCTGCAGGTCCTCGAGGCCGCGCACCTCGGAGATGAACGTCAGGATCGCGCGGGTGGTACCGAGGTTGTCCGGCCGCAGGTGCACGGCGCGCGAACCGGTGGCGTGCTGCCAGTTCCACCACTGGTCATCGGTGTCGTCGCGGGCCAGGGTGACGTAGGCGAAGTACATGCCGAGGTCGTTGACGTCGGCGGATGTGACGAACCTGCGCGACCGGGAACGCAATCCCTCGGCGATGACCACGAGGTCGGCGTCGATCGTCGTGCCGTCACTCACAGTGACCGTTGTCAGGTCGCGCCGATCGGTCAGATCGACGATCTGGGTGTCGAAGCGATATTCGGTGCTGTTGCGGGTGTGCTCGATCAGGATGCGGGACAGCTCTCCGCGTAGGATCTCGACTTCCGCTGTGGGGCCGTCGATTTCGCCGGGCGCACTCACGGGGAACGACGCTGCCGGCGAGCCGTCTGCCCGCAGGAAGCGCATTCCCACTTCCCCGGTGTTGGCTGCGAGGAGATCGTCCTCGATCCCCATTCGGCGGGCGACCTCGCGCGCCGCTCCGCGCACATCGATGTTCTGTCCCTCGTCACGTCGCTCAGGGAAACGCTCGATGACGGTGGTCCGCCATCCACGGGCGGCGAGCTGATGAGCCACCGCGGGGCCGGCGATGCCGGCCCCGGAGATGACGGCGTGGCGAGTCACGAAAGTTGATCCCGTCCTGGAGTTCGATGTCTGATTTATAGTGTCTAACTAGATTATCGAAATACATGTTCTTCGAAACATCTTCTCCAGGAGTGCACGGTGGACCACCAGCGCGACGCATCCGGGCACTGGCTGGCCGGACTCAGTGACCCCATGCTCTCGATGCGGGGATTCCTCACCGCCCACGACGAGTTGCAGCGACGTCAGGCACGACGGATGGGGCTCAACGCCACAGACATGCAGGCTCTCCGACTGCTCCACCTCCACGGCCCGTTGGGGCCCAGCGAGTTGGCCCGCCGCCTGGACCTGCGATCGGCCTCGGTGACGGTGCTGCTGGATCGCCTCGAGGGGGACGGATTCATCGAGCGCATTCGCAGCGATCACGACCGGCGTCGTGTCAGCGTGCGCGTCCTGCCGCACGCGGTCGATCTGCTCTTCGACACCTGGGCGCCGATCGTGCGTGCCATCGACGATGTCGGACACCGTCTCTCGCCGGCACACCAGCGGGCGGTCTGCCATTTTCTGAACGAGATCACTGCCGTCGTCGAACGCAGCGTCAATGAATCCGGCCATGCCGTGACGGACTGAAGAACTTTCGCCGCAGGGACATACGGACCGCAGTCCGCAGCGGTAGGCTCACAGCCATGACACAGAAACTGGACGCTCGACTGGCCGGCGTCTCCTCCCCCGTGTTGAGCATCTTCCGCATCGTGCTAGGGCTGCTGTTCACGCTGCACGGCACCATGAAGCTGTTCGGCTGGCCACTGGGCGAAGCCGTTCCTGTCGGCACCTGGCCGTACTGGTGGGCCGGCCTGATCGAATTGGTGACCGGCGTGCTGATCACCGTCGGGTTCTTCACCCGGATCGCCGCGCTGATCGCTGCCGGACAGATGGCGGTGGCCTACTTCTGGCAGCACTGGGCAATTCTCGGCGGCGAGCCGGCTAGCTTCTGGCCGTTCGCCAATGGCGGCAACGGAGGCGAGACGGCGATTTTGTTCTGCTTCGGCTTCCTGCTGTTGGCGACGACCGGAGCCGGCGCGTGGTCGGTCGACGGTCGACGTCGGGGATCGGTGGCCACCCGATTCTGAAATAGCATTTGCTGCGGCGCGCTCCGGGCTCGAGAGGCGCCCATGGCGTCCGGGTTTGTAGGCCGTCCGCGGTCCAATATCGGCAAAGCACCGGCACCTTCGTCCGCGGCCTGCATAGGATGACCCGTTAATTGACCGTGAGGCTAATTATCGGGGGCTGGCCGTGGGGTATGCACACAATGTCGGACGGATCGGTGCGTTGGCGCTCGCCCTGGGCGTGGGTCTCGGCCTGGGTACCACGCCCGGAGTCGCGTTAGCCGACGACACCGGGGGCACGGCGGATTCGTCCTCCGGGGGATCGTCGCCGAGTGCCGCGGATACATCCAAGCGTGCGCCCGCGACGGACACAAAGGACGCGACGGACGCGGATTCCGACGACTCCGCAGACAGCGCTCCTGCCGTTGACGACGAAGACACCGACACCGTCGACGCGGTCGCCGAATCGCAAGAGCCGCCACTGTCGGACGACGATCACGACGGTCCACGCAGAAAACGAGCGGGCCTCTCCACCGAGGCCGAACTCCAGCACAACGACGACGCGCCTGTTGATACGCCCGAACCCGAAGCGCCCGTGCAGAATCCAGCGCCCGCCGAGGCTGCCCCCGCTCCGCCGGAGGTGAGCGCACCACCAGCCGAACCTGCGGGGACCCCGGCGGACCAGGCTCCGCTCGTAACGCCCATCGCAGCGTCGACCGCCGTCGCCCTGCCCTCCGTTCTGGCACCGCTGCTGGGTGCCACCGGCGGACCGGCACAGTTGCCGGTCGAATCACCTGCCCTGTGGGTCCTGCTGGCTGCCGCCCGCCGCCAGATCGGCCAGACCGATCCCGCCACGCTCACCACACCGACCGGGGGTGCGGTCACGACCGCGCTGCTGACGCCGGAACAGGCCGCGGTCATCACCCGGGTGGGCGACATCGTGGCCGGCGAGAAGCCGACCGACGTGGTGGCCACCGATACCCGCGCCTACGTCGCCAATTCCGGCAGCAACTCGATCAGCGTGCTCGACACCCTCAACGGCACCCTGCTGCAGACGATTTCGCTGAGGTCCGCGCCCACCAGGCTGGCGATCACCCCCGACGGGGACCGTGTGTACGCCACCAGCGCGGAAGCCGGCACCGTGTCGGTGATCGACACGGCCACGTTCTCGGTGATCAGGACCATCGATGTTGGCGACACTCCCACCGGTATCGCGGTCAATCCCAGCGGCTCCAGGGTCTACGTCGTCAACAGCGGCGATGGCACGGTGTCGAAGATCAGCACAGCGACCAACTGGATCGTCGGCACGGTATACGGAGTCGGTACGGGGGTGTCGTCGATTGCGATCAGCGCCGACGGCGCCAGGATCTACACCACCAGCAACGCCACCGGTGACGTGTCCTACTTCTCGCCGTATTCGCTGTCCGCGGGCACGATCGCCGACGTCACGCCCGGATCGCTGGGAGTGGCCTTCAACGCCGACGGATCGCGTGTCTTCGTGGCCGACCCGACCGGCAGCATCCGGATCATCGACACGACCTCCCGTCAGGTGGTCGACAGCATCCCGGTCGCTGTGGGCG
The DNA here is from genome assembly GCF_049683935.1 of Mycobacterium sp. GTDB lineage: Bacteria > Actinomycetota > Actinomycetes > Mycobacteriales > Mycobacteriaceae > Mycobacterium. The sequence goes on along the minus strand of NZ_JBAUJR010000229.1, from coordinate 26,172 downwards.
TGCCGTTCGACGTGGCGGTCAGCGCTGACGGTACGACGTTGTTCGTCGCCAGGAGCGACGACGGGAAGCTGTCGGTCTACGACATCGCCACCAAAGCCGAATTGACGACCATCGTCGCGAATCCCTATCTCATCGGAGGGCCTCCGGCTGTCGCTTTGAGTCCGGATGGGGCACAGCTGTATTGGACGGACTTCAGCTCCGACCGCATCCATGTGATCTCACTCATCGCGCCGAACGTCGACCCCACCGCCGCGGCGCCTGTGGTCAACGCCCCCAACGCTTCCGGTGTAGTCACCGGATCGGTGGTGGTACTCGACCCTGATGGCGACCCGCTGACACACACCGTGAGCACACCGGGCAAGGGCAGTGTGACCGTCACCCAGAGCAACGGAGTGTTCTCGTTCACCTACACCCCCACCGCCGCAGCACGCCACGCGGCCGCGGCGACCAACGCTCCGGACGGCGCCAAGCGGGACAGCTTCACGCTGACGGTCAGCGACGGCTACCGCGGTGTCGTCACAGTGCCGGTCACCGTGGTGATCGCGCCGGCCAACACGGCACCGACCGCCACTGCCAGAGCCGTCTCATCGTGGTTCAGCGCCAACGTCATCGTCACCGTCACCGGTAAAGACGCCGACAAGGACGCGCTGACCTACACCGCCTCGAGCGCCGCCAAGGGCGGCACCGTGGTGACCAACGGAAAAGGCACCTTCACCTACACGCCCACCGCGGCCGCACGGCATGCCGCGGCGAACAGCAATGCCACCGAGGCCGACAAGCAGGACACCTTCGTGGTCACTGTCGACGACGGTCACGGCGGCGTCACCCCCCTCACTGTGACGGTGAAGATCAAGCCCGGCAATGCGGCACCCACCGCGACCGCCCGAGCCACCTCATCGTGGTTCAGCGACAGGGTTTTTGTCACCATCACGAGCAAGGACACCGACAAGGATGCGCTGACCTACACCGCGTCGGCGACCGCACTGGGCGGAACCGTGGTGGCGGGATCGCGCGGCCGATTCACCTACACCCCGACCCCAGCAGCCCGGCACGCCGCCGCAGCAGACGATGCCACCGAGGACGCCACGCGGGACACCTTCGACGTCAGCGTCGACGACGGCCACGGCGGGATCACCACCGTCGCGGTCACCGTGACGGTCAAGCCCGTCAACTCCGCTCCGACGCGCGCCTCGGTCGCCGATGTGTTCACCAACCCCAACAGCGGCCTGGTGACCGGCAGGATCACCACAACCGATGCCGACGACGACGAATTACGTTATGCCACAGCATCGGTCACGAAGAAGGGGCAAGTCACGATCGGCAGCGACGGAACCTTCGCCTACACTCCCACCGACGACGCCAGGGCCGCGGCCAGTAGGCGATTCGCGCCCTCGTGGGACAGGACAGACAGCTTCCGCGTCACCATCGACGACGGCCACGGGGGCATCAGGGCCCTGACTGTCCGGGTCGACATCGCGCCGCTGGGACACCAGAATCAGGCGCCGGCGAACGGTAATTCTGTTGCCAGTCAACCGCAGTGGGCCAGCGGCAAGGTGACAGGCGTCGTGACGGCGGTCGACCCCGAGCGAGATCCGCTGACCTACACGGGTTCAGGTCTGACGAGCAAGGGCAGCGTGCTCGTCAGCGCCCTCGGCACATTCGTGTACACCCCCAGCGATGCGGCCCGGCACCAGGCGAACGCCGACGATGCGACCCCGGCTGACAAAGTCGACGAATTCACCGTCACCGTGCTCGACGGAAACGGCGGCGCGCTGGCCGTGCCGGTGACCGTCGACATCGGGCCATCGTTGAACCGGCCGCCCACCAACGGATCCTTCACTGCAGCGGCCAACCTGATCACCGGCGTGGTGATCGGCGGCGCGACCGCGACCGACCCCAACAACGACCCCCTGACCTTCACCGGCAGCACCACGACCATCAAAGGCAGCGTCGTCGTCGACACCGACGGCGGCTTCGAGTACACGCCCACCGAGGCCGCTCGCCTGGCCGCCGCGGCCATCGACGCTTCCCTTGCGGATAGACAGGACAACTTCACTGTCTTCGTCAAGGACGGTCACGGCGGCACGCTGGCGATCCCGGTCACGGTGCCGGTCGTGGGTGCGAGCGCAGGGCTCGGGCTGTAGCGCTCAGTCCTCCAAACCCAGATCCTTGCGGAAGCGCCGCATCCCGTCGATCTTGTCGTCGAGGGATCCGTCGGGTCCGCTGTAGAACATCCACGGCATCGTGATGATGCCGGTGATCCCGCCGGCCTCGGCCCGCGCGTAATGCTCGGGTGTGAAGGCATCGGTCAGCGGGGTGATGACCTCGAAACCATCCATGGACAAGCCTTTTTCGGTACGAAGCTCCCGCAACACCGAAATGCGCTCCAACGCTTTGTCGGTCGTGATCAGATCCCCGATCCAGCCGTCGTGGCGTGCGGCGCGGCGCAGCGCGATGTCCGACAACCCGCCGACGTAAACCGGGATGCGCGGCGGCGTCGGTTCCATCTCCATGCGCGGCGCGGTGTAGAACTCGCCGGAGAACTCCGTCCAGCCCGGCGACCACAACGCCTTCATCAACTCGAGCATCTCGTCAGTGCGCTTGCCGCGTCGTTCGAACTGCTGGCCGAGTAATTCGAATTCCTCGCGGCACCAGCCGACACCGATGCCGAGTTCCAGCCGGCCCTCAGCCAGAACAGCGGCCGTACCAATCGATTTCGCCGCCGAGTACGGATCACGCATCGCCGGCAGGTACACCGTGGTCACGAAGCGCAGCCGCGTGGTCGCCAGCGCGATCGCGCCGATCATCACCCACGGGTCGGGCCAATCGGTGAACGCCTCCCACCGCCTGCTGCCGTCCTTGGTGTACGGATACGGTGTCTGCAGCGTCTCGAGGTTGATGACGTGGTCGGGGATCGCCATCCCGTGGTAGCCGAGATCATCTGCCGCCTTGGCGATCTCCACTGCTTCGCGGGTGTCTAGGAAGGCGGTCGAGACGTAGAACTTCATCCGGCGTCACGCGCCCACGCGGGCATGATGAACACGCCCTCGGCCTCCACGGTGACGCCCTCGGCGTCGCGCAGATATCCTCGCGCGAAGGACTTGAATCCTTCGGACCGCTCCACAAATGCCTCTGCGCGCACCGGTCCCAGATGTGTTCCGCGCAGATACTTCACGCTGATGGTGCCGGTGAACTTCGGCAGGTTGAGCCCTTCGCTGGCCACCTCGCCGAGGATGTGGTCGAGCAGCAGCGCGCAGATCCCGCCGTGCACCCACCCCGGCGGGCCTTCATAGGCGGGGCCCAATGTGAACTCACTCCAGCAGGTTCCGTCAGGCTCGTGTTCGATGATCATCGGCGGCGCTATCGCATTGCGCAGGCCCACAGCGGGATTCGCCCATGCGAGCGGTCGGCCCGTGTCGGCATGCCGCAGTGTCGAGGTCGCCTGCCGCTGCTCGCCTTCCAGGAGCTTCGATGCCGCCTCGAGGTGCCCGAGAGCCTCCCGCACCGTGGCCTCGTCAACCGCCGTGTGGATGCCGACATCGATGAGCTTGCGCAGCGCATCGGTCAGCGGCACATAACTCGCCCGCTGTCGCGCGTAATCCTCGGCACTGATGAGGTCGAACGGGAACTCCACTTATCCTCCGAAAATCCGCAGTACCACAGCTTTTGCCCGTCGAGTGATCCTCAGGTAGTTGTCCAGGAACTCGCCGCCGTCCCCGTCACGCCAGCCGGCAGCCACCGCAACGGCATTGAGCAACCGGCCCGGACCGGGCAGCTGGTCGGTCGGCTTGCCACGCACCAGCACCAGCGCGTTGCGGGCACGCGTCGCCGTCAGCCAGGCGTCCCGCAGCAGTTCGATGTCGCCTTCGGCGATCAACTCGGCTGCACCGATGGCGTTGAGGGCCTCCAAGGTCGAGGTGGTGTGCAGGGCGGGCATCTTGTGTGCGTAGCGCAGTTGCAGCAACTGCACGGTCCACTCGATGTCGGCCAGCCCGCCGCGGCCCAGCTTGGTGTGGGTCTTCGGATCGGCACCGCGGGGCAGTCGTTCGGCGTCCATCCGGGCCTTGATCCGACGGATCTCCTGCACGGTCTCGGCCGACACGCCGCCCTCCGGGTAGCGCGTCTTGTCCGCCATCAGCAGGAAGCGCTCTCCCAGTTCGAGATCACCGGCGACTCGGTGTGCGCGCAGCAACGCCTGGGTCTCCCACGACTGGGACCACTGCTCGTAATAGGCGGCATAGGACGCCAGCGTCCGGACCAACGGACCGCTGCGGCCCTCGGGCCGCAGGTTGGCGTCGACCTCCAATGGGGGGTCGCCACTCGGGGTGCCCAGTCGCGTCCGGACCTGTTCGGCCACAGTGCCCGCCCACTTCACCGCAGCCGATTCCTCGACTCCGTCGTGGGGTTCGCAGACGAACATCACGTCGGCGTCCGAGCCGTAGCCGAGTTCGCCTCCGCCGAGGCGGCCCATCCCGATGACGGCGATGCGGGCCGGTGGTCCGGTCTCGGGGGTGTTCGCGCGGATCACCGCTTCCAGCGCGGCCTGCAGGACGGCCACCCACACCGACGTGAGCTGCCGGCACACGTCGGTGACCTCGAGCATTCCGAGCAGGTCGGCCGAGGCGATCCGGGCGAGTTCCCTGCGGCGCAACGACCGTGCCGCGGCGATCGCCCGCAGTGGGTCGGTGTGGCGGGCCGCCGAGGCCACCAATGACCGTGCCGCGCCTTCGGTGTCGACGTCACACAACTTGGGCCCGTTGGGTCCGTCGGCGTAGAGCTGGATCACCTCGGGAGCACGCATCAGGAGTTCGGGCACGTAGGCCGAGGTGCCCAGCACGTGCATCAACCGCTTGGCGACGGCCCCCTCGTCCCGCAATGTCGCCAGGAACCATCGCTGGTCGGAGAGTTCGTCGCTCAACCTGCGGTAGGCGAGCAGCCCGGCATCCGGGTCGGGGGTGTCCGACAGCCAGTCCAACAGGGTCGGCAGCAGCACCTGCTGCACCCGGCCGCGGCGCGCGGTCCCGCCGGTCAGCGCGGCGAGGTGGGTCAGTGCGCTCTGTGGTCCTTCGTAACCGAGAGCGGCGAGCTGACGTTCGGCCGATTCGGCGCTCATGCCGTCCGAAAGTCCCAGCGAGGCTTGAGCGACCGATTCCAGAAGGGGTTGGTAGAACAGCTTTGCGTGCAGCCGCGAGACCCGACGACTGTGCCGTTTGAGTTCCTCGCGCAGCACTCCGAGCGCGTCGTGGCGACCGTCGGGACGCATGTGGGCTGCCCGGGCCAGCCACCGCATCGCTTCCTCGTCGTCGGCTTCGGGCAGCATGTGGGTGCGTTTGAGGCGCTGCATCTGCAGCCGGTGCTCGAGCAGCCGCAGGAATTCGTAGGACGCCGTCAGGTTGGCGGCGTCGTCCCGGCCGACGTAACCGCCCATCCCCAGCGCCGCCAGTGCATTGACCGTCGACGCCACGTGCAGTTCGTCATCGTTTCGGCCGTGCACCAATTGCAGGAGCTGAACCGCGAATTCGACGTCACGGAGGCCGCCGCTGCCGAGCTTGAGCTCACGGGTCCGAACCCCGGCGGGCACCAGTTCCTCGACACGCCGGCGCATCGCCTGCACCTCGGGAACGAAGTCCTCCCGCTCGCAGGCCGTCCACACCATCGGCATCAGCGCCTCGATGTAGCGGCGGCCCAGATCCTTGTCACCGGCCGCCGGCCGCGCCTTCATCAGCGCCTGGAACTCCCACGTCTTGGCCCACCGTTCGTAGTACGCGACGTGCGAGTCCAGGGTGCGGACCAGTTGACCCTGCTTGCCTTCCGGCCGCAGCGCCGCGTCGACCTCGAAGAACGCGTCGGCACCGAGTCTCATCATCTCGCCGGCGATCCTGGTGGCCAGACCCAGGCTGCTGTGCGAACCGTCGTCGGTGACGAAGATGACGTCGACGTCGCTGACGTAGTTGAGCTCCCGCGCCCCGCACTTGCCCATCGCGATCACCGCCAGCGCGGGAGGCGTGGCGTCACCGCACACCGACCGCGACACCACGTCCAGCGCAGCGCCCAAAGCCGCGTCGGCGAGGTCGGAAAGATGTTCACCGACAACGGTGAACGGCAGCACCGGCTCGTTCTCGACCGTCGAGGCCACATCGAGTGCGCCCAGCACCAGCAGGCGGTCGCGGTACAGGGTCCGCAGTGCCGGAACGGCGGTGGCCGCTCCCGCGACGTCGACGGTTCGCTCGGCGAACATCGTCTGCAACTCCGCGGGCGACGGCAACACGATGTTGCCGGCCAGCAGGTGCCATGAGTCCGGGTTGGCGATCAGGTGGTCACCGAGCGCGAGCGACGAGCCCAGCACCGCGAACAGTCGGCCCCGCAGACTGCGGTCCTTGAGCAGCGCGCGGTCGAGTTCGTGCCAGTCGTCGCCCAGCGCTTCGGCGAGTCGCACGATCGCGCGCAGCGCGGTGTCGGCGTCGGGTGCACGCGACAGCGACCACAGCAGCTCGACATGGGCGTCGGTGTTCCAACCGAGCCCGTTCAGGTCAGCGTGCGCCTGCGGTTCGACCAGCCCGAGCCGCCCCACACCGGGCAGCTTGGGACGCTGCGTCGCTGGTTTGGCCACATCCAGAAATGTAGTGCAGCCACCGGCTCAGCCCGAATCGCGGCCCTCGCTCACAGAGAGAGGTAGGTCTTCAGCTCGAACGGGGTGACGTGGCTGCGGTAGTTCTCCCACTCGGCGCGCTTGTTCCGCAGGAAGAAGTCGAAGACGTGCTCGCCGAGTGCTTCGGCGACCAACTCCGAACCTTCCATCTCCCCCAGCGCGACGCCGAGGCTGCCGGGCAGCTCTTTGTAGCCCATGGCGCGGCGTTCCTCCGGCGTCAGGCTCCACACGTTGTCCTCGGCCTGCGGGCCGAGCAAGTAGCCCTTCTCGATGCCGCGCAGACCCGCGGCGAGAAGCACCGCGAACGTCAGGTACGGATTGCAGGCCGAGTCGGGGCTGCGCACCTCCACCCGCCGGGACGACGACTTGTGCGGGGTGTACATCGGCACCCGGACCAGTGCAGAGCGGTTGGCCGCACCCCAGGACGCCGCCGTCGGCGCTTCGCCGCCGTGCACCAGTCGCTTGTAGGAGTTGACCCACTGGTTGGTGACGGCGCTGATCTCGGTGGCGTGCTCGAGAATGCCTGCGATGAAGGACTTTCCGACATCAGAGAGCTGCTGCGGGTCGTCTGCGCTATGGAACGCGTTGTTCTCGCCCTCGAACAGGCTCATGTGGGTGTGCATTGCCGAGCCGGGATGCTCGGAGAACGGTTTCGGCATGAACGACGCGCGCACCCCGTCGCCGAGCGCCACCTCCTTGACGACGTAGCGGAACGTCATCACGTTGTCGGCCATGGAGAGGGCGTCGGCGTAGCGCAGGTCGATCTCCTGCTGACCCGGTGCGCCTTCATGGTGGCTGAACTCGACCGAGATGCCCATCTGCTCCAGCGCATCGATGGCGTGACGGCGGAAGTTCGGCGCCGAGTCGTGCACGGCCTGGTCGAAGTAGCCGCCGTTGTCGGCAGGGACGGGTTCACTCCCGTCGTAGGGGCCCGGCTTGAGCAGGAAGAACTCGATCTCGGGATGGACGTAGCAGGAGAAGCCCAGATCGCTGGCCTTCGAGAGTTGCCGGCGCAGCACGTGGCGCGAGTCGGCCCACGACGGTGAGCCGTCGGGCATGGTGATGTCACAGAACATCCGGGCCGAGTGATGGTCGCCGCCGCTGGTGGTCCACGGCAGCACCTGGAACGTCGACGGATCGGGTCGCGCGACCATGTCGGCTTCCGACACTCGCGCGAAGCCCTCGATGGACGATCCGTCGAAGCCGATGCCCTCTTCGAACGCGCCTTCCAATTCGGCGGGCGCGATGGCCACCGACTTGAGGTATCCGAGGACGTCGGTGAACCACAGCCGGACGAAGCGGATATCCCGTTCTTCCAGCGTGCGCAGCACAAATTCCTTCTGCCGATCCATGCCGGAAGCCTAGGTTCGGAGTGTTAATTCCGTGTTACGGCGCTGCTAGCAGCGTAATCCGGCCGGGGGAACGACGCCGTCGACGAGGAAGTCGACGACGGTGGTGTCGACGCACGCGTCCCCGTTGAAGACGACGGTGTGCTGGCTGCCGTCGAAGGTGATCAGCGAGGCGTCCATCTGCCGGGCCAGGTCGACACCGGCCTGGTACGGCGTCGCCGGATCTCCCGTCGTGGAGACGACGACGACCTTGCCCGGTCCCGGCGACGTCGCGGGACCGGTCAGGGCCGTCGGCGGCACCGGCCACATGGCACAGACGTTGCGCGGGGCGTGCCCGGTGAAGGCACCGTAGGCCTGGAAAGGCGCCACCTCGCGCGCGCGCCGATCGGCCTCGACCCACACAGCCGGGTCGGTCGGATAGTCCGCGTCGAGGCACCGGATGGCAGTGAACGCCTCCTGGCGGTTCTTGTAGCGCCCCGAGCTGTCACGCTGCTGGTAGTCGTCGGCGAGCAGCAGCAGATCGACGGGGTCGGTGCCACGCTGCAGGCCCAACAGGCCACTGGTCAGGTAGGTCCAGTAGCGCGGCGAGTAGAGCGCCCTGCCGGTGCCGGTGATCGCATCCTGATAGCTCAACCCGCGCGGGTCGGACGTCGCGGCGGGTTGAGCGACCAGCGGATCGACAAGCTGGTGGTAGCGGTTGACGAACTGCGCCGGGTCGGTGCCCAGTGGGCAGTCCGGGGACTGCGCACAGTCGGAGGCGTACCGCTCGAATGCCCGCTGGAATCCCTCGATCTGGTTGATGCTCTCGGTGATCGGATCGAGGCTGGGGTCCACCGCGCCGTCGAGGACCATGGCCCGCACCCGGTCGGGGTAGCGCTCGGCGTACTCGGAGCCGAGTCGGGTGCCGTAGGAGAAGCCGAGGTAGTTGATCTGGTCCTCACCGAGCGCTGCCCGCACCACGTCCATGTCGCGCGCCGCCGCCGCGGTCCCCATGTTCGCCAGGAAGTCGGCGCCCATCCGATCCACACACTGCGCGGCGAAGTCACGCTGCAGCCCCTCGATGTGGGCGACGCCCGCGGGGCTGTAATCGGCCAACGGCTCGGCGCGGTAGGCGTCGAACTCGGCGTCGGTGCGGCACCGGAGCTGCGGTGTCGAGTGTCCGACGCCACGCGGGTCGATGCCGACCAGGTCGAAACGGTCCAGGATCTCGGTACCCGCGAGCGCGGCACCCATCCCGGCAACGGTGTCGACCCCCGATGCCCCCGGGCCGCCGGGGTTGACGATCAGCACTCCGATACGCGGGCCGGTGGCCGGGACCTTGATGATCGCCAGCTGTGCTTGAGCGCCTTGTGGTTTCGTGTAGTCGACAGGCACAGCAACCGTGCCGCACTGTGCAGTCGGCAACCGCGAGACGTCGTCGACGAAGGCCGCACACGAACCCCACACCGGCGCAGCGGAGTACGTGTCCGCCGGGTCCTGCGGTTGCGCGGCCGCGACGGAGCACAGCGTGGTCGAGAGGGTGGCAATCGACAGCAGTGCTGCACCCAGTTGTCCCAGCCGCCGCATGGCTGCAATGGTTGCACGGGACCGAGGCGTGGGTCTGCCCCGGGAACCCAAAGGTGACCGGGCTGTTATCAGGCGTCGAGTTCGTAGGTGACCCAGGTCGACTTCTCGGCACCGATGCCGTCGTAAAGCCGTTGTGCCGTCTCGTTGTCCGGCGCCGTCTCCCAGACCAACTTTTCCGCACCGCGGTCGTGACAGAGCTGTAAGCAGCGGCCGATGAGGTGACGGCCGGCCCCGCTGCCCCGCGACTCCGGGGTCACGTACAGGTCGTTGAGCACGCCGACGCGGGCGGCGTACAAGGTCTGCCAGGTCCAGTAGATCGTGGCGAAACCCACCGGACGACCAGGTGTTGCCTCGTCGTCCCGGGCGATCAACTGAAGCCCCTCGTCGGGGTTCGCGATCAACGCGCGCGACAGCACCACGAGTTTCTCGTCGGACGGGTCCACCCGATAGAAGTCGCAGTAGTTGCGCATCATCGGCATCAACTCGCTCAGGTCGGCCTCTCCGACCACGGAGATGCTCAGCACCGGGTGCCCGGGGGCGGAACTTCCACGTCGATCAGGTAGCGCGCGGCGATGTCGTCGACACACGCATCACCGTTGAACGCCACGGTGTGCTGGGTTCCCTCGTAGGTCAGCAGGGTGCCGCCGAGTTGGCGGGCCAGGTCCACGCCAGCCTGATAGGGCGTGGCCGGATCGTTGGTGGTCGAGATCACCAGTACCGGAGGGAGCCCGGATGCTGTGATCTCGCCGGGACCGCTGGTCGGGGGCACCGGCCAGAACCCGCAGGTCGACATCGGTGCATATCCGGTGAATTCGCCGTAACTCATGAACGGGGCGGCCTCACGGAGGCGGCGGTCCTGCTCGACAAGCGTCGCGCGGTCGGTGATCGCCGGCTTGTCGACACAGTTGATGGCGACCCGCGCGTCCGTCGAGTTGTTGTACTGACCTTCCGGGTTGCGGCCCATGTACAGGTCGGCGAGCGAGAGCATGGTGTCGCCCGAGCCCTCGGTGATCTCGGTGAGCGCCTGTGTCAGGTGGCGCCACAGGTTGGGCGAGTACAGCGGCAGGATCGTTCCGACGATCGCATCGTTGTAGCTCAGCCCGCGTGGATCGTTGGTCTCCAGAGGCGTCTCCACCAGTGGGTTCACCAACGAGCGGTACACGTCGACGGCTTTGTCCGGGTCGGTTCCCAGCGGGCAGTTCGGGTCGGTCGCGCAGTCGGCGGCGTAGTCGTCGAAGGCCTGCTGGAACGCGGCAGCCTGGCGGACGTCAGCCTCGACCGGATCGGCGTTGGGATCGATCGCCCCGTCGAGGATCATCGCGCGGACATGCTCGGGGTAGGCCTCCGCGTAGCTCGTACCGATACGGGTGCCGTAGGAATAGCCGAGATAGGTCAGCTTGTCGTCACCGAGCGCGGCGCGCATCGCGTCGAGATCCTTGACCACACTGGCGGTTCCGATATTGGCCAGGAACTCTTTGCCCATCTTGTCCACACAGCGCTGGACGAACTCCTTGGTCTGGTTCTCGATGTGGGCCACACCTTCGGGCGTGTACTCCACGACGTTGTCGGCCCGCAGCCGGTCGTTGTCCGCGTCGCTGTTGCACCACAGCGTCGGCGTCGAGTTCGCCACCCCGCGCGGGTCGAAGCCGACGAGATCGAACCGCTGCCGCACCGATTCGGGCAGCGTGGTCGCCATCGACGCGGCGGCCTGCACCCCCGACTCACCCGGTCCTCCGGGGTTGATGATGAGCGAGCCGATCTTGTCGCCGGTGGCCTTGAACCGGATCATCGCGATCTGGGCGATTTCACTGTCCGGGCTGTCGGCGTTGTCCCAATTCACCGGCACCGACAGCATCCCGCATTCGGCGCCGGCGAGCTGCCGCGGCTGCTCAGACGGCCCGCCCTCACAGGACACCCACTGGATGGGCGCTCCGGGGCGGGGCACCGAGATCAGGGCCCGACCCTCCACCACGTTGCTGCAACCGGAGACCAACAACATCGCGGACGTGAGGAGTACGGCGGGTCGCACGACCCCCGTGTTGAGCTTCATGGCTCCACATGCTGCCATGAGGCTGCATCGTTGCTGGCGAGGCGGCTATCGCGAGCCTGTTCCCGTCAGCCTGTCGCGCTCAGCAATTCGTCGAGGGCCGGCCGGAAATCGTCGGCCATGTCCCACAGATCGGGCAGTAACTCCGGGCACGACACGATGCCTACATCGAGGGTGCCGTTGAGCGACATCACGGTGATGTTCAGGCCGGAGCCGTGGAAGATCGGCCCGAGCGGATACATCGCCTCCACCTCGCAGCCCAGCATGTACAGCGGCATCTGCGGGCCGGGGACATTCGACAGCACCAGGTTGTGCACGGGCCGGGCGCCGCTGAGCCTGCTGCTCGCGTAGACCCGCATCGCCACCCCGAAAACCGCGGGTGCGGCGAACTGCGTCCAGTCCTGCAGCAGCGTGGCACCGATTGCCGAACTATGTTGTTTGGCAACAGAATTCGCATCCGCGATGGCTTTGAGCCGCTCGGCGGGATCCTCGATGCTGGTCTCCAGCCGGGAAAACATGCCCGAGACCTGGTTGCGGCCGGGCCGGTCGGACTTGTCGTGCACCGACACCGGCACCATCGCTACCAGGGAGTTCTCCGGCAGTTCCCCGCGGTCGAGCAGGAACTTGCGCAGCACCCCGGAGACCAGCGCCATCACGACGTCGTTCACCTTCACTCCGAAGTGGCTCTTCACCTTCTTGATGTCGTCGAGGTCGAGTTGGGCGAACGCGATGTTGCGACGGCCGGTGACGTTGGCGTTGAAAGCTGTCTGCGGAGCGGCGAACGGCGGCGCCATCGAGTTCCCGTTGCGGGCACGCTTGGCGGTGTCGATGACGGTCGAGACGGTCATCGGCAGCACGTTGGCGAACCTCAACGGCCGCATGGCGAACTTCACCGCGCCACCGACCGCGATCTCCATGTGGTTCACCCCTCCGGGCCCGTCGACCGGATCTGGTGGCGGCGCGTCGGGCTCGGTCGAACACAACTGCGACATCAGGTTCGCGCCGGTCACACCGTCGACGCTGGCGTGGTGCACCTTGGTCATCACCGCGATGCGGCCGCCGTCGTGGGCATCTGTGCCGGCAACGTTCTCGATGACCCACATCTCCCACAGCGGGCGGGTGCGGTCCAGCGGCAGCGACGCGAGGTGGCCGCAGATCTCCGACAGTTCGTTACGCCCGCCCGGTGACGGCAAACCGATGCGGTGCAGGTGGCGGTCGACGTCGAAGTCCGGGTCGTCCACCCAGACCGGATGGTCGAGGTTGAACCGGTTGTCGGCCAGCTTCTCCCGGAATTCGGGCATCGCCCTGATCCGGAGTGCCAGGCCGTCACGGAGCTTGTCGAAGGTGTAGCCGCCGGGCATCGTCGAGGTGTCGAGCTCCAGGATCGAGCACACGTGCAGCGGCTGTGCGGCGGTTTCGAGGTAGAGGAAACTGGCATCGAGACCGCTGAGCCTTTGCATGAGCCGATGTTAGGCGCGGTGAGCGCGGGTGTGAGCAAATCCACTTAACGCGGCGTTCAACTTCTGGTGACGGAGTGGCAGACTTGGCGTGTCAGCGAAACCCGGGGACCGTTTCTGGCCTCGAGGATTCGAACCGACCCACCCGATGAGGGGACAATGATGTCCGAGCAGACCGTTTATGGTGCTGTCGCCGATTCCGAAACCGCCAAGCCGCGTGTGAAGGTCCGCACTCACCATCTGCACAAGTGGAAGGCCGAGGGCCACAAGTGGGCCATGCTGACGGCCTACGACTACTCCACCGCCGCGGTGTTCGACGCGGCCGAGATCCCGGTGCTCCTGGTGGGCGATTCCGCCGCCAACGTGGTGTACGGCTACGACACCACGGTGCCGGTGACCATCGACGAACTGATTCCGCTGGTCCGTGGTGTCGTGCGCGGCGCGCCGCATGCCCTGGTCGTCGCCGACATGCCGTTCGGCAGCTACGAGGCCGGACCGACCCAGGCTCTGGCCTCGGCGACGCGCTTCCTCAAGGAGGCCGGCGCCCATGCCGTGAAACTGGAGGGCGGCGAGCGGGTGGCCGAGCAGATCGCCGTCCTCAGCGCCGCAGGCATCCCGGTGATGGCGCACATCGGCTTCACCCCCCAGAGCGTGAACGGACTCGGCGGCTTCCGCGTTCAGGGCCGCGGCGACGCCGCGGAGCAGACGGTCCACGACGCCATCGCGGTTCAGGAAGCAGGCGCGTTCGCGATGGTCATGGAGATGGTCCCCGCCGAACTCGCCACCCAGATCACCGGCAAGCTGACGATCCCCACCGTCGGCATCGGCGCGGGTCCGAACTGCGACGCGCAGGTCCTCGTCTGGCAGGACATGGCCGGCCTCACCTCAGGCCGGACCGCGAAATTCGTCAAGCGCTTCGGCGCTGTCGGAGAAGAACTGCACCGTGCCGCGACGCAGTACGCCCAGGAAGTCGCGACCGGCGCCTTTCCCGCCGAGGAGCAGTCCTTCTAGCGACTCGGTCAGGCGAAGCCCGGCTTGCGCTTGGCCAGGAACGCGTCGACGCCTTCGCGTCCGTCGTCGGTTTCGGCGCGCTGGGCGATGAGGCGTCCCTCCGCCTCCATCTGCTCCTCCAGACCGCTGGAGAAGGTGCTCAGCAGCAGTGCTTTCACGCCGCCGTTGGACCCGCCGGACGTCGAAGCCATCTGCTCGGCCAATTGGTCGGCACGCGTGGCGAGTTGATCGTCGGCGACGACCTCGGTGACCAGTCCCCATCGCGACGCCTCGTCCGCGGAGAGGACGCGGTTGGTCAGCATCAGTTCCTTGGTCTTGGCGATCCCGATCAACCGGGGCAGGAAGTACGTTGCGCTGCCGTCGGGGCTGAGTCCGACCCGGGTGTAGGCCATCGTGAACGACGCCGACTGCGCGGCCAGTATCAAGTCGGCGGAGACCGCCAAGGAGAACCCCGCTCCGGCTGCGGTGCCGTTGACCGCGGCGATCACGACGGCGTCCATTCGCGCAAATGTCGAGATGGCGCGATGCAGATCGTCGGCCACCCCCTTGAGGTGGCGCCCACGGTGCGGTGCCGCCGCAAAGTCCTTCAGGTCCCCGCCTGCACAGAAGAACCGTCCGGCGCCGGTGAGCACCACGACCTTGATGGCTGCGGTGTCGCAGCGCGCCGCGGCGTCGGCGAGTTCGCGAGTCATGGTGTCGTTCATGCCGTTTGCGGCGTCGGGCCGATTCAGCACGATCCGGGCGACGGCACCGGACTGCTCGAACGTGATGGTCTGGTATTCGGTCACAGTCGGTGACTGTATCGGCGTCACCTGAGCCGGTAGTGACCGACGGGGTTCAGAGCGCGTTGTCGAGGTATTTCGTCCGGCACGCGCCGCGCGCCAGCTTTCCGCTCGTGGTCCGGGGAATGACTCCTGCCGCAACAAGTTTCACCTCAGCCACCGGCAGAGCGTGGACGCGTGACACCGCGGCGCGGATGGCCTCCTGGATGGGGGCCGCCTCGGCGCGGCCCGCCCCGACCGCACGTTCGGCGACGATGGCCACTTCCTCGCGCCCATTGCCGGGAACGGAGAATGCGGCGACGAATCCCGTCCGCACGGCCTGGGACGCCCGGGCGACGGTCGCCTCCACGTCCTGTGGGTAGTGATTGCGCCCGTCGACGATGATGAGGTCCTTGATCCTGCCGGTGATGTACAGCTCGTCATCGAGGTAGACGCCGAGGTCACCGGTGCGCATCCACAGGGCGCTCTCGTCGCAGCCCTCGGCGTGGCTGCCACGCGGCAGACGCGACTGGACCTTGTTCCGGAACGTCATCTCGGTGTCGTGCGGACGCCCCCAGTAGCCACGGCCGACGTTGTCGCCGTGCAACCAGATCTCACCGACCCGGCCGTCGGCGAGCTCGCTGTCGCTGGCGGGATCGACGATCACGGCCCACTGGCTGCGTGCGACCTTGCCGCAGGACACCTGGGCAGCCGCGTTCGGATGGTCAGGGGCAACCTGAACCGCACGTCCCTCGCTGAGCTCGTCGCGGTCGAGATAGATCGCCGTCGGCCGGGCGTCGTGCGCGGTGGTGGAGATGAACAGTGTCGCCTCGGCCATCCCGTAGGACGGTTTGATCGCCGCGGGGTTCAACCCGTACGGCGCGAAGGCGGTGGTGAACTTCTCGATCGAGGAGATGCTCACCGGCTCGGAACCGTTGATCAGACCCGCAACGTTGCTCAGGTCGAGCTCTTCACCGGGGCGCGGCAGTCCGCGCTGGGCCGCGAGTTCGAACGCGAAGTTGGGTGCCGCGGCGAACGTCGGCAGATCGGACGACCCCAACTCGCGCATCCACCGGTTGGGGCGGCGCACGAAGGCCAGCGGCGACATCAGGGTGATGTAGCCGCCCGCCAGCGCCGGGAACATGATCATCAGCAGGCCCATGTCGTGGAACAACGGCAACCAGCTGACGCTGCGAATGTTCTGGTCCAGTCCGACCGACAGGATCATCTGAACGACGTTGGTGCACGCCGATCGGTGTGTGATCTCTACACCGGCGGGAGCACGGGTCGACCCGGAGGTGTACTGCAGGTACGCGATCGCGTCGGTCTGCAGCGGAGCCGGAACGAAGCCGGTGCCGACAGCTTCGGGCACCGCGTCGATGGCGATCATGCGTGGGCGGCGGTCCCGGGGAAGGGTCCGCAGGAAGTCGCCGACAGACTTCGCGGCGGCGGTTGTGGTCAGGACAACCGTGGGCCGGGCGTCGGCCAGCACTGCTTCCAGCCGCTCGTTGTGGCCGGGGAGTTCGGGCGCGAACAGCGGGACCGCGATGGCGCCGGCCTGGATCGCGGCGAAGAAGCCGACGACGTAATCGACCCCCTGGGGAGTCAGGATCGCCACGCGGTCACCGGCGTGGGTGACCTGCTGCAAGCGGGCACCGACAGCACGCAACCGTGCCCCCAACTGCCGCCAGGACAGCTCGATGGTGTTGTCACGATCGAAGTCGAGATACCGGTAGGCCGGGGTGTCACCCAGCTCGGCGACATTACGATCCATGAACGACGTCAGCGTGACGCCCGCAGGGATCGCGATGTTGCCGTCACGGTCGAGGTAGTCGTCGACCCTCAGTCGTGCCGGGCCATCGGCTACCAGGCCTATTTCCCGGTTCATAAGACGATCTTAAGAGCATGTGCCCCGAAAGCGTGAACGCCCCGCCGCGAGGCGCCCCCACGTGTTGCGAGCCGACCGGCCCGACCCCGACTGCCGGTTCACGTGGATATGGCACTCTTGGCTTTCCCAGCTAATCGCTCCACTGCCCAGACAAGGGGACCATGGCCGCCAAAACGCCCGAAACCTCCAGGTACACGGAGACCGAGCGCAAGTTCGAGGTGGTCGAATCCACCGTGACACCCTCGTTCGACGGCCTGTCGTCCATCTCCCGTGTCGAGCGGTCTCCGTCACAACAGCTCGACGCTGTCTACTTCGACACACCGGGCCGCGATCTTGCGAGGCACCGGATCACGTTGCGGCGGCGCACCGGCGGACCGGACGAAGGGTGGCACCTGAAGCTGCCTGCCGGGCCCGACACCCGCACCGAGGTGCGCGCGCCGCTGCAGGACGACGTACCGGAGAGCCTGCGCGACGTGGTGCTCGCGATCGTGCGTGACAACCCACTCGCCCCGGTGGCGCGGATCAGCACATCCAGGAACGTGGAGATGCTCTACGGACCGGAAGGCTCCGCCGTCGCCGAGTTCTGCGACGACCAGGTCACTGCCAGCGCAGAGGGTGGCGACGAGCAGAGTTGGCGCGAATGGGAACTGGAGCTGGTGGAGAGCGCCGACACCGGGCTTCTCGATCGGTTGACCAATCGGCTGCTGGATGCCGGTGCGTTGCCGGCCGGGCACGGGTCGAAACTCGCCCGGGTTCTGGCATCGAGCGAACCCGCCGCCGACATCCCCGAAGTCTCCCCCGATCCCTTGCACCGCGCGGTGGCCGAGCAGGTCGGGGAACTGCTCGAGTGGGACCGCGCCATGAGGTCGGATGTATACGACTCGGTCCACCAGATGCGCGTGACAACCCGAAAGATCCGCAGCCTCCTGCAATCTGCGGAGGGATCGTTCGGGATCGCCGACGACGAGTGGATCCTGGAGGAACTACGCGAGCTCGCCGGCGTACTGGGCGTGGCACGAGACGCCGAGGTGCTCGCCGAGCGCTACGAGAACGCGCTCGACAATCTGCCGGAGTCCAACATCCGGGGCCCGGTGCGGGAGCGCCTGGTCGAGGGCGCCAAGAAGCGCTACCGGAACGGGTGGCGGCGGTCGTTGACCGCAGTGCGCTCGCCCCGGTACTTCCGGCTGCTCGATGCGCTCGAGGAGCTGGTGGCCGCCGAACCTCCCCCGCCGCCACCGGGCGAAGACGCTGCCGAGACGACGCTCGACTCGGCCTACAAGCGGATCCGAAAGGCCGCCAAGGCTGCGCGCGCCGCGGTCGACGATCCCGAGGTGGACAGCGACGAGGCGCTGCACCGGATCCGGAAGCGCGCCAAGCAACTCCGCTACACCGCAGCCGCGACCGGTGAATCCAAGGTGGCCGACCGGGCCAAGGCGATCCAAAGCCTGTTGGGCGATCACCAGGACAGCGTCGTCAGCCGCTCTCACCTGAGTCGGCAGGCCGAGTCGGCGCACGCCGCCGGCGAGGACACCTTCACCTACGGGCTGCTCTATCAGCAGGAGAACGACCTCGCGCTGCGATGCGAAGAGCAGATCGACGACGCCCTCAAGGCGTTGGACAAGGCCGTCCGCAAGTCCTGATGCGCCGGGTGAACCCGGAGGGCGGATGAGCTGGCCTGTAAGCCGGATTCTGTTCCCCGCTGCCATCGGCGGCGGGGCGGCGACCATCCATCTGGACACACCGTCACCGGGTGCCTCGAGCGGCCTACCCGCAGGCTCGGGCGAGCAACCCTCGAACGCCTGCGCTGCCGCACCTCCCGGCGCGACATACTTGGCCTTGCTTCGGGTGGGGTTTGCCTAGCCGCTCCGGTCACCCGGAGCGCTGGTGCGCTCTTACCGCACCGTTTCACCCTTACCACCGCGAGGGTGGCGGTCTGTTTTCTGTGGCACTTTCCCGCGAGTCACCTCGGATTGCCGTTAGCAATCACCCTGCTCTGTGAAGTCCGGACTTTCCTCGACACCCAGGTCACCCCGGGTCCCGCGGCCGCCCAGCCAGCTCATCCGCTCTAACAACGTAATGGTTCGGGTGCCGAATCGGGTAACAGCCGCCCACTCGGGCGGGCGGGCAGGACGGCGGTCAGGGCGCAGGCTCTCCCGGCCCGCTCGGGCCGGCAGCGTGCGGCTCACCCAGTTGGCTGACGTACCAGCTACTTCCGGCTAGGCGGCGTCGAAGGTGATGAGGTCGATGCTGAGGCGGCCTTCGAGCAGGCTCAGCCGTCGTCGGATCGGCGGCCCGGGTAGTGGTGGGGCGGTGGACTGATACGTCGCCCCGGATGGGGTGCTGAACTGCGCGGTGTGGGCGCCGTTGTCCTCGCTGGTGGTGACGGTCCAGCCGGGCGCGTCCTTGGCGTAATTGCAGGCCGCACAATCCCCGAGCCCGTTGCACGCGCTGGTTTCGCCGCCCGCCCGGACCGGGGTGGCGTGGTCGCGGTGGCGGATCGGGGCATCGCAGTACGGGGTCCGGCACCTCTGATCGCGCAATCCGATGAACGCCGCCAACCCTTTCGGGAAGATCCGTGATCGCGATTCCATCGCCACCAACTGCCCACTGGTGGGGTGGCGATAGAGCCGGCGCAGCGTGGCTTTGGTGTCCTTGTCGGCCACCGCGTCACCGGTGAGCGTGCGGGCGAACCCCGCCGGGATCGGCCCGTAGCCATCGAGCCACGCCGGTTCCTCATCGTCACCGGCCAGCGTGGTGTCGGCCATCACCATGTTCAACGCCACGGGCACCGGCGTGGCCGCCGAGCGTCCGGTGACCCGCTCATAGACGGTGTCGGCCATCACCTGTCCCCGCGACCGCCCGTCGAATGTGACGTCGGCCTGCCGCTTCAGCGCGGCATACACCTCCACCCCCTGCGCCACCGGCAGCAACGCAGACACCCAGGTCATGGTGTCCGGCGCCGGCCGGATCGTCACACACCGATCCCCAGCGGCCTTGGCGGCGCGTTCCACCACCGCCGCCGCGTCCAGACGCAGCGCGATCTTCTTGGCCTCGGCCTCGACCCGGTTGTTGCCCCACCCGACCAGCCGCGACATATCCGCACACAACTCGGCGTCCAACTCGCGGCGGTGCTCCACACTCAGACACGCTGATTCGCGCACGATCAGCGTCGCCCGCCACTCCGAGAGCACCCCGGCCTCCAACGCCGCCAACGTATACGGCATCTCGTGCACCAGCGCATTCGCGAAACCCAGATGCTGACTACCCTTCACCGGAGCCTCATGGCGCGCCAACGCCACCTCCGAAGCCAACCCCTTACCCCGCTTCGCCGCCGCCACCCCCGCCGCCCGCTCAGCAGCAGCACGCTTTTCGGCCCACAACGCCGTCAACCGCGCCTGGGCCGCAGCCGCCGCCGACTTCACTTGCTCCAAGTGCTCAACCTGCGCCCGCAGAGCAGCCTCACCCGCCCCCGGATCAACGTCGAACAAACTTTCGAACATACGGTCAACGGTAAAGCAAGGGTCCGACACCTCCGGCGCCGGACATCGCCCCTAATCCCCCTCTGACCGCCGCAGCACGATCAGGTTGTCCAACAGGACACCGGCCTGCCCGTCCGGGCCGACCGCGTCGCGATCCACAGTTCCGACGTGAAGCCGGTCCCACTGCCCCTCGCCGAGGTCGATCGAGTCGAACACCTCCTCGACGGTGGGAAACACGTGGTCCTGGATGTGGGCCGGTGCCCAGGGCGGCGCAGCGCCGTGGTCAACGATGATCAGCACTCCACCATCAGCGACGGCACCGGCGGCCCCTGCGAAGATCCGCTCCCGGTCGAGGTGCACCATCGACTGCAGGAATTGTGCCGACACCAGGTCGAAGGTTCCCTCAGGAAACGTCTCCGACAGATTCGTCTGCACGAAGTGCACACGCCCGCCCAGTCCTCGCGCCGTCGCTTCGGCAGCGGCGCGACCCAACGCGGTATCGGAGATGTCGATGCCCGTCACCTGCCAACCGTGTTCGGCCAGCCAGAGGGTGTCGCCGCCTTCACCGCAACCCAGGTCCAGTGCGCGCCCCGGTGTCAACGGCGCTGCGATCTCTGCCAGATGCGGGTTCACCCGACCACTCCAGATCCGCTCCCGCTCGGCGTACCGGTCTTCCCAGTGCTGCTTGACCTCTGATGCCGTCATCGTTGCTCCTCCATCAAACTCTGAACCACTGATACCGCAGCCAACGAGCCCGCTGAGACTGCGGCCGCCACCTGTGGCATCTGCGCACAGACGTCACCCGCGGCGAACACACCGGGAACCGATGTCCGCAACATCGCGTCCACCTCGATCGCGTCGACCGAAACCGGTCCCGCCGCAGCAAATTTCACGCCGAGTTGAGCAGCGAGGTCGGTGCGCTGGTGCAGCGTGGCGGGCACCAGCAGCCCGCGCCTCGGCAGCCGGGATCCGTCGGCGAACACGACCGCGGTCAACTCGCCTCCCTCAGAAGCCAGCCCAGCGACCTGCCGGTCGTCGACCTTTATCCCCGCGCCACTCAACCCGGCCCGCTGTTCGGCATCCAGACCACCGGAATCTCCGGTCAGCAGCACCACGTCGTCGCTCCACCCGCGCATCAACGTTGCCATGTGGACCGCCCGCTCCCCTTCCGCCAGCACCGCCAACGGTTGATCACGAACCTCCCAGCCGTGGCAGAACGGGCAATGGAACACCGAGGTCCCCCAGATTTCGTCCAGTCCCGGCAATTCCGGCGGACGGTAGTCCATCCCCAGCGCGAGCAACACCCTCTTCACTCGCTCGCGGGTGCCGTCGGCGAGTTCGACCTGGAAACCCGCCCCGCACCGTTTTGCGATCCGCACTTCACCACTGCGCACCTCGACGCTCGGATACCGTTCCAGCTCTTTCCTGCCGAGTTCGTACAACTCTGCGGGCGGACGACCGTCGTGACCGAGCAACCCGCCGATTCCGTGGGCCGCGCGGTTACTCTGACGGCCGGCATCGATCACCAGCGTGCGCTTGCGTGCTCGACCCAAGACCAGCGCGGCGCTCAATCCCGCCGCGCCGCCGCCGATGACGAGGCATTCCCATTCCATGTCCATGCCTCGAGCTTGCCCGCGCGCGACAGCCATGCCAAGCTGACTTGCCATGCAGGCAAATGACGACCAGGGTGTGGACTTGCGGGTGCGGCGCAGACTGCGGGAACTGCGGCTGCAGCGGGGCATGACGCTCGACGACGTCGCGAGCCGGTCGAACATCGACGTCTCGACGCTGAGCCGACTGGAGTCCGGCAAGCGCCGCCTGGCCCTGGATCATCTGCCGCGGTTGGCCGCCGCGCTGTCGGTGAGTGCCGACGAACTGCTGCGAGCTCCCGAGGCCCCCGACCCCCGGGTGCGCGGTGGCGCACAGACCCACAACCTGATCACGTTCTGGCCGTTGACCGGGCAGGGTCCGGCAGGTGGTCTGCACGCCTTCAAGATCCGAATAAGCGCCCGCCGACGCAAACCTCCGACGGAACTACCGGTACACGAGGGCTACGACTGGGTGTACGTCTTGTCGGGTCGGATGCGGCTGATCCTGGCCGAGCGCGATTTTGTCATCGAACCCGGTGAGGCGGTGGAGTTCTCGACGTGGACACCGCACTGGTTCGGTGTCGTCGACGGCCCGGTGGAAGCGATAGCACTGTTCGGGGCGCACGGGGAGCGGGCTCACCTGCACACCCCTTGATCACAGATACGCGGTCTGGTTCACCAGCCGCACGGATGCGGCCCCGTCGGGATAGAACTCGGCGATGGACAGTGACGCGAGGTCGAGGTGCAGCCGGTACAGGATGGCCGGTCCGGCGTCGAGCGCCATCCGCAGCAGCGTCTTGATCGGGGTCACGTGCGACACCACCAGCACCGACTGACCGGCGTGCTCGGCGATGAGCCGCTTCTGCGCGTTGCCCACCCGGGCGGCGACGGCGTCGAAGCTCTCGCCGTCGGGGGGCGGCACCGACGTGTCACGAAGCCAGGTCGTGTGCAGCTCGGGATCGCGTTCGGCCGCCTCGCTGAACGAAAGCCCTTCCCAGGCACCGAAATCGGTTTCGATCAGTTCATCGTCGACGAGGACGTCGAGTCCCAGCGCCTTGGCGGCAGCCGATGCGGTGTCATACGCACGCTGCAACGGTGACGACACGACCGCCGCGATCCCGCCCTTGTTCCCGAGGTATTCCGCAGCCGCGGCGGCCTGCCGCCTCCCGAGATCGGTCAGCGCGGGGTTGCCGTGTCCGGAGTAGCGACGCTGCACCGACAGCTCGGTCTGTCCGTGGCGGAGCAGGAACATCCGCGTCGGCGCTCCCTTGGCCCCTGTCCACCCGGCCGGATTCGTGACGACCTCCGTCTTCGCCGGGGTATCCGCCACCGGGGGCATGGGGAGCTCACCGGATTCGGCGAGCTCTGCGGCCGCATCCATGGCTTCGTTGGCCAGCCGGTCGGCGTCACTGTTCTTCTCGCGCGGGATCCAGGAGTAGCTGACTCGATCGAATGTGCGCGCCAGGTCTGTGGCCTGCCGGTGCAGCGGCGCGAGGTCGGGATGCTTGACCCGCCATCTACCCGACATCTGCTCCACCACCAGTTTGGAGTCCAGATAGGCGTCCACCTCGGTGGCACCGATGCCGGCCGCCTCCTGGAGTCCGGCGATGAGTCCGCGGTACTCGGCGACGTTGTTGGTGGCGCGGCCGATGGCCGACTTGGCCTCGGCGAGCACCGATCCCCGATCTGCCGACCACACCACCGCGCCATAGCCGGCGGGGCCGGGATTGCCGCGGGAGCCCCCGTCTGCCTCGACCCGCACCTTCATGCGTGAGACGCCTTGACCCGCAACAGGATCGCGGCGCACTCCGGACAGCGCAGCACCTCGTCGTCGGCGGCCGCGGCGATCCGCGCCAACTCGCCCTTGTCGATCTCGATCCGGCACGCGCCGCAGCGTCGCCCCTGCAACAGTCCGGCACCCACTCCCCCGCGGCTGCGTTGGCGTTCGTACAGCGCGACCAGCGACTCGTCCAGATGTGCGACGAGGTCTTCCCGGTGCGAGACCGACTGGTGCCGAAGCTGCGCCAGGTGGGTGCGGGCCTCGTCGCAGGCCTTCTGCGCGTCACTCAGCGAGCTCTGCAGCTCGTCGATGCTGGCCAGCTCGCGATCCTGTTCGGCGGCAAGCTCTTCACGGCGTTCCATCACCTCGAGCAACGAATCCTCGAGGCTCGTCTGGCGCCGCTGCAGGGTGTCGAGTTCGTGCTGCAGTTCGGTCATCTGCTTGGCGTCGACCGTTCCACCATCGAGCAGGCCGCGGTCACGATCCTCACGTTGGCGCACGCTGTCGATCTCGCTCTCGAACTTCGCGACCTGCGCATCGATATCGCCCAGAGCGAGCTGCACGGTCGCCAGCCGATCATTGGCCTCCCGGTGCGCGGCCTGCGCCGCCTCCAGCGCCTGCTGCTCGCCGAGGGTCTTCGTCCGGTGCTCGTTACGGCTGATCTCAGCGTCGAGTTCTGCCAGCTCTAGCAACGCCCGTTGTTGAGCCACATCAGCTTTCATGTTCAGCTTCCTTCGACATTCCATGGGTCGGTTCGCACGTCGGACACTGTCACCGGCAGGGTGTCACCGAAGTGATCGCGCAGCAGTTGCGCCGCCTGGCCGCACCACGGGTATTCACTTGCCCAGTGCGCGACGTCGACGAGCGCCACCTCCGATACCCGCCGGTGCTCGTCGGCGGGGTGGTGACGCAGATCAGCGGTGACATACGCGTCGACTCCGGCGGCCGCGACGGTGTCGAGCAGCGAGTCACCCGCACCACCGCATACGGCCACCCGCGACACCGGAGCCGTCGGGTCACCGGATGCTCGCACCCCCCACGACGTGGCCGGCAGCGCGCCCCCAACTCGGGAGACGAAGGCCGACAGCGGTTCTGGGGCCTGCAGCGTTGCGATGCGGCCCAGGCCAACCCCGCCCGGCGCCGACTGCAGGGCGACGATGTCGAACGCGGGCTCCTCGTACGGATGGGCGCTGCGCAAGCCGGCGAGCACCGAGGCCCGCAGCGGGGCCGGTGCCACCATCTCGATGCGATCTTCGGCGACCTTCTCCACAGCGCCCACCGTGCCGATCGCGGGCGAGGCGCCCGCGTGCGGCAGGAACTGTCCGGTACCCGCGACGGTCCAGCTGCACTGCGAGTAGTCACCGATGTGCCCTGCGCCGGCCGAGAACATCGCAGCACGCACCGCTGCGGCGTCCGCGGTGGGTGCAAAAACCACCCACTTGTCCAGCGCGGGACCGGACGGCACCGGGGAGAGCACGTCGGTCACCTCGAGACCCATGGCCAACGCCAGCGCGTCCGACACCCCGGGCGCCGCAGAGTCCGCATTGGTGTGTGCGGTGAACAGCGCGCGACCGGTGCGGATCATCGAGTGGATCAGGGCACCTTTCGCCGAGTCGGCCGACACCGAGTCCACCCCGCGCAGCAGCAGGGGATGGTGTGCCAGCAGAAGGCCGCGGTCGGGCACCTGCGCCACCACGGCGGGTGTCGCGTCGACGGCGATGGTCACCGTCTCGACACTTTCCGACGGGTCTCCGCACACCAGCCCGACCGAATCCCAGCTCTGCGCGAGCCGGGGAGGGTAGGCCGCATTGAGCACGTCGACGATGTCTGCGAGCCGGACCGTCATCGCATCACCCCGAGACTTGCCACCCCACGACAGTAGTGCGGTGCGACCGACTACCGGCGTCAGGGACAATGGACGGGTGACTGACACGCTGGCGGGCACCAGGAACGTCGCGCGGGCGGGCCGTGGCGATCTGGTGATCTTTGATCTGGACGGCACGTTGACCGATTCGGCCGAGGGCATCGTCGCCAGCTTCCGCCACGCGCTGGAGGCCGTCGGCGCGACGGTCCCGGACGGCGACCTCGTCAGCCGGATCGTCGGCCCCCCGATGCACGTCACCCTGCTCGAGATGGGTCTCGGGGAGCACGCCGACGCCGCGATCGCCGCCTACCGCGCCGACTACACCACCCGCGGGTGGTCGATGAACCGGCCGTTCACCGGGATCCCGGCGCTGCTCGCCGACCTGAGGGCGGCAGGCGTCCGACTGGCGGTCGCCACCTCGAAGGCGGAGCCCACCGCCAGGCGGATCCTCGCTCACTTCGATCTCGACGAGTGCTTCGAGGTCATCGCAGGGGCCAGTGTAGACGGCACCCGCGCGTCCAAAGCCGACGTGTTGGCGCACGCGCTGGCACAGCTGGCGCCGCTGCCGCAGCGGGTCGTGATGGTCGGCGACCGTTCGCACGACGTCGAGGGCGCCGCCGCGCACGGCATCGGCACGATCGTCGTGGGCTGGGGCTACGGACGCGACGACTTCACCGCCACCGACAGCCCCCGCGCCGCAGCCCACGTCGCCAGCGTCGACGACCTGCGGGA
>NZ_JBAUJR010000228.1:0-9279 GCF_049683935.1 Mycobacterium sp. | reverse complement strand
CTCGAACATCGGCGGGATGGCACCGCTGGGGACGAGCTTGTACGCCGGATGGGCGCCGATTCCGGTCACGACGTTGGGGTTGACCACCTTCCAGGCCCGCTGGGTCGCGAAGTTCACGTCCTGCTTGGCTTCCCCCTCGGTGCGCAACGGAGTGTTGGCCACCACCAGCGACAGCCCGTGCGGGTTGTCGGGGCCGATCGGCTCGGCATAGGACTCGGACATGACCACGGTGTTGTCAGTGCCGTCGATGTCCATGTCCAGCCGGGCGACGAGGAAGTGCTGATGAAACGGTGCGTAGGTGCGCTCGTCGACCAGGGTGCCGTTCGGGTTGGGCGCGCCCGCCGGCAGCGGAGTGGTCACCATGATGCCCGTCGCGCGGACCTCACACTCGATGTTGCCGTCCTGGTAGAGCCGCCAGTAGACCAGATATTCGTAGTTGGCGACGGTGACGTGGAACGACAGCGTGAGCCGACGCATCCGGCGGACCTCGGCGCCGATGTCGTGGTCGACGTGCTTCCACAGCACGGCGTTGTCTTCCTCGTGGATGCAGATGGCATTCGTGATGGTGTACGGCTCGCCCTTGCTGTTGTGCAGGACCGCGTCGAGATAGCGGATCTCCCCCAGACAGTCGCAGCCCAACGCCAGGGAGGTCGTCATGAACCCCAGCCCCCACTCTCCGATGTCGAAGGCGGTGCGCCGGTAATGGTCCGGTGACGGGTCGCGGTAGGGAACGATCATCTCCGCGAACGACATCCGGTGCGCGATCGACCGGTCGCGGTCGCCGTCGCGGTAGCGCACCGAGTGCAGCGTCATGCCCTCGCGATGGTTGAACCCGACACGCAGCGACCAGTTCTGCCAGCGCACCAGGTTTCCCTCGACGGTGAACGACGGACCCTCGGGTTGGGTGATGTGCAGAGGTTTGAGGGGTTCACGATCAGTCGCCGCGCGAATCCGTTCGGGGATGTGGCTGGGAACGTACTCCCCCATCACCTCGGGAACCGTCGCCTCCCCGGTGGCGAACGGGCCACCGTCCTCGACTCGCAACAACTCCATCGCGTTCACGTCGATGACGCAGTGCAGTCCGCTGACCAATCTGGCGTAGGGGTTGGCCCCGGGGGCCGCCTTGACCCAACTGTCCGACCAGCCGATCCGGCGGTCCCGAAACTCCGGCGGGGCGACAGCGTCGCCGTAGGTCCAGGTGTCGAAGAACACCGTGCCGACATCTGTGATCCCACGACGGCGCAACGCCGCGAGGACATCTGGATGCGACCTCAGCAGTTGATCACACTCGAGGAACTCGTCGACGGTGAAATTCGCCTGCACTCCTGGGACGTGCTCGAAGGCTTCGACGCGGTCGTCGGTCAGCGACAGCACGCTCTTGTAGGTGGCGTTGTCGGTGCGGTTGAAGCAGATGACCTCTGCTCGGCGGGGTGGCCTCGGCCCGCCGCCCTGGAACGCGGCCAACTCCGCCTTGGAGGGTTCGATGAGCTCGACCGACGCAAAACGCCAGCCCAGATCGGCGCCTGACGAGGGAGCGGCACGGACGCCGTACTCACGCTGCAGCATCGCAGCAACCGCTCGGAACTCGTCGGCACTGAGCGGGTCGAGGGGGAAGTCGACGGAATGCGAATCATCGGGCTGCGACACGTCCTAACGCAACCACATCCACGGCCGGACGGCACGACGATTCCGCAACTTCCACGGCCTCACCGGGACGCCAGGGAGAACCCTTCCCACGCCAGTCGCCGATGGGAGTGCGGGTCGAACTCGACCCGACGCCGCCGGTCCAAGACCATCACGGCACGCTCGTCGCTGGTGTACCGCGGCCAGTCCTCACCGGGCACACCGCCGTCGGCGAACGCCAGCCAACGGGACTGCACATCGTCGCTGACCTTGCGCGCGGCCCTCGAGTCCACCCCTGCGGTCAGCAGCATCCCGAACCGGGAGCGGTAGACGTCGAAAACCGCGAGCAACTCGGTGGCGTGGGTGGCGCCCATGCCCGCGATCTGCAGAGCCCTGGTCGCGAAGTCGAAGCGGTAGACGTGGGTCGGCGCATGCCTGCTGTGGGCCTGGGCGATCTGCCAGACAGCCGAACCGAAGATGAAGTCCGCCCCGAGACGCACGCACGCCGCAGCCGCCGGGTAACCCGGATAGGCGGCGGTGATCCGTTCGCGGTCTGCGGGATCGGCGTGCGCCAGCAGGCGTTCGATGGCCGGTTCGTTGGTGGGCAGCAGCTTGAGGAAGCGCGTGAACAGTCGGCCCTCGTCGGCGTTGGTCCCGACGATGAGCGGCACTGGATGCGCCTTGCCGCTGCGCATCGCGTCGACGGGATCCATTGGCAGATAGTCGGTCTCGGACGTGGGACCGATCGCGAACGCGCCCAGCATATCCCGCTGCCCTTCGATGATGAGCCGCTCGAGAGCGTTCACCAGCTCTGCGGGTCGCGCCGCCAGGAGTGCCTGCGCGGCGCCCTGCTCGCGCGCGTCGAGTTGTCGGGCGAATCTGGTGGCGTACTCGGCGGCCACGTCGGCGCTGCGGACCATTCCAGTTGGCGGGCTCTCTGAGATCGCTTGCGCGAAAAGGCCTTTGGCTGACGGCGTGGCCAGCAGCGTGGCCACGGCATGGGCGCCGGCACTCTCACCGAAGATCGTCACATTGTCCGGATCACCGCCGAAGACCGCGATGTTCTCCCGGACCCAGCGCAGCGCCATCACAAGGTCCCGCAGGAACAGATTGTCGTCGATGGTGATCTCCGGGGTGGACAGCGAGGACAGCTCCAGGCATCCCAGCGCCCCGAGACGGTAGTTCACCGACACGTAGACGCAGCCTTTGCGAGCCAGGGACGCACCGTCGTAGATCGGTGTTGCCGAGCTGCCCAACATGTAGCCGCCGCCGTGGATGAAAACCATCACGGGCAGCGGGTCCTGCTGCGGTTCTTCCGGTTGGACGACGTTGAGCGTGAGGCAGTCCTCGCTCATCGGCTGGTACTTCCCGGGTGCGAGGAGGGTGTACATCCGCTGCTGGGGCGCACAATGGCCGAACCCGTGGCAGTACCGGACTCCCGGCCACGGCTGTACCGGCTGGGGTGCCCGGTAGCGCAGCGGTCCCACCGGCGCCTTGGCGTAGGGGATCGACCGCCACCTGTTCACGCCGTCGCGCGTGAAGCCCTCGATCGTGCCCGAGGCGATCTTCACCCGGACGGTTTGCTCGTGCATTCTCTCGACGGTAGCGAACTCTCGCCCGCCCCGCCTGGCCGGCAAGTGCGTGTCGGGCCGCTAACCTGGCGGAATGCGAATTGCAGGCCTCATAGCGGCCACTGCGCTGGTTGCGGCCTGTTCTCAGTCGGTGGGCGGTGATGCCGAACCGCCGTCGGCGCCGCCGACCAGCGCTCCGACGACCACGACGAGCGCTGCTCCAGCACCCGGAGCCTCCGGTCGAGCGCCCGGCCGGAGCGCGGCGATCGAAGAGGTCATCGCCTGGATCGAGGCGGGCACACCCGCCGATCCGGCTGCCCACCATGTGGCGTTCCGCGACGGGGTCAGCACACCGCTGGGAGACGACATCGCGTTCACCGCCCCGTCGGGTGCGCCGAACGACACCACACAGTGCATGACCGACCCGGCATACAACGACGGCGCGCTGACCTGCCTCGTCGAGCTCGAGTCCCCATCACCGCGCCCCGCCGACGGGGAGGGCATGTGGAAGGCCGGGTGGGTCGACTATCCGGGCGCGAGCGCGCAGATCGGATCCCTGCACGGAGATCCCGGCCCGTTCGTCACGGGCGTCGGTCCACAGTTGGCGGAGGGCCAGTCACTGACCTTCGCCGACAACCGGTGCCGCAGCGACGCGTCCGGGCTGTTCTGCGTGAACTACGCACATCACTCGGCTGTCCAGATCAGCGCCGGCGGCCTTGTGCCCTTCGGATGCCTACGGCCCGTCACGCCACCACCGCCGCAGACGGGGGCAGCCTTCAGCTGCTGACCCCGGGATCACGGTTCCTCGGCGCGAGCCTTCTCCCTGGCCCGTTCGGGATAGATCTGGGTCATGCCGACTGCGCCGATGATCACCACGACCGGAATGACGGCCTTGGTCCAGTGCACCGTCGACGGCGATGCGACGGCGACAAAACCCAGTACCGCGATGAGCGCGAACACCAGCGCCCACATCAGCGTGAGCACCTGGTTGGTGCGGCGGAAGGCGGTCTGTTCCCACTCCTGGCGCGGCGCCGACTCCGGCGCGTACTGCGCGGTGAAGGGCTCGAACGCCAGCGATCCCAGGGCCATGATCGCCAGCGCCCCACTGGACAGCGTCGTCGCGTGGGTGTCCATCCAGTCGCGGTCAGCCGCGCCGATGACCATGCCGGCGACGGTCACGCCGGTGAAGAACACGACAGTGACGATGTCGAGAAGTCGCACGCCGGCGAAACCCGCCGACACTCCCATGATCAACGCCGCGAGCACCGCGCAGATCGCTCCGAACATCCATGTGCTGGGACCGTCGGCGACCACCCAGTAGACGATCCACGGGATGAATCCGATGACCGGGCTGCGTTCGAACCATTCATCCACGCCTCACCTTTTACCCGATGCAGCGGTCGGGCGAAGACCGCCCCCGCTCATCAGCCGAGGCGGAACGTGCCGGTCACCAGCGTCGGAGATACGGGCGCGCCGTTGATGCTCGCCTGCGGTGCACCGCCCTGGGGGAATTCGATCGGTCCCGCCGGTGTGAGGTTGCGCCTGGGGCGCACGTCGTTGCGGACATCGAAGTCGCTGAACTCGTCCAGATTGAACGGGTCGAAGTTTCGGTCACCCTGGGTGAATCCGCCGAACTGCACACCCGTTGCCGTCCCGTCGGGACGCACCACCCAGGAGGCGCGGACACCGTCGGACTCGGCGGTGTACATGCCCGCCAGACCGGATACGGCGTTGGCGGTGAAGTCGTACTCGACCTCGTTCATCGTGACCTCGCCGGTCACCGCGGTGCCGTCGAACTCAGCCTGGAGGTTGTCACGGAATCGGGACTCGACGTCGATCCGGCCGTCGGTCTGATTGCCGAAGAACCAGGCTTCGTCGTCGGTTCCATTGCAGGCGTATGCGGCGATCTCGGCGCCGTCCACGCTGATGCCGATCGTCATGGTCCGGCCGTCAGCAGAGGTCATGTCGGCCATGTAGCGCGCCGAGGCCGGGAACTGCGCCTCGGCCGACGTGGCCGGCGCGGGTTGGGCAGGTGACGTGGTGTCAGTCGATGAGCCACCCGAGCAGCCCGACAGAGTGCCCAGCGCGGCGAACGCGCTGATGCCGACCAGCAGTGAGCGTGTGTGTTTTCTCATGTGAGCAGCATGAACGCGTGCCTGGAGTCGCGCATGAAGATTGTGTGGAGATTGTATGGAGAACCGTCAGTCGGCTCGGGCCAGGAACGTTTCGACTTCGTCGCAGAACACCCGCCAGGCGGGTTCGGTGGCTGTGAGCAGATGATTGTTGCTCGACAGCGCGACCAGATGCGAGTCCGGGATCAGGGCCGCCAACTCCTCGCCGTAGCGCATCGGGACACGATGGTCGTCGCGCGAGTGCAGGATCAGCGTCGGGCATTCGACCTTGCCTGCCTGATCGCGAATGTCGATGCGCGCGAACTCTTCCAGGAATCGGACCGCGTTCTCCGGGGAGGTGGTGCGCCGCTGCAGCTGGTCGAATGCGGCCCAGTCGGCCCGGGTGCCATCGGGGATGAACTGGGCGGCGAACACCTGACGGAACGCCGGGTCGTCACGGCCCCAGCCAACCCGGGCGAGGTCGAGATCAAGTGCGGCAGCTCGCTTTTCGTCGTCATTCAATGCGCGCACAGCGCGGCCCCGAGCGTAGGCACCGGACAGCACCAGCCGGGTCACCCGCTCCGGATGGCGCGCCGCGTAGGCGACAGCGACGGCCCCGCCCTGGGAGACCCCCAGCAGCGGGAATCGCTCAACGCCGAGTGCCTCGACCACCGATTCGAGGTCGGCGACCCAATCGTCGAACGTGAAATCCGCCGCGTCCCAGTCGGACAGACCACAGCCACGCTCGTCGTAGCGGATGAATCTGTGCCGCCGCGACATGTCGCGGACCCAGTGCCGCCACACCGGACTCTCGATGTCATAACCGAGGTGCGTCATCCAGTTCGCGGCCCGTACCAGCGGTGGGCCCTCCCCCGACACCGCGTAGGCCAGGCGCACCCCGTCGCCGGCACGGCAGAAGGCGATGTGCTGGCGCGGAAGTTCGGGCTCGAGTTCCGGCGGCGGCGCCTCCGCGGGCTCGGTCTGCAACGTGCCGACGAACTGGTAGCCCCGACCCCGCACCGTGCGGATGTAGCGCTGGGACTCCCCGTCGTCGCCGAGCGCACGCCGGACGGCTTTGATGCGGCTTGTCAGGGCGGCCTCGCCGACGAACCGGCCGCCCCACACGGCGTCGAACAACTCTTCCTTGCTGACGAAGCGCTCGTGGTTGCTCAACAACTGGGTGAGCACGTCGAAAACCTGGGGTTCGACCCGGATGACCGTGTCGCCGCGGCGTAGCTCGTACCGACCGGTATCGAGCACGAAGTCGTCCCAGCGCCACGATCGCGGGTGTGCAGCGGACGAGGATGACGCATCGCTGGACACGGTCACCGACACCCCATCACCCAGGCGGACAGATCGCGCTAAGCGTACCGCCGAAACGCGTTACCGCCAGCCGTCGGCTGCCCGCGCCACCTGCATCAGCGCGCCGCAGAGCTGCAGCAGCTCATCGCGGTCGGCCCCCTCGTCGATCGCGGTCGCCATGTCCTCGGCGGCACACCTGACCTGATACACCCGATCGGACAGCTCGGCGGCTTCCTCGGCGGTGAGCACCACCGAGTCGGCGGGCACCGAGGTGCCTTTGATCTGGGCGCGCTGCTCGTAGGCGCGCTGACGACAGGACTGCCTGCAGTACTGCCGCCGTCGACCCAGTCCGCTGTCGGCGACCTCCCGGCCGCACCACCGGCAGCTCTGGGGACGTCTGCGGGTCGTGCTGAGGGGCGCCTGAGCCGTCACAGAAGTCACGAGCCCGACTGTAAACCGCGAGCTGCACCGATCCCGGTATCATTCGGGGTCGCGTCGGGAACTCTACGAGGGACCTCTGCGTTGAGCATCGGTGCACATTCGCCTCCGGCGAAGCCCGGACGGATTGTTTTTATTGAGGAGTTGACGATGGCTGATCGTGTTTTGAGAGGCAGTCGCCTCGGAGCTGTGAGCTACGAGACGGACCGCAACCACGACTTGGCGCCGCGTCAGGTCGCCCGGTACCGCACCGACAACGGCGAAGAGTTCGACGTCCCGTTCGCCGACGACGCCGAGATCCCCGGCACCTGGCTGTGCCGCAACGGCATGGAGGGCACCCTGATCGAGGGGGACGTTCCTGAGCCGAAGAAGGTCAAGCCGCCGCGCACCCACTGGGACATGCTGCTGGAGCGCCGCTCGGTCGAGGAACTCGACGAACTGCTCAAAGAGCGCATGGACATCATCAAGACGCGTCGCCGGGGCAGCTGAGCAGGCAGCCGCTACGAATCAGCGGGCAGCGCCGCGGGCCCGGTCGATCCGGGCCCGCATACCCCACTGGGCGACCTTGAGGATCGCTTCCCGGATGGTCGAACCGTCCATCTTGGACACGCCGTGCTCACGTTCGGTGAACGTGATCGGCACCTCGACGACGGTGAATCCGGCGTTGATGGAGCGCCACGTCAGATCCACCTGGAATCCGTAACCCTTCGAGTCGACGGCTGCGAGATCGATCTTCTCCAGCACCTCGCGCCGGTACGCGCGGTAGCCGGCGGTGATGTCATGGATGTCGACCCCCAGCAGGATCCGCGAGTAGCCGTTCGCAGTGCGGGACAGCACGAGCCGGCGCCGTGGCCAGTTCCGCACCTCGCCGCCGGCGACATAACGCGACCCGATCACCAGGTCGGCGCCCGCATCGATTTCGTCGAGCAGCCGGTAGAGCTCCTCGGGAGCGTGGCTGCCGTCGGCGTCCATCTCGACGAGCACCGAGTACTGGCGGCTCAGACCCCACGCGAATCCGGCGAGGTAAGCCGCGCCGAGACCGTCCTTGGACTCGCGGTGCATGACATGAACCCGATCCGGGTCGGCCAGGGCGAGTTCGTCGGCGAGCGCCCCCGTCCCGTCCGGGCTGCCGTCGTCGACGATGAGGACGTGGACCTCGGGGGCGGCGCTGTTCACCCGCGCGACGATCAGTGGCAGATTCTGCCGCTCGTTGTAGGTGGGGATGATGACCAGTGTGCGCCGGCTGGGGCGCGGGGCCGAATCGTCTCTCGACTGGTCGGCAGAGTCACCGGGAATGCCACCGGGGACGCTCATGTGGCTCCTTCACCGTCATCGGTCGTCGAACGCCGACCCCTCATTCTTGCGGGCACGAACGATCCATTGTGCAATATCGCGCCGAGAACTCCCGCAACGCCGATGGCGATCAGCACCGCCTCGACGATCGGGCGGAAGCGGGTGGCCGGTGTCAGCGAGGTCTTCAACCGGATCTGCTGGTCGAGGTAGGCCGGTTCGAAGAACCCGGTGCGGGCCAGCTCGCGGCCGTCGGGCGCGATGACCGCGCTGACGCCGACGGTTCCGGCGACGACGGCGTACCGGTTGTGTTCGACGGCGCGCAGCCGGCTGAATGCCAGGTGCTGCTCGCTCATCGCCTGGTCGAAGGTCGCGTTGTTGGTGGGCACCGCGAGCACCTGGGCGCCGTTGCGCACCGACTCCCGAGCCGCCCGGTCGAAGATGACCTCCCAGCACGTGGTCACCCCGACGGGTACACCGGCGGCCTGAACGACACCGGTGCCCTCGCCGGGGATGAAGTAGCCCGCACGTTCGGCGTACGGCGACAGGCGGCTGAAGAAGCTGCGCCACGGCAGATACTCACCGAACGGTTGGACGATCTGCTTGTCGTGGCGGGCCGCGGGACCCGTCGCGGGGTTCCACACGATGACCGAGTTGGTCGACACCGGGTTGTCCCGCGAGTAGCCGGGAGCCGCGACGACGCCGCCGACCAGGATGGGCGCGTCGATCGCGGCCGCGGCGGTCGAGATCTGCTGCCTGGCGTCCGGGTTGGCCAGCGGATCGATGTCCGAGGAGTTCTCCGGCCAGATCACCAGCATCGGTCGCGGCGCTCGGCCCGCGCGGACGTCGTCGGCGAGCCGCAGGGTTTCGCGGACGTGGTTGTCGAGGACCGCGCGGCGCTGGGCGTTGAACTCCAGACCGAGACGCGGCACGTTGCCCTGCAC
>NZ_JBAUJR010000227.1:0-5946 GCF_049683935.1 Mycobacterium sp. | reverse complement strand
GGGACGCACCGCGCGAGGTGTCGACGGTGAGCACCCGGCCGGTGTCGCCGACCGCCTGCGCGAGGGCAGCGGCGAAAACGCCCGCGCCGCCGTACAGATCCCAGGCCGTCATCCCCTCGCTCAGCTGTGCCCACTCGCTCACCAGCGAACTGTAGAGCGCGGGTGCGTCGTGGTGTGCCTGCCAGAAGGCGGTCACCGGGACCTGCCAGCTGCGTCCACCGACCCGCTGCACGGCTTCGTACCCGCCCTCGGCCACGGTCGTCCGGTGTCCGCCGCCGACTGTCTTCCGATGTCCACCTCCGGCGGACGTCTTCAGATTGCCGCCTCCGGCTGACGTGGCCTTCCGGGTGCCCGGCGCCCCCGCCACCACCACGTGGCGGATGCCGTCGTCGTCGATCGCGACGTGGACGTGGGACTCCGACGGCCACTGCTTCTCGGCGATGCCGGCGAGCATCCCCGGGGGCAGTTGCGCACAGTCGAGCTGGTGCACCAGCTCCGGACTGTGGTACCGATGGAAGCCCGCGCGACCGTCCCGCGAGGTGTCCAGCCGCACGCGGGTCCGCCACCCGGTGGCGCCTTTCACGCCGACCGGCTGCGCGGTGGCCTCACCCTCGTCGCGCCAGTGATATCCGCCAAGGCGCGCAAGCTGATTGGCCACCACCGCACCCTTGAGCCGACGTGCGGCGGTCGGCTCGGCGAAGGCCAGATCACAGCACCCCGACCCATCCACCCCGGCGATCGGGCACAGCGGGTCGATCCTGTCTTCGGACGCCTCCAGCACCTCGACGACCTCGGCGTTCCAGTAGGAGCCGCGACCGCCTGCTTTGCCTGTCAGTCGGACCCGCACCGTCTCGAAGGGCAGCGCGTACCGCACGAACACCACGCGGCCATCGTGACGCGCCACACAACTCCCCCCGTTGGCCGCAGCGCCGGTGGTCAGCGTCAGTTCCTCGGGCGGGGTGTATGCGCTCGTTTCAGGAATCTTGCTCAATCCAGGAATCCCTTACGTGCATCGCCGGGAGCCGACTGGGGTTGCAACTTCTTCAACCGCTCCGACGAAGAGAGTTGCCATGGAACGGACGTGACCATGACATTGGGTTCGAACAGCAGCCTGCCCTTCAGCCGCAACGCACTCTGGTTGTGCAGCAACTGTTCCCACCAGTGCCCCACGACGTACTCGGGGATGAACACCGTGACCACGGTGCGCGGCGAGTCCTTGCCGACCCGTTTGACGTAATCGAGCACGGGGCGGGTGATCTCGCGATACGGCGATGCGATCACCTTCAGCGGCACGCTGATGTCGCTCTGCTCCCACTTGTGCACCAGCGCGCGCGTTTCGGCATCGTCGACGCTGACTGTGATGGCCTCCAACATGTCCGGACGGGTGGCCCGTGCATAGGCCAGTGCCCGCAGTGTCGGCATGTGCGCGTTCGACACCAGCACGATCGCGTGGTTGCGGCTCGGCAGCACCATGTCGTCGGCCTCTGCCGAGCGCAGTTCGAGCTCGCGGCTGACCGATGCGTAGTGCTTGTGGATCAGCTTCATGATCCCGAACAGCGCGCTCATCGCCAGGATCGCGATCCATGCCCCGGCAACGAACTTCGTGACGACCACGATGACCAGGACCGTGCCGGTGCAGATCAGACCGATGGTGTTGATGACCCGGGAGCGCTTCATCCGGCCGCGGACCACGGTGTCGGTCTCGGTGCGCAGCAGCCGTGTCCAGTGCCGCACCATGCCGATCTGGCTGAAGGTGAAGGACACGAACACCCCGACGATGTAGAGCTGGATCAGCGCGGTCACCTGCGCCTGGAACGCCACCACGAAGGCGACGGCGCCGAATGCCAGGAACAGGATTCCGTTGGAGAAGGCCAACCGGTCGCCCCGGGTGTGCAGCTGGCGCGGCAGGTACCGGTCCTGCGCCAGGATCGATCCGAGCACGGGGAACCCGTTGAACGCCGTGTTGGCCGCCAGCACCAGGATCAGGGCTGTCACCAGGGCGATGAGGAACAGACCCAGCGGGAAGCCGTCGAACACCGTCTCGGCCAGCTGGACGATCAGCGTCTTCTGCTGATAGTTCTCCGGCGCTCCCACGAGTTGTTCGCTAGGCCGCTCCGCGATCTGCACGCCGATCGCCCTGGCGAGCATGATGATTCCCATGAACAGTGTGACCGCGATGACGCCCAACATCAGCAGTGTGGTGGCGGCGTTGCGGGACTTGGGCTTTCGGAATGCAGGGACGCCGTTGCTGATCGCCTCGACGCCGGTCAGGGCCGCACTGCCCGACGAGAACGCCCGGGCAACCAGGAAGATCAGCGCGAAGCCCAGGACGTCACCGTGCTCGGAGTGCATCTCGAAATCGGCCGATTCCGCGCGCAGCGGATTGCCCAGCACGTAGATCTGGAAGAACCCCCAGGCCAACATGATCGACATGCCGATCATGAACGCGTAGGTCGGAATGGCGAACGCGGTGCCCGATTCGCGGATACCCCGCAGATTCAACGCCGCCAGCATCAGGATCGCCGCCACCGCGAACCACACCTTGTGTTCGTTGATGAACGGCACCGCAGATCCGATGTTGGACATCGCCGCGGACATCGACACCGCGACGGTCAGCACGTAGTCCACCAGCAGAGCGCTGGCGACGGTGAGTCCCGCGGTCGGGCCGAGGTTGGTGTTGACGACCTCGTAGTCGCCGCCGCCGGAGGGGTAGGCATGGACGTTCTGCCGGTAGCTGGCGATCACGATGAGCATCACCGCAGCCACCGCCAGGCCGATCCACGGCGCCATCGAATAGGAGGCCAGCCCGGCCACCGACAGCACCAGGAAGATCTCCTCCGGGGCGTAGGCCGTGGAGGACAGCGCATCGGAGGCGAAGACCGGCAGGGCTATCCGCTTGGGCAGCAGGGTGTGCGACAGGTTGTCGCTGCGGAACGGCCGGCCCAGCAACAGCCGCCGCGCGGCGGTGGAAAGCTTGGACACGAGTGCCAAGAGTAAGCCCACATGCGAATACCGGTAGCGTTCCGAGTGCGCAGGTACTGCAGAAGCAGATTACGTAAGCCACATCTGGCTTCGGCCGGGAAGGACCGTCAGGTGCGTGTAGTGGTGATGGGATGCGGCCGGGTGGGCGCATCCCTGTCGGACAGCCTGGCCAGGATCGGCCACGACGTCGCCGTGATCGACCGGGACGGAACAGCTTTCCACCGGCTCTCCCCCGACTTCTCCGGCGAACGGGTGCTCGGGATGGGTTTCGACCGCGACGTGCTGTTGCGTGCCGGCATCGAGGACGCCGCGGCCTTCGCGGCGGTGTCCTCGGGTGACAACTCCAACATCATCTCCGCGCGCGTCGCGCGTGAGACGTTCGGGGTGGCGCGGGTGGTCGCGCGCATCTACGACGCGAAGCGCGCGGCAGTCTACGAACGTCTCGGTATACCCACCGTCGCGACCGTGCCGTGGACGACCGACCGGCTGCTCAACGTCCTGACCCGGGAGACCGAGACCACCAAGTGGCGCGACCCCACGGGCAACGTCGGGGTGACCGAGCTCGCGTTGCACGAGGACTGGGTGGGCCGCCGGGTGACCGAGCTGGAAGCCGCCACCGCGGGACGGGTCTCCT
This sequence comes from Mycobacterium sp., assembly GCF_049683935.1. Classification (GTDB taxonomy): domain Bacteria; phylum Actinomycetota; class Actinomycetes; order Mycobacteriales; family Mycobacteriaceae; genus Mycobacterium. The sequence goes on along the minus strand of NZ_JBAUJR010000227.1, from coordinate 2,330 downwards.
TCATGATCCGCTTCGGCGCCGGCACACTTCCAGATGTCAAGACCGTCATCCAGGCCGGCGACCAGGTGTACCTGGCCGCGATCTCCGGCCACATCGCCGAGGCACTGGCCATCGCGGCGTTGCCACCCAGCGCGGACTCGGAGTCGTGATGCCGCGGACGCGAGGAGCAATCCAGTGAAGGTCGCGATCGCCGGGGCCGGGGCCGTGGGTCGATCCATCGCCCGCGAGCTGGTCGAATCTCATGACGTGACGCTGCTCGAGCGCAATCCGGACCACATCGACGTCGACGCGATCCCGTCCGCGCAGTGGCGCCTCGGCGACGCCTGCGAGCTCAGCCTGCTCGAATCGGTCAAACTCGAGGAGTTCGACGTGGTGATCGCCGCCACCGGTGACGACAAGGCCAACGTCGTGCTCAGCCTGTTGTCGAAGACGGAGTTCGCGGTGGCCCGGGTGGTCGCCCGCGTCAACGATCCCCGCAACGAGTGGCTCTTCGACGAGGCCTGGGGTGTCGACGTCGCGGTGTCGACCCCACGGATGTTGGCCTCGCTGGTCGAGGAGGCGGTGTCGGTCGGCGATCTGGTGCGGCTGATGGAGTTCAGCAAGGGCCAGGCGAATCTGGTCGAGATCACCCTTCCCGATGACACCCCGTGGGGCGGCAAGCCGGTCAAGCGGCTCGAGCTACCCAGAGACGCAGCGCTGGTGACGATCCTGCGCGGCCCCCGCGTCATCGTCCCGGAGGGCGACGAACCACTCGAAGGCGGCGACGAACTGCTGTTCGTCGCAGTGAGCGAAGTAGAGGACGAGCTGCGCGAGCAACTGCTGCGGCCGCGTCAGCGCTGAGCCGACGGTCAGTGCGGTTTCTGCGCCGAGGCGTCGTCGTCGGAGACCGGGTCGACCACAGGATCGCTGCCCGGCTTCTCCCCCTGCACGGCGGCGTCGCGTTCCTGCACGGCCCGCTTCGCGGCTCTGATCGCCAGGTAGGTCACCAACGCCGCCACCGCTGTCAGCGGCCAGCCCATCGCGATCCGCGCCACCCCGAGCCAGCCGGTCTGGTCGGCGTCGTACAGATGGTGCTGCACCACGAAGCGGGCGGAGAACACCGCCACCCACACCAGCGTCGCCACGTCGAAGGCCACGACTGCGCGGCGCACCTCCCGCCAGCTGCGGTCGTGAGAGCTGACCCACCCCCACGCGTAGCCGACCAGCGGGCGACGGATCACAACCGAGATGGTGAACACGACGGCCCAGAACAGTGACGTCCAGATCCCGAGCAGGAAATAGCCTTTGGAGGCGCCCACCAGGTAGGCGATGAGCGCACTGATCCCGACGGCGAAGAAACCCGAAATGGCCGGTTGCACCGAGTCCCGCCGGTACAGGCGCCACAGCAGGATCAGCGTCGCCACGGCCAGGGCGGCGCCGATGGCGGGCATGAGGCCGAACGCAGAGGACACGGGAACGAACACCACCACGGGCAGCGACGAATAGATCAGCCCGCTGATGCCGCCCATCTGTTCGAGGACAGCGGCGCCCCGAGGAGCTGTGGTCTGCGTGCCCGGTTCGGTGCCCGGGTCACTCACTTTTGAATCTCGTAGTGGGGGTTGTAGATCGCCTTGGCGCCGTTGTCCAGCTTGCCGACACGTCCGTGCACCTTGAGGGTTCGGCCGGATTCGATGCCGGGGATTCGGCGCTGGCCGAGCCACACCAGAATCACCGAGTCGGTGCCGTCGAACAGTTCGGCCTTGACGCCGCCTGCGCAACTCTTGCCGTTGCATTCGACGCTGCGCAGGGTGCCGACCATCGTCACCTCCTGGCCGCGCTGACAGTCGATCGCCTTCTGCGCACCGGTGCTGGCGGCTTCGTCGCTGAGCTCCTGTACGTCGAGTTGTTCCGGATCCTCGGTCAACCGACGGGTGAGCCGCCGAAGATACCCCTCGGCCGTGGCCATGGCTTCTCCTGAGTCCTGTCAATCCACTGCGGATTGACCCAACAGACGCCACGGTAGACCTCTTGGTTCCGATTTGCCACGTAGGGCCGACCCGCCGCGCCGGGGATCACCCGACCGGGCACGATCGTGGGATGGCGGTCGATCTGCGCGGTGTCACCACCGTCCTGCTTCCCGGCACGGGCTCCGACGATGACTTCGTCTACCGGGCCTTTTCGAAGGCTCTGCACGACGTCAACGCGGTCGTCGTCACCCCGCCGCCGCAACCGCACCGCCTGGTCGAGGGTTATGTCGAGGTTCTCGACGGCGCCGCCCGGCAGGCGCCGATCGTGGTGGGTGGTGTCTCGATCGGCGCAGCGGTCGCGGCGGCGTGGGCGCTGGCACATCC
>NZ_JBAUJR010000226.1:0-8997 GCF_049683935.1 Mycobacterium sp. | reverse complement strand
TCGGCCCGACCGCGACACACGCCGAGATGGCCATGCAGCGTTCGCCTGCGGAGCCGAAGCCGGCGTTGACCATGGCGTCGGCGGCCAGGTCCAGATCGGCGTCGGGCAGGATCACGGCGTGGTTCTTGGCGCCGCCGAGGGCTTGGACGCGTTTGCCGGCGGCGGTGCCGGTGGCGTAGACGTACTGGGCGATCGGGGTGGATCCGACGAACGACACCGACTTGACCTTCGGGTTCACGAGCAGTTCGTCGACGGCGGTCTTGTCGCCGTGCAGGACGTTGAACACCCCCGGTGGCAGGCCGGCTTCGGCCCACAACTTCGCGATCCACAGCGAGGCGGTGGGGTCTTTCTCCGAGGGTTTGAGCACGACGGTGTTGCCGGTGGCGATCGCGATGGGGAAGAACCACATCGGGACCATGGCGGGGAAGTTGAACGGGGAGATGACCCCGACCACGCCCAGCGGTTGGCGCACCGAGTAGACGTCGACTTTGGTGGAGGCGTTCTCAGTGAAGCCGCCTTTGAGCAGGTGGGGGATGCCGCAGGCGAACTCGACGACTTCCTGGCCGCGCGACACTTCGCCGAGGGCGTCGGAGACGACTTTGCCGTGCTCGGCGGTGATGATCTCGGCGAGTTCGCCTTTGCGCTCGTTGAGCAGCTCCCGAAAACGGAACAGCACCTGGGTCCTTCGGGCCAGTGAGGTGTCCCGCCAGGCGGGGAACGCCGCCGCGGCGGCGTCAATCACGGTCTGCGCGTCGGCGACGGTGGCCAGGGCCACCTGCCCGGTGGTCTCACCGGTCGCCGGGTTCGTCACCGGCGCCGTCGCGCTGCTGGTGCCCGCGAACTCCTTGTTGTCCACCCAATGGGAAATGGTGTTGGTCATCGGATTCTCGTTTCTTCTTGTGATGGTCTAGGGGCGTTCTGCGAGGCGCACGTCGACGGGTAGGCCGGTGTGGAGCGATTCGACGCCGGCAGCACACACCGCCGCTGCGGCATACCCGTCCCAGGCGGTGGGGCCGTCGATGTTGATGCCGGCCCGGACCGCGTCCACCCAGCGTTGGATCTCGGTGTCGTAGGCGCGACCGAAACGCTCACGGAAACCCGGAGTGATCTGGCCACCCCACGTTCCCGGGGCGGCCTTGCGGATCAGGCCGGCGTCGAGGCCGATCATCGCGCTCCCGAGCTCACCGACCACTTCGGTGCGAACCTCGTAGGCCACTCCGGTGGTGACAAACAGTTCGACGTCGACATGCTTGCCGGATACCGTCCTCAAAATCGCGATCTGAGGATCGATGACGCCCTCCGGTGCACCGGGATTCGATGCGGGCCGGACGATATGCACACTCGTGATCTCCTCGTCGAACAGGTACCGCGTCACGTCGACCTCGTGGACGAGGGAGTCCTTGACGATCAACGAACTGTCGAAGTACGAGGGCACACCGGCGTTGCGGTGCACGCAGTGCATCACCAGCGGACGGCCGAGTTCGCCGCCGTCCAGCAGTGCCTTCAGGCGCATGTACTCGTCGTCGAAGCGACGCATGAATCCGACCTGGATCAGCGGACGGTCCAGCGTGGCTTCCCGCCGGACGATGTCCAACGAGGTGGCGACGTCGGTGGTCAGCGGCTTTTCACACATGACGGGCTTGCCGTGTTCGAGGCAGGCCAGCAGTTGGTCTTCGTGCGTGCTTCCCGGCGTGGCCAGCACCACGGCGTCGACATCGGCATCGGCGATCGCGTCGAGTGGATCGACGATCGCGCGGCAACCATCGATCTGCGACGCGATCTGCTCGGCTTTCTCGGTGACGTAGTCGTTCACGACGGTGACTCGGGCCCCCGAGATCCGCGACGTGATGCGGGTGACGTGATCGGCGCCCATCACACCGACGCCGAGAACGGCGACCCGTAATTCGTTGCTGTCGGACATCGCAGCCTCAGCGATCGGACGGATTGATCAGTGGCCGTTGCACTTTCTTCCAATCCGAATAGCGTTCATAAGCGGTCTGTGTCGAGGCCAGCGTGGACACCTGGCTGACCGGGACGTCCCACCAGGACTGGCTGTCGGGGGCGAAGATCAACGGGTCGGTCTCCACATAGATCACCGTGGTGCGTTCGCCGGCCTTGGCGACCTTCACCGCATCCGAGAACTCTGCTGCCGTCGTCACCCGGATCACGTCGGCGCCCAGACTCGCGGCGTTGGCCGCCAGATCCACGGGAAGCGTGTTGCCGTCGAGGCGCCCGTCTTCGCTGCGGTACCGGTAGGCCGTGCCGAATCGCTGCGATCCCAACGACTCTGACAGGCCGCCGATGGAGGCGAAGCCGTGGTTTTGCACCAGCACCGGGATGACCTTGACGCCCTCCTGCACTGCGGTCACCAGCTCGGTGGCCATCATCAGGTAGGAACCGTCGCCGACCATGATGAACACGTCCCGATCCGGGGCAGCCATCCGCACTCCGATGCCGCCGGCGATCTCGTAGCCCATGCAGGAGTACCCGTACTCGACGTGATAGCCCTTGCGGTCGCGCAGGCGCCACAGCTTGTGCAGGTCGCCGGGCATGGAGCCGGCCGCGCACACCACGACGTCACGAGGATCGGAGAGGGTGTTGACGAGGCCGATCACCTGATTCTGATTCAGTGCGGCGCCGTCGTCGGTGCGGTACACCTCCGACACTGTGTCGTTCCAGTCGCTCATCAGTTCCGCTGTGCGAGTCCGATATTCGTCGCTGACGGTGTAGTCACCCACGACGACGCTCAACGCCTCGAGTGCTTCGCGCGCATCGGCGACGACGCTGATGCCACCCTGTTTGACCGAATCCAGGGACGCCACGTTGATGTTGACGAACCGGACGTCGGGGTTGTTGAACGCGGTGCGCGAGGCTGAGGTGAAATCGCTGTACCGGGTGCCGATACCGATGATCACGTCGGCGTCGCTGGCCAGCACGTTGGCGGCCGTGGTGCCCGTGGATCCGACAGCACCGACACTCTGCGGATGCTCGTGCAGCAGCGACCCTTTGCCGGCCTGGCTCTCACACACCGGAATGCCGGTCTGACTGGCGAACTCGGCCAGCGTGCTGTCGGCGCCGGAGTAGATCACGCCGCCACCGGCAACGATCAGCGGTTTGGTGGCCGCACGGATCACCTCAGCGGCGCGGGTGATCACCGAGCGCTCGGGCATCGGCCGGGCGATGTGCCACGTCCGTTCCGCGAACATCGATTGTGGCCAGTCGAACGCCTCGGCCTGGACGTCCTGGGGCAGCGAGATCGTCGCCGCACCGGTCTCGGCGGGGTCGGTGAGCACCCGCATCGCACCGAGCAGTGCGGCCGGCAACTGCTCGGGACGCCACACCCGGTCGAAGTATCGTGACAGCGGCTTGAAGGCATCGTTGACGGTGACATCGCCGCTGGACGGCAATTCCAGCTCCTGCAGCACCGGCGAGCTCGCACGGGTGGCGAAAGTGTCTGAGGCCAAGAGCAATACCGGCAGCCGGTTGATGGTGGCCAGGGCTGCCCCGGTGAGCATGTTGGTCGAACCGGGGCCGACGCTTGCTGTCACCGCCCAGGCTTGCAGGCGATCTTTCTGCCGGGCGTAGGCCACCGCGGTGTGCACCATGGCCTGCTCGTTGCGGCCCAGCACGTACTTCAGACCGGGTTCCTGCCGCGCTTCGGCTGCCTCGATCTCGTCCTGCAGCAGCGCCTGGCCGATGCCCGCGACGTTGCCGTGGCCGAAGATGCCCAGGCAACCGGCGAAGAACTTGTGGCGGTCGCCGTCACGCTCGACGTACTGATTGGCCAGGAAGCGCACCGTGGCTTGTGCCACCGTGAGCTGGACGGTCGGTTCGGTGTCGGCGAGCTTGTCGGTCGACTTCGGCGCGGTGGAAACCACGGGTCATTCTCCTTTGGATGCGGAGGAGGTCTCGGAAAACGCAGTGAACGGGAGGCGGGGGTCGATCTCTTGGTGTTCCCAACTGCCACGCAACCAGGTGTGGTTGGGATCGTCACAGATGAGCCATGCGCGGTTGGGACCTGATCCGGCCATCACGTTCAGGTAGTACATGTGGTGGCCGGGTGCGGCTATGGACGGACCGTGGTAGCCGTGTGGCACCAGCACGACGTCGCCGGAGCGGACCTCCTCGAGCACCTCGATCGGTCGTTCCGGGGTGCCGTAAACCCGGTGATATCCGAATCCCGGTGTGCCGGCCGGGCTGTCGTCGACCTCGAAGTAGTAGATCTCTTCGAGTTGGGTCTCGACCTCGGTGTTCTCGTCGTGCTTGTGCGCGGGGTAACTGGACCAGTTGCCGCCCGGGGTGATCACCTCGCAGGCGATCAACGAGTCGGCCTCGAACGTGGTGGCGGTCCCGAAGTTGTGTACCTGGCGGCTGCAGTTGCCCGCGCCGCGAAGCTCAACGGCAACGTCGGCTGCGGCGACCCGGCGGTTGGGGTACGAACTTGCCGCACGCGCACCGCAGATGGCGATCCGCCCCCGCCCCTCGAGGCTGTAGGCCTGGTCGATACCCAGGTACACCATGTCGGCCGGACCGTCAAAAACCGAAGCGCGCGGTGACAATTCGAAGGACTCGTCGCCACACTGCACCGTGCCCGCACCGGCCAGGGGAAGGATCATCACCTCGGTGTCGCCGGTGTGCAGCGACACCTCGTGCCCGTCGCCGAGTTCGACCACATGCAGAGAGGATTCCGACCATCCGGCATCCTCGGGGGTGATGGCGACGGCGAACGGTGCGGTACCACTGTTGGCGGGGATGTACAGCTTGCTGTGCATGATCACCGCACCAGCGCCACCGCGGTGGCGACCGCAGTGCTCACATCGTCGTCGGCGGGATAGAGCAGCGTGCGGCCCACGATCAGGCCGCGCACCGACGGCAGCGCCAGCGCTTTCTCCCAGCTCGCGAACGCCTCGTCGGGATCGGCCGGATCCCCGCCGAGCAGCAGCGTCGGCATGGTGGTGGATTCCATCACCCGGTCCATCTCGTCGACCACGGGCAGCTTCATCCACGTGTAGGCCGACGTGGCGCCCAGGCCCTGGCTGATGTGCACGGACTTGATCACCGCGTCGGGACTCAGGTCGTTGCAGACCTTGCCGTTGACCCGGGAGGACATGAAGGGTTCCAGCATCGCGATCAGGCCGTGCGCGGCGAGTTCGTCGACAGCCTGCGCGCACGACGCCAGCGTGGCCACCGTGCCCTGGTCATCGAGATCGATACGGCACAGCATCTTTCCGCCGTTCATCTTCGCGGCCGCCGTCGACGCCGCGGTGGCACCGGTCATCCGGTCGTCGAGTTCGAACGACGAACCCGCGAGTCCGCCCCGATTGAACGAGGAGAACACCACCTTGTCCTCGAGCGCACCCAGGAGCACGAGGTCGTCGAGGATGTCGGCGGTGGCCAGCACGCCGTCGACGCCCGGATCGGCGAGCGCTGCGCGCAACCGATCCAACAGGTCGGTGCGGCTGTTCATCGCGGTGGGGCGGGCGCCGACAGCCAGGGCGCCGCGAGCCGGGTGATCAGCGGCGACGATCATCAGTTTTCCGTTGTCGCGCAACGTCGGTCGGGTCGACCGCTGCTGCCAGGCGCGGGCTACCGCCGCGGGGTCCGTGGCTCGGACCTCGGTGACGGCCGGGTAATCGACGCACACGGGGGAATCAGACATTGACGGCTCCTACTGCGGTCTGCTCAGCCAACTCGGCCACTTCTGCGGCGGTGGGCATGGCGGTCGAGCACTCCAGTCGGCCGGCGACGATAGCTCCGGCGGCGTTGGCATAACGCAGGGTTTTCTCCAGCGGCCATCCGTTGAGCAGGCCGTGGCACAGGCTCCCCCCGAAGGAGTCACCGGCGCCGAGACCGTTGACGACATCAACCTCGTTGGGTGCCACGGTGACCGAGGAGTGACGGCTCTTTCCCAGCACGCCTCGGGGCCCCTGTTTGACGATGGCCAACTCGACACCCAGGTCGAGCAGGGCGTCGGCCGCCCGGTGGGGATTGGACTCGCCGACGGCGATCTCGCACTCTTCGCGGTTGCCGACGGCGACGGTGACGTGAGCCAGCGCGCGCTGAACCTGCTCGGTGGCGTCGGCTGCCGAAGCCCAGAACATCGGTCGGTAGTCGAGGTCGAGCACGGTGAGCGGCGTACGGCTTGCGCCATCTCCGGAGCGGGCCGCCCATGCCTCGAAATGTGCTCTCCGACTTGGCTCTTCGGACAGCCCGGTGACCGTCGCCCAGAACAGCCGTGCCGACCGGACCGCGTCGGCATCGATGTCCTGCGAATCGATCTGAAGGTCCGGAGCGCTCGGCTTGCGGTAGAAGTAGAGCGGAAAGTCGTCCGGCGGGAAGATCTCGCAGAACGTCACCGGCGTCGGGAACTCGCCGTGGGTGGCCACGTACCGGTTGTCGACACCGAGACGCGCGAGTTCCGCGCGGACGAACCGACCGAACGGATCGTCGCCGACGCCGGAGATCAGGGCGGCACGATTGCCGAGCCTGGAAGCGGCGACCGCGACGTTGGCAGCGCTTCCGCCCAGGAACTTTCCGAACGTCTCGACGTCCTCCAGGCCGACACCGACCTGGAGTGGATATACGTCGACGCCGGATCGCCCGATGGCGAGAACGTCAAATGGCTGATTGGTCATCAAAGTCACTCCGACGAGTAGGTGGGTGGCTGGATATGACTGTGCCCCGGATCACGACGCTGTGTCAATAGTTTGTCCTGACATTCTTACTTGCAATCATGGACTGTTACGATGCAGCTACCCTTGGCCGGATAACTCGAGATCGGAGCCCGACGTGCCCCTGACAGTGGAGCTCGACAGGTCAAGCCCTGTTCCCCTCTACTATCAGCTCGCCCAGGCGATCGAGACCGCTATCCGTGATGGCGAACTCGCTCCGGGTGATCGATTCGAAAACGAGCTCGCCCTTGCCAAGAGATTGGCACTGTCGCGCCCGACGACCCGGCGCGCGATCCAGGAGCTCGTGGACAAGGGCATGCTGGTGCGCAAGCGCGGCGTCGGCACGCAGGTCGTCCAGAATCCGGTGCACCGGCGAGTGGAGCTGACAAGCCTTTTCGAGGATCTGGCACGCGCCGGCCAGGAGCCCACCACCCGGCTGCTCGAGTACCGGGTGGGTCCGCCCGACGAGGAGGTGGCGCGCGAGCTGAATCTGGGTGAAGGCCGCGAGGTCGCCTGCATCCGGCGTCTGCGCAGCGCCAACGGTGAGCCGTTGGCGGTGATGGTCAATCATCTGCCGGTCGAGATCGCACCCGATCCGGACGAACTGGAGAGCAATGGGTTGTATCAGTCGATGCGGGCCCGTGGCGTGCACATCCGGTTGGCGCGCCAGCGGATCGGGGCCCGTGGTGCCACCCGTGCCGAGGCGCAGCTTCTCGACGAGAAACTCAATGCACCGCTGCTGACGATGACGCGCACCGCGTTCGACGACTCCGGCGCGGCGGTCGAGTTCGGCAATCACTGCTACCGGGCGGCGCGCTACTACTTCGACACCACGCTCGTCGACCGCTGAGCCACCTCTCGCCGGAATTGCATTCCAGCAGGCCGAAACTCACGAATCCTCTGCTGGAATGCAATTCCGGCGGAGCTCAGGTGAAGGCGTGGCGGAAGGCGGCCAGCGCGGCCTCGCTGTCGCCTGACGCCCACGCCTCGAGCCCGACGGTGCCCGTGTACCCCATGGCGCGCAGTGCCGCGGCGATGGCGGCGTAGTTGATCTCCCCGGTGCCCGGTTCGCAGCGTCCCGGCACGTCCGCCACCTGGATCTCGCCGATCGCGTCCCCGCAGCGGCGCACCAACTCGATCAGGTTTCCCTCGCCGATCTGGGCGTGATAGAGGTCGAGCATCATCTTCACGTTCGGGTGACCGACGCCCTCGACGAGGGCGAGCGTGTCCTTGGCGCGGGCCAGTGGCACGCCGGGATGGTCGACGATGGTGTTGAGGTTCTCCACGCAGAACGTCACGCCGGCGGTAGCGCCCAACTCGCCGATGCGCTCGAGCGCGTGCGCGGCCGTCAGCCACATCTGACCGGTGGTCCGCTGGCGCGGTCGGGCGGCCTGACCGTCGACGAGCTCGGCGGTGTGCAGGTTCAGCCGTGTCACCCCCAGCGTCTCGGCGGCCTTGATGCTCAGTTCGGCGGTGCGCACCACTTCATCGGCGCTCGCTGGGTCGATGAGATCGCCGTGCAGGTAACCGGTCATCGATGTGAACGTCGCACCGGTGGCGGCAAGCGCCTTCAGGTCCTTGTCGTGCCAACTCCAGATCTCGACGGCGAAACCGAGTTCGTCGATCCGCCGGACGCGGTCGAGGATCGGCAGATCGGTGAAGACCATCTCCGACGACACGGCGAGCTGGAAGCTGCTCATCTTGGTTCTCCCACGTGAACTAGAACGTTCTAGTGACGGTAAGCGTAGGCCCGCAGAATAGTCAATGGTGAAGCTAGAACGATCTAGGCTGGATGCGTGACACGCAGACCGACGCTCGCGGACGTGGCCGAACGCGCTGGGTGCTCAAGGGCATTGGTGTCGATCGTGATGCGCGACGCGGCCGGCGCGAGCGAGCGCACCCGCGAGCGCGTGAAACAGGCGGCCGACGAGATCGGTTACCGGCCGGACCCGCATGCCCAACGGTTGCGTCGGCTTCGCTCCAATCTTGTCGGAGTGATGTTCGCCGCGGGGCAGGAGTTCCACGCCGATGTCGTCGACAGCCTCTACGTGGCCACCGAAGCGCTCGGATTCGACGTGGTGCTCAGTGCCGTCACGCCCCATCGCGACGAAGCCCGTGCCGTCCGGACGCTGGTCGACGATCGATGCGAAGGTCTGGTGCTGATCGGTCCGCAGGCCACGGCGCGCCGACTCGACGATCTCGCGTCGCAGATCCCAGTGGTCGTGGTGGCACGCCGAACGCGCGGTGTCGACGCTGTGCGCAGCGACGACGTGGCCGGCACGGTCCTCGGTGTGGACCACCTGGTGAGCCTTGGGCACCGCCGGAT
>NZ_JBAUJR010000225.1:0-7078 GCF_049683935.1 Mycobacterium sp. | reverse complement strand
GAGAAGCCGAACACTTCCCGCAGCACAAAAACCGCGCGTTCATCGGGTCCCAGCGTCTCCAGCACCACCAGCATCGCCATCGACACGGACTCGGCGAGCACCACGTCGGCGGACGCATCCTGCTCGGTCAGCAGCGGCTCGGGCAGCCACGGCCCGATGTAGTCTTCGCGGCGCCGCGACTGCGCCCGCAGCGCATTCAGCGATTGCCGGGTGACGAGCTGGGCGAGGTAGGCCTTGGTGTCGGTGACCGCGGCCAGGTCCACCTCAGCCCACCGCAGGTAGCTCTCCTGCAGGACATCGTCGGATTCTGTTGCGCTGCCCAGGATCTCGTAGGCGATCGTGAACAGCAGCGGCCGCAACATCGTGAACCGTTCGGCGTGCACGTCACCCGGCGTGGCGGTCATGATGCCATGGTCGCCGATTCGCGGGCGGCGAGTGCAGCTTTGCGGTCGGGACCCTTCTGGGACTTGTAGGAGCCCGGTTTGACGGCCTCGCCCCGCATCCACTTCAGCGTCCAGCGGCACACCTGCTCTTTGATCAACGCGCCGGCGCGCCCGCCGACATAGAAGTTGGTGGGGGTGTCGTCCTTGTGCTGGAACTGCAGGGTGCCTCCGCGGCGGCCCAGGCTGATGCATTGAGCCGACATCGGCACGCTGACATCGGCAGCGTCGACGCCGCTGATTCGGCTCAGCACGGTGTTCGCCGCCTGCGCTCCCAGCGGCAGCCCCGCCTGGCAGCTCATCCGGTACGGCAGCCCCGACGGCGCCGCCGCATCCCCGGCGGCCACGATGTGGGGATTGTCGATGCTGGTCAGCGTCTCGTCGGTGAGTAGTCGGCCGATTCCGTCGGTGGCCAGACCGCTGTCGGCGGCCAGTCCGGGCACGCCGAACCCGGCCGTCCACACCGTCGCCGCACTCGGCAGCCGCCGGCCGTCGGCGAGCACCACCTCCGAGACCGTCACCTCCGTGACCGTCGTCTCGATGACCGCGACCGCCAGCTTGTGCAGCTGCTTGGCCACCGACCGTCGGCCCGGCTCGCTCAACGACGGGCCGAGCTCGCCGACGAGGGTGACCGAACGGCCCGCCTCCGCGAATTCCGAAGCCGCCTCGATTCCCGTCAGGCCGCCGCCGACCACAACGATCGGCGCGGACACGTGCAGGTCGGCCAGTCGTGCGCGCAGTCGCTCGGCCTGCTCGAGTTCACTGAGGGGATAGGCGAACTCCCGCGCGCCGGGCACCCCGGCGGGCACCGCGCCGGTACTGCCGACGGCGTACACCAGGTAGTCGTAGGCCAGCGTCGCCCCGGATGTCAGCGCGACGGTGCGCGCTGCGGCGTCGATGCGCTCGGCGCCGTCGATCACCAGTCGCACACCCGGGTTCAACAGCGTCGCGAACTCTTCGACGGCGTCATCATTCTGGATGGCCAGCTGATGCAGCCGGATGCGTTCCACGAACTTCGCGCGGGGGTTGACCAGCGTCACCGCGGCGCCGGCCCCCTGGATCCGGTTGGCCGCCATCACTCCGGCGTAACCGCCGCCGATCACGACGACGCGGGCTGTCTTCTCGGTCATGGTGTCTCTCTTTCTCTCGGACATGCCCTCGAGACACCGCGGAGCCGCCCGATGTGACACGACGTGACGCGCATCACACAGATAGAGGAAGGAGTCAGTCGGTCTGGTACCGCGGGAAGACCCCGGTGGGGGCGGGCAGCGCAGACCCGGGCGCCAGCCGCACCGGGATCGCGGTGAAGTCGCGCTGATCCTCCGGCTGGCCGAGCAGGGCGAGGAGCTTGGCGGTCGAGTCCGGCATCACCGGCTGGCTCAGCAGCGCCGCGATGCGCACGACCTCGAGCGTTGTGTAGAGCACCGTCGCGAAGCGCTGCGGGTCGGTCTTGCGCAGCACCCACGGTTCCTGCGCCGAGAAGTACCGGTTGGTTGCGCCCAGCACCGACCAGATCGCCTCGAGTGCCAGATGCATGGCGGGAACGTCGTAGTGCGCCCGGACCTTCGGCAACAGCGCGTCGGCGAGCGCCAGCAGCTCCCGGTCGGCGTCGGTGAACGGTCCCGGTTCCGGCACTACGCCGTCGAGGTTCTTGTTGACCATCGACAGCGAGCGCTGGGCCAGGTTGCCGAATTCGTTGGCGAGGTCGGCGTTGATCCTGCCGATGATGGCCTCTTCGTTGTAGCTGCCGTCCTGACCGAACGGCACCTCGCGCAGCAGGAAGTAGCGCACCTGGTCGAGCCCGAACGCGTCGACGAGCGCGACCGGGTCGACGACGTTGCCCACCGACTTGCTCATCTTCTCGCCGCTGACAAGCAAGAACCCGTGCACGTACACCCGGCGGGGTAGTTCGATGCCGGCCGACATCAGGAATGCCGGCCAGTACACGGTGTGGAACCGGATGATGTCCTTGCCGATCATGTGCAGGTCGGCCGGCCAGTACTTCCTGAAGTCCTCGGAGTCGGTGTCGGGGAAGCCGACACCGGTCAGGTAGTTGGTCAGCGCGTCGACCCACACGTACATGACGTGGTCGGGGTGGTCGGGGACCGGCACTCCCCAGTCGAACGTGGTCCGTGAGATGGACAGGTCGCGCAGCCCGCCGGAGACGAAGCTGACGATCTCGTTGCGCCGCACGTCGGGGCCGATGAACTCGGGATGCGCCTCGTAGTGGGCGAGCAGTCGGTCGGTGTAGGCCGACAGCCGGAAGAAGTACGTCTGCTCCTCGGTCCAGGTCACCTCGGTGCCCGTCTCGGTGGACACCCGTGACCCGTCGGGGCGTTCCTCGAGCTCGTCGTCGGTGTAGAAGCGTTCGTCGCGTACCGAGTACCAGCCCGAGTAGGAGTCGAGGTAGATGTCGCCCGCGGCGTCCATCCGCTTCCAGATCTCGACGGAAGCATCGAGATGGTCGGCGTCGGTGGTGCGGATGAAGCGGTCGAACGTCGCGCCGAGGCGTTTCTGCATCGCCTGGAACGCGTCGGAGTTGCGGCGCGCCAAGTCGGCGGTCGGGATGCCCTCGGCGGCGGCGGTCTGGGCCATCTTCAGCCCGTGCTCGTCGGTACCCGTCAGGTACCGGACGTCGAAACCGTCGAGGCGTTTGAACCTGGCCACGGCATCGGTCGCGATGTACTCGTACGCATGACCGATGTGCGGGGTCCCATTGGGATACGCGATCGCTGTGGTGACGTAGAACGGCGCACCTGGGGTGCGCGTCCCCGCGCCGGGGAATGGGGTGGTCATCAGGAAGTCACCTTAAAGTGTGAGCGGTGAGCTCCACGAAACAGCGGCGTGAGCCGCCCCCCGTTCCGGACCCCCTCACCCCCCTCGTCGACGCTCACACCCACCTGGACGCTTGCGGCGCCACCGACGCCGACGACGTCCGCGCGATCCTGGATCGGGCCGCGACCGCCGGAGTCCGCGCGGTCGTGACGATCGCCGATGACCTGGCATCCGCCCGGTGGGCGGTCGAAGCGGCCGACTGGGATTCTCGGGTGTACGCCGCGGTCGCCCTGCATCCCACCCGTGCCAACGCGCTGACCGAGGAGGCGCGGACGGTGATCGAACGCCTGGCCGAGCATCCGCGGGTGGTCGCGATCGGGGAGACCGGCATGGACCGGTACTGGCCCGGCCGGTTGGAGGGCTGTGCCGAACCGGCCGAACAGCGTGAGGCGTTCGCCTGGCACATCGATCTGGCCAAGCGGACCGGCAAGCCGCTGATGATCCACAACCGCGACGCCGATGCCGACGTGCTCGACGTGCTGCGTGCCGAGGGTGCGCCCGAGAATGTGATCTTCCACTGTTTCTCGTCCGGCGTGGACATGGCGCGGACATGTGTGGCGGCCGGCTGGCTGCTCAGCCTGTCCGGGACGGTGAGCTTCCGCAATGCCCGTGAGCTGCGGGAGGCTGCCCCGCTGATTCCGCCGGCCCAGCTGCTCGTCGAGACCGACGCGCCGTTCCTGACCCCGCACCCCTATCGCGGTGCGCCGAACGAGCCGTACTGCCTGCCCTACACTGTGCGAGCGTTGGCCGACGTCGTCGGCCGGCCCGCGGAGACGATCGCCCAGGAGAGTTCCGCGACTGCCGAGCGGGTGTACGGGCTGCAGAGTTGCTGCTCGTAGGCCTTTTCGTTACCGTCTTGTAATCAAACGCGGAACGGCCGCTCTGCCGCCCGTATTACCTAGTCGGGGATAGACGACGACCTTGAATGCTCTGAACCAACTTCATCAATCGCGCTCGCCCATGTTGCGCGCCGTCGTTGCTGCGATGCTGCTGACGCTCGTTTTTGCCGGTGGCACCGCCGTGGCGGCGCACAAGACCGTGACCTTGACCGTCGACGGCGCCTCCATGACGGTCCCGACGATGAAGACCCGGGTCATCGACGTCGTCGAGGAGAACGGCTTCGAGGTCGGCGACCGAGACGATCTGTTCCCCGCCGCCGATGCCTCCGTCCGCCAGTCCGAGACGATCGTCCTGCGTCGCAGCAGGCCCCTGGAGATCTCGACCGACGGTGGCGGCACCGAGCAGGTCTGGACCACGGCCTCCACGGTGCAGGAGGCGCTGGCCGAACTGGAGATGACGGACAAGGCGCCGCTGGCGGCCTCGCGTGGCAGCCGCGTGCCGCTCGGGGGTATGTCGCTGCCCGTGGTGGGTCCGAAGTCGGTGCAGGTCAACGATGGTGGCCAGATCCGCACCGTGCGCGTGGCCGCGCCGAACGTGGCCGCTCTGCTCGACGCGGCGGGAATTCCGCTGCAGCAAAGCGACACCGTCGCTCCCGCACCGTCCACGCCCGTCACCGACGGCATGGAGGTTCAGGTCACCCGGATCCGCGTCGCGAAAGTGACCCAGCGGGTGCCGCTCACCCCGAACAACCAGCGCATCGACGATGTGACACTCAACATGAGTCGGCAGATCGTGGAGAACCCCGGCAGCCCCGGCACCCAGGACGTCACCTTCGCGGTCGCGACGGTCAACGGGGTCGAAACGGGCCGTTTGCCAGTAGCCAATGTCGTCGTCACGCCCGCGCGCGATGGTGTGCTGAGAGTCGGCGCAAAACCGGGCACCGAGGTACCTCCGGTCTCCAACGGAGCCACCTGGGACGCCCTCTCCCGCTGTGAAGCGGGAGGTAACTGGGCCATCAATACCGGCAACGGATATTTCGGTGGGGTGCAATTTGACCAAAACACATGGGAGCGCAGCGGTGGTCTGCGCTATGCTGCGAGGGCAGATCTGGCAACAAGAGAAGAGCAGATCGCGATTGCTGAGGTAACTCGGGCGCGTCAGGGTTGGGGGGCGTGGCCGACCTGTAGCGGGAGGATCGGTGCTTCGTGACAATTCGACTCCTCGGGCGAACCGAGATTCGACACCTGGCTAAGGCCATGGACTTCAGGCCGCGCAAGTCGTTCGGCCAGAACTTCGTCCACGACGCCAACACCGTGCGCCGAATAGTGTCGGCCTCCGGGATCAACCGGTCCGATCATGTTCTGGAGGTCGGTCCCGGTCTGGGCTCGCTGACATTGGCGCTGCTCGATCGTGGGGCCAAGGTCACCGCGGTGGAGATCGACCCGGTCCTGGCCCGCCAGCTGCCGACGACCATCGGCGATCACTCGCACAGCGAGATCAACCGCCTCACGGTGCTCAACCGCGACATTCTGACGTTCAAACAGTCGGACATGACCGAGATGCCGACCGCACTGGTGGCCAACCTGCCCTACAACGTGGCCGTGCCGGCGCTACTGAACATGCTCGAGGAGTTCCCGTCGATCCGCACGGTCATGGTGATGGTGCAGCTCGAGGTCGCCGAGCGGCTCGCCGCCGAACCCGGTGGCAAGGACTACGGCGTGCCGAGTGCCAAGGTCCGCTTTTTTGGCAACGTCCGGCGCTACGGCACGGTGTCGCCCACGGTTTTCTGGCCCATCCCGCGGGTCTATTCCGGCCTGGTGCGGCTCGATCGGTACGAAACTTCGCCGTGGCCGACGGATCCGGAGTTCCGCGAGCAGGTCTTCGAGCTCATCGACGTGGCGTTCGCCCAGCGACGTAAGACCTCGCGCAATGCGTTCGCCGAATGGGCAGGATCTGGCAATGAATCGGCCAGCCGTTTGCTGGCTGCCAGCATCGACCCGTCCCGCCGAGGGGAGACGCTCGCGGTCGCCGACTTCGTGCGGCTGCTCCAACGCTCCGAGGACTGGCACGTCACGCCCAAGGTCGAACCGGCGGCGGTCGAAGAACCCGTCTCCGACACCGACCAGCAGTCGCACAGCGCGCTCTGATCCGACGGGTCGGGCGTCGAATGCGCCCGCGAGTTCTTGCAGCGTTAGTGTCGTGCCGTGTCCGCGCGTGACGGAAATACAGCATCTGAGTGGGTCCCCACCGGGTCGGTCAACGTCCGGGTGCCGGGCAAGGTCAACCTCTATCTGGAGGTGGGAGATCGACGCGATGACGGCTATCACGAGCTGAGGACCGTCTTCCACGCCGTCTCGCTGCTCGACGAGGTGACGGTCGCCAACGCCGACATGTTGAGCCTGGAGGTCTCGGGCGAGGGCGCGGAATCGTTGCCGACCGATGAGCGCAATCTCGCATGGCGGGCGGCGGAACTGTTGGCCGAACATGTCGGGCGGGCTCCGGACGTCGCGATCTCGATCGAGAAGACGATCCCGGTCGCCGGCGGTATGGCCGGTGGAAGTGCCGACGCGGCTGCCGTGCTGGTGGCGATGAACGCGTTGTGGGAACTCGGCGTACCGCGGCGTGACCTGCACGCCCTCGGAGCTCAGCTCGGCAGTGATGTGCCGTTCGCCCTGCACGGTGGCACGGCGCTGGGCACCGGTCGGGGCGAGGAACTGGCAACAGTGCTGGCGCGCAACACTTTCCACTGGGTTCTGGCATTCTCCGCGACCGGACTGTCCACCCCGAAGGTCTTCGGTGAGATCGACCGGTTGCGGGCCGCGGGTGATCGCAACCTGCCACCCCGCCTCGAATCTCCCGAACCGGTGCTGGCCGCATTGGCCTCGGGGGATCCGGCCGAGTTGGCGCCGCTGCTCGGCAACGACCTGCAGCCCGCGGCGCTGAGCCTGGATGCGTCGCTGCGC
>NZ_JBAUJR010000224.1:0-2315 GCF_049683935.1 Mycobacterium sp. | reverse complement strand
GCACGCCGCCGGGCGCGCCGGCGCACCCGCCGCCCGCGGCTGACCGGCGAAGTTAGACGCGAGCGGGCTCGTCGCCGACGTCGCCGAGATACCACCGACCTTCGCCGAGCAGTTGCAGCTGCCGGGTGTGGTGCTGCTCGACCGTGCTGCGGTGACTGACGCTGACCACGATGGTGTCCGGTAGCTCGGTGCGGACGAGGCGGTAGAGCATCAGCTCGAGTCCCTCGTCGAGTGCCGAGGTGGCTTCGTCGAGGAACACCGCCTGGGGCTTGGTCAGCAGAATGCGCGCGAACGCGATCCTTTGCTGCTCGCCGGGGGAGAGGACCTTGGCCCAGTCCTGTTCCTCGTCGAGTCGCGCGGCCAGGTGTGGGAGCGCGACCTCGTCGAGGACCGCATGCAGGTCGTCGTCGGTGATGCTGCCGGTCGCGTTCGGGTACGACACCACGGCGCGCAGAACACCGAGCGGTACGTACGGCATCTGGGACAGAAACATCGTCGCGTTGTCCTCGATCGGATACCTGATCGAACCCGAGGCGAACGGCCACAGCCGCCCGAGGCTGCGCAGCAGCGTGGTCTTGCCGCTGCCGGAGGCGCCGGTGATCACCAAGGCGTCCCCGCGCTCCAGCGACAGGTCCAGCGGTTCGATCAGCTGACGGCCGTCGGGGGTCCGCACCTCGACATCGTCCAACTCGACACGGCCGTCGGTGGAGCCGGTTGCGTCCAGTGAGGGCAGCGCCCTGCCCTCTTCGTTGGCGGTCACCAGACCGTGCAGACGGATGATCGCGGCGCGGTAGCCGGCGAAGTTGTCGTAGGCATTGCGGAAGAACGACAGCCCGGTGAGGATCTCCCGGAACGCACTGGCGGTCTGCGAGAGCTGACCGAGGGTGATCTCGCCGTTGTAGAACCGGGAGAACTGCACGATGTAGGGGATCAGCTCCTGCGCCTGGCTGATCGAGAGGTTCCAGCCCAAGAATGCCGCCAGCCTGTTCACGTACTTCTTGTAGTTCGCCACGATCGGCGCGAACCGGCGGCGCAACCCGGTCCGCTCGGCGACCTCACCCCGGTAGAACGCGACCGCTTCGGCCGCGTCGCGCAGTCTCACCAGCGCGTACCGGAAGGCGGCGTTGAACTTCTCGTTGTTGAACGACAGCGTGATGATCGGTCGGCCGATCACGAACGCGACAACGGTGGCGAACAGGATGTAGACGATGCCGATGACGAACATCGCCTTGGGCAACTCGACGCCGATCAACGGCAACATCACCGGACCCGACAGGTTCCACAGGATGGTGGTGAACGAGATCATCGAGGCGATCGAGGCGACGGCGCCGAACAGCAACGTGGTGCCCGAAGTGTTGTTCGGAGTATTGGGCAGGGCGCCGACACCTGCGGTGAAGATGTCGATGTCGGCCTGGATGCGCTGGTCGGGGTTGTCGATGGTGTCGTCGATGAAGCGTGAGCGGTAGTAGGCCTTGCCGTCGAGCCAGTCGCCGGTCAGTTCGTCGGTGAGCCAGGTACGCCACCGGAGCATGAACCGCTGGGTGACAAAGAGATCGAGCATGATGGTGGCGACGTTGATGACGGCCAGGACCGCGAAGACGCCCATCGACAGCCAGAATCCGTTGCCTCCCGATTCCTTCACCGCGTCGTCGCCCGCGCCGACGCCGGACGCGATGACCTGGAAGCTGGTCATCATGTCGTTGCCCTGGAAGCTGAACAGCACCGACAGTCGGACGCTCGCGATGACCAACAGCAGGATGCCTGCCAGCCACACCCACACGACGACACTTTCGGGGCCGGTGAAGTATCCGCGGGTGACCCGCCAGAACTGCCGACCCCAGGTCGTGTAGCGGGCGATCAGCACCAGCACGATGAGCGTCGAGACCGCTGCGTACGCCCAGCCTTGGGCGATCCACCAGAGCGAGGTCCAGAGCTCGCTGCCCCAATCCAGCGTCGGGGTGAACGTTTCCATTCGGGCAAACTACCCCGACAAACTGCCGCCAGCGTGTTGTGGCGGGCTAACTGTACTGACCACGGACGTTGGTGACGGCGTGGTGAGGTGACAAGACGAAGACCTCCGAGTGAAGTGCGAACTGCCTAGGAACGCACCAACTCACTTCGGAGGTCTTCGTGTCTCACCGTAATGCCCCTTTGTCTGAAACCGGTCGCCTGCGGCTGGCTCGTTGCGTCGTCGATGATGGCTGGTCTTTGCGTCGGGCTGCCGAACGTTTCCAGGTGTCGGTGTCCACGGCCTCGCGGTGGGCGGGCCGCTATCGCGAGCAGGGTCAGTCGGGGATGGCCGACCGCAGCTCACG
>NZ_JBAUJR010000223.1:0-5274 GCF_049683935.1 Mycobacterium sp. | reverse complement strand
CAGCGCGACCGCTGCGTCGGTGAGACCGCCCCCGTGAGGCCCGGAAGAGCGCTGCCACAACGCGATGTGCACGGCCCAGTCCGCGCGGCCGGGCATCGAGTACTCGTGGGTGCCGTCGACGGGGTCGACGATCCACACCCGGTCGGCGTCGACCCGAGACACGTCGTCGACGGCCTCCTCGGACAGCACCGCGTCGTGCGGCCGCTCCCGGTGCAGCCGGTCCAGGATCAGCGTGTTGGCGCGCTTGTCTCCGGCGTCACCGAGGTCGTAGGGATCATAAAAGCCGATCTGTTCACGCATCGCCAGTAGCAGGTCACCGGCTTCGGCGGCCACCTCGGCGGCCAGCGCTGCATCGGTGAGGGTCACCGGGCAAGTAGATCACGTCAGAAAGCCGGCCACGGTATCGGTCGGCGTCGATCGGGTCCGGGCATCACCGGGTTTTGCAGCAGGGCAACAACTCTGGCCCGCAGTGCAGCGACCTCGCGGGGGGTGATGTGACAGCACAACTCGGCACCGAGGTCGTCTGTCAGGGCATCACCGAAAGCGGCCACCGCCTCGAGGGTGTCGTCGTCGACGGGTTTGCCCGCCCAGCCCCACAGAACGGTGCGCAGCTTGTCCTCGACATGCAGGCTGACGCCGTGGTCCACGCCGTAGACCTGCCCGTCAACCCCGTGGAGCACATGGCCGCCCTTGCGATCGGCATTGTTGATCAACACGTCGAACACGGCGATCCGCCGCAGCCTGTCGTCGTCGGAGTGCACCAGGGTGACTTCGTCGCCGGCGTGGTCGTAGGCCTCGAGGACCGGCAGGAAACCGGGAGGGATCCTGCCCGACGGCACCAGATCGATGAGGTCCGGACCGGCATCGTCTGCCTCATCGTCCTCGGTGTCGCTGGGCTGCTCGACCCAACGCTGCAGCATCCCGGGACCCGCTGGTCCGTCACGAATGATGGTGTGGGGCACGATGTCCCAGCCCAGTGCCGCCGACACCAGGTACGCGGCGAACTCGCGGCCCGCCAGCGTTCCGTCGGGAAAGTCCCACAGCGGTGCCTCACCGCGGATCGGTTTGTACACACAGTGCTGGGTGAGCTCGCCCAGTGTGGCCTCGCACAGGAAGGTCGCGTTGCTCGCCGAGCGGATCCGCCCGATGACGGTCAACTCGCCGTTCTGCAGCACCCCGACGTCAGATGTCGTCGACATCGTCGGATCCACCCAGCGCGCCGCGCCGGTAGCCGTTGGTTCGGACGCAGATGTGTCCTTCGGGATCCAGCGGCTCGTCACAGAGCGGGCAGGGTGGGCGTCCCGCCGAGATGACCCGGTTGGATCGCGTCGCGAACTCCCGCGCCGACTCGGGGGTCAGGAACACGCGCACCGCGTCCGGCCCCTCCTCGGCGTCGTCGAGGACCACCGAGGCGTCGAACTCAGCCTCCGACACGGCGAGGAGTTCGACGACGACCGTCTCCGCCTCGGAGTCCCAGCCCAGCCCCATGGTGCCGACCCGGAACTCGGCGTCCACCGGGGTGATCAACGGACTCAGGTCCTCGACCTCGCCGGTGTCGGGGGGAACCGGCGTGCCGAAGCGCTTGTTGATCTCCAGCAGCAACGCGTCGATCCGTTCGGCGAGCACCGCCACCTGCTGTTTTTCCAAGATCACCGAGATCACCCGTTTGTCGTGGACCGCTTGCAGGTAGAACGTGCGATTTCCGGGTTGGCCGACGGTCCCGGCCACGAATCGGTCGGGTGTGCGGAAGACATGGATTTCGCGGGACATGGCAGCTTCCAAAATACCGGCTACGCCACGTCAGCCGTAATTGTGCGGCGTGCGCTCATTCGGTGGATCCGCCGACCACGGCTTCACCGGTGGGAACGGTGCCGTCCTCGGTCTTGCCATCGGCGGGCACAGCGGTCAGCGCCGAGTTCAGTGCGGAGCCGGTGTGGTTGACGTGGATCACAAAGGGCCGCAGCGTCGTATAGCGGATCACACTGACCGATGCGGGGTCGGCGTTGATGCGCTGGAAGCTGTCCAGGTGCGAGCCCAGGGCATCTGCGAGCACCGCTTTGATCACGTCACCGTGTGTGCAGGCGATCCACAGCACGTCGCCGCTGTGCTCCGCGGCCAGCATGCGGTCGTGCTCACGCACCGCGGCCACCGCGCGGGCCTGGACGGCGGCGAGCCCCTCCCCGTCCGGGAACACCGCCGCGCTGGGTTGCTGCTGGACCACCGCCCACAACGGCTCTTTGACCAGCTCACCGATCTTGCGGCCGGTCCAGGAGCCGTAGTCGACCTCGACGATCCGTTCGTCGACCACCGGCTGCAGTCCCAGCGCGGACGCCAGCGGTTCGACCGTTCGCTGACAGCGCAGCAGGGGCGACCGGACGATCGCGCGGATCGGCAGCGTCCCGAGGCGCTCCACGAGTGCCTCGGCCTGTTCGCGGCCGCGGTCGTCGAGGTCCACACCCTCCGACCGACCCGCCAGGGTGTGGGCGGTGTTCGACGTCGACCGGCCGTGACGCAACAGCAGAACCGTCATGTAGCCGCCACCACTCCTGTCCCGAGCAATATCAACACGACACATCCGAGCACGATGCGGTAGCCGACGAACCAGTACATGCTGTGCCGGACCAGGAATCGCAGGAACCACGACACGGCGGCGAAGCCGACGACAAACGCGATGACGGTGGACACCAGCAGTTGCGCACCGGTAGCGCTCATGCCCTCCCCGACCGGGTCGAACGCATCCGGGAGCGAGAACATGCCCGAGGCGAACACCGCCGGGATCGCCAACAGGAAACCGAACCGGGCTGCCAGTTCCCGGTCGAGCCCCAGATACAGGCCCGCGCTGATCGTGGCGCCCGACCGCGACACGCCCGGTATCAGCGCCAGGCACTGTGCGAGGCCGACGATGACGCTGTCGCGCCAGGTCAGATCCTCGACGCGGCGTGTCTGCCTGCCGTAGTACTCAGCCGCCGCGATGACCAGCGAGAACACGATCAGCGCGGTCGCCACCAGCCACAGATTGCGTGCGCCGGTGCGAATTTCGTCCTTGAAGAGCAGGCCGACCACACCGATCGGGATCGACCCGATGATCACCCACCAGCCCAACCAGTAGTCGGCATTGCGGTGCGCAGCCTCAAAAAGGCCGGAAAACCACGCCTTCACGATCCGGACGATGTCGCGTGCGAAGTAGACCAGGACGGCCGCTTCGGTGCCCAGCTGGCTCACCGCGGTGAACGAGGCGCCGGCGTCCTCATCGAAGAACACCCGGGATGCAATGGCCAGGTGCCCCGAGGACGACACCGGCAGAAACTCGGTGAGTCCCTGCAGCACCGAGAGGACGACGACCTGCAACCAGGACATCGCGGCCACGTCCGTCACGACGACGACCGTACCGTGAAGTGGGTTCAGCGGCCGTTGCGAGGCACCGGCTGCGCGTCGGCGACGGCGTCACGGACGACCGCAGCGAGGCTGCGCTCATCAAAAAGGTCGATGTCGGTGAGCTTGCGGGTGGCGAGAGCGACGACGTCCTCGGACTGCGGCACCGGACCACGCACTCGGGGCCGGTAGATCTCGACGACCAGCGCCTGGCGCTCGGTGCGAAATGAGAAGCTGCGTCCGTCTCCCACCTGGCCGAACCCGCTGGCGTGCACCCCGGTGGTGATGTCCTCGACAGCAAATCGGTGATCGGTCACGTCCCTGTCCATGGAAAGGGTCATGGTCCGTACCATACCGTCGCGATCGTCAACGGGCGTGACGGACGCGACGAATACTGGCCTCCGGGGGTGCATACACTGGCTGTTCGATCAGGTTCCATACACACAATCCGAGAGCTACCCATTGCCGCGTCGCATCAACCCACCAGCTCAGCTGATTCGTTTCGGCACTGCAGCGCTGGCAATGGCACTGATTGCCGGCTGCTCGTCGAACCCGGTGGACAGCCCTCCGCCGACAATCGAAGCGGCGCAGGCCGCCGACTCGCCTGCCGTCACCGGCACCCCGCCGGGAACGGTCCTTCCTCTGGCCGGCCCGGCGCAGGCGGCGGTGTTCGACTCGCAAACCGACTCGCTGGTGGTCCTCGGCGCCGGTCGCGACAACAGGTCGGTCGTCACGGTGTTCCCGGAGGCGGGAACACCGTCACCCACTGAGCTCGATGGGTCCGCCACGGCGATGGCCGCAGACGGCGAGGGTGGACTGATCCTGTCTACGGAGGGCGGTTATTTCCGGTTCGACATCACCTCCGGTGATGCGACGAGGATCGATGTGCAGGACCAGGACGGGGTGGACTTCACCGCGATCGCGCGGCGCGCCGACGGCAAGGTGGTGCTGGGAAGCGCCGACGGCGCGGTGTACACGCTGGCTTCGGACACCGAGGTCGGTGCGCGACTGAAGATGTTCGCGCGAGTGGACGCCATTGTGACGCAAGGCAATACCGCGATCGTGCTGGATCGGGGACAGACCTCCATCACCAGCCTCGACGCCGAAGGAACAAAATCGGCACACGCGCTGCGCGCGGGTGCGGGCGCAACGACGATGGCCGCCGATTCGGCAGGCAGGGTGGTGGTCGCCGACACCCGCGGCGGCGAACTGCTCGTTTACGGGGTCGACCCGTTGATCCTGCGACAGCGCTTCCCGGTGCCGGACTCCCCCTACGGTCTGACCTCCTCGGGCACCGCCGAAGGACTGACGTGGGTCGCACAGACGGCGACGAACACCGTCGTTGGTTACGATCTCTCGACCGGCATCCCCGTCGAGAAGGTGCGACATCGAACAGTGCGGCAACCGAACTCGCTGGCGGTCGACGAGGCGACGGACACCCTCTATGTGGTCTCCGGCTCGGGCGACGGCGTCCAGGTGATCACCTCTGCGGGCGAGGCGGAATGAGCACGGGCTCGCGGGGACGGCTGCCGGCAACCTGGGACCAGGCGGTGTCGGAGGGCTCCGGCGAGTACGAATGGATCCCGCTGCGGCTGCCACCAGACGTGACCCGGGTGAACGCCTCGATCCGGTTGTCCATCGAGGCCGAGTACCGGGGCTGGGAGCTGACCCGGGTCCGGCTCTACACCGACGGCAGCAGACGGGTGTTGCTGCGACGCAGGAAACGGGCCGACACCCCGCAAACCCCCGATCAACCGGCGCTGTAGATGGGGGTCTACAACGGACTTCGGCGGGCACTGTTCCTGGTGCCCCCGGCGCGGATCCACGGCTGGGTGTTCGCCGGCCAGCGCACCGCCACCGGACCGGCACCTGTGCGCCGCCGGCTGCGACGCCGGTTGAGCC
>NZ_JBAUJR010000222.1:0-1821 GCF_049683935.1 Mycobacterium sp. | reverse complement strand
CGGTTTAACCGACGAGCCCACCGCGGTCGAGTCTGGAGTCAGAGCCATGGGTTGGTGACTAGGCCGTCGCGTTGATGGAGTCGACGGCCTCGGTCAGGCGGGTCTTGAACGCCTCGGGCACCGGGATGTAGCCGTTGTCCTCGAGACCGGTCTGGCCATTGCCGAGCGCCGAGTGCATGAACGCCTTGACCGCGGTGGCGACCTCGGGGTCCGGGTACTCCGAGCACACGATCTCGTACGCGGCGAGCACGATCGGGTACGAACCGGGTTCGGTCGGCATGTAGAACGACGTGGTGTCGAGCACCAGGTCGTTGCCCTCACCCTTGAACTTCACCCCGTCGATCGCCTTGCCGGCGGTCTCCGTGCTCAGCTCGACCGGCTCCGGTCCCGCCGAGGTGATGATCTGGGCGATGGACAGGTTCTGCGCCTTGGCGAACGACCACTCGTTGTACGTGATCGATCCCGGGGTGCTCGCGATGGCGGCCGAGGTGCCCTCGTTGCCCTTGGCGCCTTCGCCGACACCGCCGGCGAACGACTTGCCGGCGCCCTTGCCCCATGCGCCGTCGGAGGCCGCGTCCAGGTACTGCTGGAAGTTGTCGGTGGTGCCCGACTCGTCGCTGCGGAAGATCACGTTGATCGGTTGAGCGGGCAGGGTCACGCCCTCGTTCAGCGCCGCGATCTCGGGGGCATCCCACGTGGTGACGGTGCCGTTGAAGATCTTGCCCAGGGTCGGGCCGTCGAGCGCCAGGGTGTCCACACCTTCGAGGTTGTAGGTCATGGCGATGGGTCCGAACACCGCGGGAAGGTTCCATGCCGGGTTGCCACCGCAGCGCTCCATGGCGCGTTCGATCTCACCCTTCTCGGCGTTCAACGGCGAATCAGAGCCGCCGAAGTCGGTCTGTCCACCGAGAAACTCCGAGACACCCGCGCCGGATCCGCTGGAGGTGTAGTTCAGGGTGTATCCGGGGCAGTCCTGCTCGTAGGCGTTGATGAACCGCGTCATCGCGTTGGCCTGCGCGGACGAACCACTGGCCTTCAGCGACTCCTTGCCGCCGCAATCGCCGGCCGGCTCCGTTCCCCCCTCGCCGGATCCCGAAGCTGCGGTGTTGTTGTCGCTGCCGCACGCAGACAGCAGCAGAGCGCCGGCGGCCAGCAGGCTCACCGCGGCACCAGTTCGTTTGGCCTTCACAAAGCTCCTTCAATACGGATTCGGGGAGGCACGCTTCTCGCGCCGAGCAGAACTCTCGCTGCTCGGCTGTGAACCTAAGGGCTGCTCGTGAATCGGCGCCCTACGGATGGTGAACGGGAGGTGAACCAGAAAGGGGGGTGAGGCGACGAAACCGCAGCAGAGGTTGACGCAGATCAGATATCTCAGTACTGATTGAGTCAATGTCCATTGAGGTAAATCCAGACGACGCGCAGCGGGTCGCCGTCTTCGCCGCGCTGGCGGACCCGGCACGCCTGGCGATCGTCGATCACCTGCTGCTGGCCGATGCGTCGCCGTCGGAACTGCGCACGGTGCTGAACGTGCAGTCCAACCTGCTGGCCCATCACCTGGGCGTGCTCAAGCGGGCAGGCGTCGTTCGCCACTCCCGCTCCGAGGCCGACGGTCGACGTTCCTATCTGCGGCTCGAGCGCCAGGCCCTCGAGAACCTGCTTCCCACGGCTGAGCGCAGCGTTGCGCGCGTGGTGTTCGTCTGCACCCAGAACTCCGCGCGCAGCCAACTCGCCGCGGCGATCTGGAGCCGACTCAGCGTAGTGCCCGCCGCCTCCGCCGGCACCCACCCGGCGGCCCGCATCCACCCCGGCGCGGTGTCGGCC
>NZ_JBAUJR010000221.1:0-4885 GCF_049683935.1 Mycobacterium sp. | reverse complement strand
TCGGCGGTAACTTCGCCGGCATCGTGACTCCGCCGCTGTTCCCGGGTGTGTCGATCTCGGCTGACCTGGGCAACGGTCCGGGTATCCAGGAAGTGGCGACCTTCAGTGTGGACGTGGCCGGCCCCGGCGGCCAGGTGGCAGTGTCCAACGCGCACGGCACGGTGACCGGCGCGGCCGGCGGTGTGTTGCTGCGTCCGTTCGCCCGGTTGGTGTCGTCGACTGGCGACAGCGTCACCACCTACGGCGAACCGTGGAACATGAACTGACCAAGGCCTGAACGACAATAGGCCTGAACGAATATCGGCCCCCGGCATTGCCGGGGGCCGATTTCGTCTGTCCTGCAGTGACTATGCGTGGGTGCCGGTCACTCCGAGTGGTCGATCGGAGACGCCGGGCTGCCGTGCTTGCCGGCGGACCCGCCGCTGGACTCGGCGCGCAGGAGGTCGCGGATCTCGGTCAACAACGTCAGCTCGGTCTCTGTGGCTTCCACCTTCTTGTCGCGTTCCTTGATCTTCTTGAACGGCACGACGATCACGAAGTAGATCACCGCGGCCACGATGAGGAAGTTGATGCCGGCCGACAGCACCGCGTTGAGATCGACGAACTGGTCACCCCCCAGCGGAATCCGCAGGATGCCGTACTCGGCGTCGGGTCCGGCACCGATGCGATCGATGAGGGGCTGAATGACGCTCTGCGTGAATGCCGTGACGAGGCCGGTGAATGCCGCCCCGATCACGACTGCGACGGCCAGGTCGATCACGTTGCCCCGAGATATGAAGTCCTTGAACCCCTTCAGCATTGCCCGAGTCCTTTCGTATGGCTGGTACCAGGTCAAATGAACCGTAACCCCGCAGGTCGCGCCCGGGTCGTCCGATGCCGTTTCCGGCGTGCCGTCATCGCGGCGAACGTGTCACCGGCGCCTTTGCCGCGCGTTCCGGGGTTTCACCTGCGGACGGGTCCTGCCGGCGACCTCCCGACTGAGCCGGATCACCCGTTGTCCCCAGCTCTTTCACGGTAGAACCGGAGGATCGGGAAGCGGCGCACCGAGTCGCTGAATCTAAGCGGATCCTGAAGGAATTCGCTTTGCTCGGTGATGCGATGCGCGGTGGGGTTCGGCCTGATAGTCTTCTGCTTGGACTTCAAACTTTCGACCCTCGTAACGCTCGCGATCTCGCCACAGAAAGGGGCAGGCCGATGGCCGCTCTCCTCCAGAATTCCAAGAAGCTGGCCGTTGTCGGCTTCGGTGCACTTGCCGTCAGCGTGGGTGCTCTGACCTTCGGTGCGGGGACTGCGAGCGCGCAACCCGATCCCAACGATCCCTCACTCACCGAGGTCGGCGGAGACGGAGTCGTGAACTCGCGGCAGTCGGCCGCAATCGCGGGTGGGGACTACTGCACTGCAAGCCCCGGAACGCTGAGCACGGCATCGACCATCACCAGCGATATCGGCATTCCGACGCAGAAGGCCGAAGAGTCCGGTCCCGAGTGGGTCGGATCGCGCGGCTGGACGGCGATCGGTCTGTCGCCCTCCGACCCGTGGGGTGGCGCCTTCGATCCGCGGAACACCAGCACCGGCCCGCAGTGCGGCCCGGGCAGCGCAAGCGGCTTCTGAGCTCAGCACTTCGTCACAATTCGCCCCCGGCTACCAGCCGGGGGCGAATTGTGTTGTGGCACTTCCTAATGCAGCGTCAGCGTGACCGTTTGCACCAGTGCAGCGCCCGCGACGGCCTTGGCGGCTGCAGCGGGTAGGGCCACGAGCACGACTCGGCCGCCACCGGCGGTGACCCCGTTCTCCTTCGCAGATACCAGCACCACCACCGCGTCGGTGGCGATGAGCCGGGCTTCGGTTGCCGCATCGGTGGATACGGGCGCGGCGACGATATCAACGACGTCGCCGGGTCTGACAAGATCCACCAGCGCTGGGTCGGCCAGGGGGAGTGGCACGATGCGCGCGTCCGGCCCGACGGCGGACTCGGCCAGTCGCGGACCCAGCAGTCGCACGTCGGTGACGACCTCACCGCGCCGAGCCGGTCCTGCCAAGGTGGTTCCGACCACCGAATCGATGTCAACGGTCGAACCATCGGGAATGGTTGACGCCGTGCGGGTTTCGAGCGCGACGTCCTCGCCGGTGAGTTCGGTGCCCGGCGACAGGTCGCGGGTGGTGACGACGACATCGGTGTGGTCGGCGCGCGGATCGTCGCGCCAGGCTGCGACCGCGGCGAGAACAACCAGCACGCCGGCGAGTGCCCTGCGGGCAGCCACGGTGTGCGACCAGTCCGGGCGTACGGCCTGTCGGAGCCGACTCAGCGGCGTCGGGTTCAGCGAATCCCCCATACGGCCAACGCTAGGGCAGCGCAAGGGCTCCCGTCAGGCTCCGGCTGCTCGGCTGTGGATAACGTCAGTTGGACGCTGCGGCAGCCGGTGCGGATGAGCTGCTCGACGAGCTCGACTTGTCCGAGGAGGTCGACTTCTCCGACGAGCTGGAGGACGACGAACTCGACTTCTCCGACGAACTCGAAGACGACGAATCCGAGGATGACGACTCCGAGCTACCCGAGGCCGAGCTCTTGGCAGAGGCTTTGGAGGCTTCGCGGCTGTCGGTGCGGTAGAAACCGCTGCCCTTGAACACCACGCCCACTTTGCCGAACACCTTGCGCAGCCGTCCGTCGCACTGGGGGCACTGCGTCAACGCGTCATCAGTGAAGGCCTGCACCATGTCGAACTTGTTGTCGCATTCGGTGCATGCATAGGAATAGGTAGGCACAAAACCCTCCGAGGTGGTCAAACTTCTTTAGCACTCTACCGGCTCAAGTGCTAGAACCGCCAGGCGGTCCGAGTGATTCCCACCGCCCGCAGCGTCACTCAACCGTCGAGTGCGACCACACCTGCGCGCGGCGTCAACGCGTGGGTCATCCGGACATCGTGCGGCTCCGAGGGGAGATGGTCGACGAGTTCGTCGTCACGTACCACTGCCACCAGCACCGCGCCGGGGTCGGCCGACGGCAGCGTCCGGTCGTAGAACCCGGCACCGCGCCCCAGTCGCACACCGACTCGGTCGACCGCGAGAGCGGGCACCAGGACCACCGCCGCGTCGGCCAGCGCATCGACGGGCAACCAGGGCTGGGCCGGTTCACGCAGACCGAACGGCGCTGCGACCAACTCGCCCGGGCGGTACCGCCCCCACTTCAGCGGAAGCGGTGTGCCGTCGTCCCCGTGCCGGGCGACAGGCAGGAGCACGACGACGTCGTGGCCGAGCAGCGCATCGAGGAGCGCCGGTGAGCCCGGCTCGGAACCGACCGGGACGTACGCGCACACGGTTTGACCAGCCTTGACGATCGCGCCGAGGTGCGACGCCAGGGCCGCTGCCTCGCCGTCGCGGGTCTGCGGATCCACAGTGCGGCGGGCGGCCAGGATCTCGGCCCTAACCTGTGCCTTTGTCGATCGCACCGTGAAGTCCTCCGGAGCCGGGTAGGAAGGGAACATCCAACGCAGAGAGGTTAATGTGTGAACGATGAATCGGCCTGAAGTTCCGATCCCGTACACCGCGGTAGTTCCCGCGGCGGGACTGGGGACGCGCTTTCTGCCTGCCACCAAGACGGTGCCCAAGGAATTGCTGCCTGTCGTCGACACGCCGGGCATCGAGTTGGTGGCCGCCGAGGCAGCCGAGGCCGGGGCCGAGCGGCTGATCATCATCACCTCCGAGGGCAAGGACGGGGTCGTCGCGCACTTCGTCGAGGACCTGGTCCTCGAGGGGACGCTGGAGGCGCGCGGCAAGAAGTCGATGTTGGAGAAGGTCCGTCGGGCACCGGCGTTGATCAAGGTCGAATCGGTGGTGCAGGCGGAGCCTCTGGGCCTTGGGCACGCGATCGGGTGCGTGGAGTCCAGCCTGGGACCTGACGAGGACGCGATCGCGGTGCTGTTGCCCGACGATCTGGTGTTGCCGACCGGTGTGCTGGAGACGATGTCGAAGGTGCGCGCCAAGCGCGGCGGGTCGGTGCTCTGCGCGATCGAGGTGGACAAAGAACACATCAGCGCCTACGGCGTGTTCGACGTCGAAGTCGTGCCCGATGCGTCGAATCCGAACGTGCTGAAGGTCATCGGCATGGTCGAGAAGCCCAAGGCGGAGGACGCACCCTCGCCGTATGCCGCGGCCGGTCGCTACGTCCTGGACCGCGCGATCTTCGACGCACTCAAACGGATTCCGCGCGGTGCCGGTGGCGAATTGCAACTCACTGACGCGATCGCCCT
Source organism: Mycobacterium sp. (assembly GCF_049683935.1). Taxonomy (GTDB): domain Bacteria; phylum Actinomycetota; class Actinomycetes; order Mycobacteriales; family Mycobacteriaceae; genus Mycobacterium. The sequence goes on along the minus strand of NZ_JBAUJR010000221.1, from coordinate 638 downwards.
GCTGATCGAGGAAGGGCACCCGGTGCATGTGGTGGTTCACCGCGGATCTCGACACGACCTGGGAAATCCCGGCGGCTACCTGAAGGCTGCGGTTGACTTTGCGTTGGAGCGAGATGACTACGGACCCGAACTGCGCGAGTGGTTGGTCGAGCGGTTGGGGCTCGCTCACGCGACGACTGAGCACTGACGGCGGTACCGCCAGCGCATTGGACCGCGCGCAGTCGGTGTCATCCAGCGTCGGCCCGGTGAGGCTGAACGGGAGAAAGGCGTGATTTGCGGTCGGTGGAGGAGCAACAGGCCCGAGTGGCTTCCGCCGCGGTAGCCCCGCGGCCGGTGCGGGTCGCCATCGCGGAAGCGCAAGGCTTGATGTGCGCCGAAGAGGTGGTGACCGAGCGTCCGCTACCCGGATTCGATCAGGCCGCCATCGACGGATACGCAGTGCGCAGCGTCGATGTCCTGGGCTACGGCGGCTCCGACGAGGGTGATGACGGCGACGAAGCCGGCGAGACCCGGGAGCGTGAGATCAGCCTGCCGGTGATGGGCGCGATCGAGGCCGGTGCGCGAACGCCGAGCAGATTGCAGCCACGCCAGGCGGCGCGCGTGCAGACCGGCGCTCCGATGCCGACCCTGGCCGACGC